>CBHCZH010000029.1:0-30586 GCA_965977975.1 uncultured bacterium
CAACCGGACCGGACGCGGCCCAGGAAAAGCACGCCCAAGACTGCATCAACGAGTAGATCGTCCGCTCCAGCGAGCAGAGCTGGTGCGCCTACCCCGATCGAACATCTCGAGGATAGGCCTAATCGCCAGCCTTGGCGGCCGGTTCGCTCACGCGGTTCGACAGCCGCCGCCACGGAGCACTGGTAGTGCAAGTGGCACAATTTCCACGCTGCTCTCGCCTGCGGCAGAGCTCGGTGAGGTTCGCCGCACATTTTTCGTACGCGCTGATCAGGTTCTCAAGCGATCAATTCAAGCTCGAACGCCTTGATCGCGTTGACGCGGTTGCTTCGCGGGCGATGGGGCGGGCCGGCAAGCTCGATCCGCTCCACCCGTACCGCCAAGTTCCTCGAGCAGCATGACCGCCCCAGCTTGATTGCAGGGGCGGTCATCGAGCATGCATGTTGGGACAGGCCCGTCGCCTGTCAGGCTCAACCGAGCACTTGCCCCACCGGCACGTAGTCATAGCCGAGGTCGCGCGCGACCGCTTCGTAAGTGACTTTGCCTTCGTGGACGTTGAGGCCGGACGCCAGATACGGATCGCTCCGCAGAGCATCCTTCCAGCCAAGATTGGCGATGCGCAGAGCATGCGGCAAGGTTGCATTGTTAAGCGCGTAAGTGCTCGTACGCGCCACTGCGCCCGGCATGTTCGCGACGCAATAATGGACGATGCCGTCGACCACGTAGGTCGGCTCGGCATGCGTCGTCGCCCGGCTGGTCTCGAAGCAACCGCCTTGGTCGATCGCGACGTCAGCCAGCACTGCGCCCGGCTTCATGGTAGCCAGCATCTCGCGGGTGACGAGCTTGGGGGCCGCCGCACCGGGCACCAGCACCGCGCCGATGACCAGGTCGGCTTCCGCCACCTCCGCAGCCAGGGCCGCGCGACCCGAATAGAGCGTCCGCGCACGGCCCTCGAAATGGCTGTCGAGCCGTTCGAGGACGGCCTGGTCGCGGTCGAGGATAGTCACATCGGCGCCGAGGCCGACCGCCATCTGCGCGGCGTTGAACCCGACCACGCCGCCGCCGATCACCAGCACCTTCGCGGGCAGCACGCCCGGCACGCCGCCAAGCAGCACGCCGCGGCCCCCGTTCGCCTTTTCCAGCGCAGTGGCTCCCGCCTGGATCGACATGCGCCCGGCCACCTGGCTCATCGGCTTGAGCAGGGGCAACGAGTTATCGGCGGCGGTGACCGTCTCATAGGCAATGGCCGTCACGCCGGACTTCACGAGATCTGCTGTCTGCTCGGGATCCGGAGCCAGGTGGAGATAGGTGTAGAGAATCTGGCCAGACCGCAATTGCTGGCGTTCGACCGCTTGCGGCTCTTTGACCTTCACCACCATTTCGCATTCGGCGAATATCTCGGCAGCGCCGGACTTGATGGTGGCGCCTGCCGCCTCGTAATCCGCATCGGCGGCGCCGATGCCCATCCCGGCGGAGGCTTCGACCCACACGTCATGACCGTGTGCGGCCAGCTCGCGGGCACTCTCCGGCGTGAGACCTACGCGGTATTCGTGGTTCTTGATTTCCCTGACTGTGCCGACACGCATGTTAGTTCTCCCGTCAATCTACGAAGGGATGATAACCCGATTGAACGCGGAAAGGTTGCCGCATATGAGGCTTGAAGTGGGGTATTTTGGAATTCGTTCCCGGATCCAGCGCAAAATATGGGAAAATCTATGAACCGAAACGACATCCTGATCCTTGATGCGCTGCAAAGCGACTCTTCACGCTCGATCGCCGAATTGGCCGAACTGGCCAACGTCTCGACCTCCGCTTGCCACCGCCGGATCAAGTCGCTCGAAGCCGCAGGACTGATCGCAGGCTATCATGCGCGGCTGGATCCGCAGCGGCTCGGCCTGAAGCTGCAGGCCTTCGTCGAAATCACGCTCACCAGTCAAAGCCGCGAGGCGATGGACCGGTTCGAGCAGGCGGTCGCGGACTTCGACGACATCCTCGAATGCCATCTGATGTCTGGCCATGCCGACTACATTCTGCGAGTCTCGGCCAGGGACCTCGAACATTTCGACGCCATCCACCGCGATTGCCTGTCGCGGCTGCCGGGCGTCAGCGCGATGCGATCCAGCTTCGCCATTCGCACCATCAAGCGCTGGCGTGGCTATCCGCTCAAGTGAAAGGTATCGTACCCCTGCAGTCGGGCGAGTCAAAAGCATTCGGGGCAGGATGTCGATGTCGCGGCCGAGGAGCCGGCGCGACGCCGACGTAGTCCCGCGATTCAACTGCAGCGTTCCGCCCGCCGGGATCGGTCGAAAGCAGATGCAGCACCTCGAACGGCGAATCCGATGGCAGCTGCGGCCGGCTATCTGGAACACGAGTACTTCCCTTTCGAGCGCAATCTCGTCGTTGCTCGAAATTGAACGGGCCCCTCGAAACCGTTACCGTGAACTGGCACCGGCCAGCTTGCAGGCAATTTCTGGAATGCAGAACGGGCTATATTTTGGATCGAAGCAATATCCGCCCAATCCGCCAAGCCGACGCCGCTGGGTATTAACCATCTCGGTAAACTCGAAATTAACCTTTCTGATTTCTTAATGCGCGTCGACGTAGCGTTGCATTTTCACGGCGGGGCGAGCGTTATTCGGGCCGCGGCCGGTGATAGAGTTAGGCACTGACGACGAGTCGAATACCAGAAACTCAGCGCGCCCAGACGCGCCGCGAGAACACCCCGGGTCCCAATTGGAGCAAGCGAGAAGCATCCCAGGCAGGGAGGGACGGGCATGTCAGATTGTGAGGCTGGAGCTGCTCCTCGCAGGAGCGTTCGCGCTGCGGAGCTCGTACAATGCGACATACCGCTCGCGTCGCTCAGGGCCAGTGCGGCGCCCGCCCTGCCGCTGACCGAAAACGGCCGGGTCGATCCGTCCACTTATGTCATCGATGGAGATCGCTTCGTCGGCATCAGCGAAGCGTCGAACCACGTCCGGCGGATGATCCGCCGCCTCGCCGCTACCTCGGCGACAACGCTCATCGAAGGCCCGACGGGAACCGGCAAGGATATCGTCGCGCTCCTTCTCCATCGCAATAGCTCACGCGCCAAGGGTCCGCTCGTTCCGATCAATTGCGCCGCCATTCCGGATTCCCTGATCGAGGGCGAGCTGTTCGGCTATGAGAAGGGCGCTTTCTCGAGCGCACTTCGGGCCTATCCTGGCAAGTTCGGCCTGGCCGACGGAGGGACCCTGTTTCTCGACGAGGTCGGCGAGCTTAGCCTTGCCGCACAAGTCAAGATTCTGCGCGCGCTGGAGACGGGCGAGATCTTCTCGCTGGGCTCAATGCAGCCCCGGCGCTGCTCGGTACGCATCGTCGCCGCGACTAACCGCGATCTCGTGCGTGAGGTGGCAGCTCAGCGCTTCCGCTCCGACCTCTATTTCCGTCTCGCCGTGGTTAAGCTCCAAATCCCGCCACTGCGGACGCGTCGCGCCGACATCGAACCGATCGCAAGACATCTTGTCCGGCAGATTGCTCGTGAGATGAACTGCCGCGAGCCGGTGATCCAAGCAGACGCCATGCTGGCGCTGGAACGCCGCGATTGGCCAGGTAACGTGCGCGAGCTGCGCAATGCGCTCGAGCATGCGATGGTCGTCGCCGACGACCGCGAGCGGATCCACGCTGACGACTTGCCGCCGGCGGTCGCACCCTTCGAGGAAGCCCCACCCGAGAGCCTGCGCCGCGCGGATCCGCGGACGGAGCTACTGGCGGCACTTCGCGACTGCGCGGGCAGCAAGGCCCACGCCGCCCGCATGCTCAACATCTCGCGCACGACGCTCTACCGGCGCCTCAAGCGCGTCGGCATCGACCCCGAGATCCTGTAGTCTTTCGTACTCCCGCAACGCGGCTTCGGCGCACACGCCCCGGACGGGCTCTGCGCGCACCGTCGGATACGCGGCAGTGTAACGCAGCGTCACGCCGAGTGTGCGCCCGCCGCTACAGGCGTTACACCTCGATCTCAGCCAGACCCAGTAAGTGATTGAAAGATAGCTGATTGACCGTCTGGCACGGAGCTTGCGTTGTTCCAAGTGACGGATGGGAGGACGCGAATGGGCGGACGACAGGTCGGGAAGGCACACGACAGCGACGGCATCGCACGCCATTTCGTCAACGCGCTCTCGGTCAAGGTTTCCTTATCGTCGATCTATTTCGACCTCGCTGCCCTCGGCTCGCAAGACGAGAGTCGCGACACGGTCTGGCGCTTCTCGACCACGCCCTCCAGCTTCCACTCGATGCACGCACGCCTAGGCGAAGCGATCGACACGTATCGCGCGCATTTCGGCGAAGCTCTCCCACAGGACCAGTTGGCCGAGCCAGAGGACGGCCATGGCTAAGGTCGGCGCGGTCCATCTCGTGGGGGAGTCGATCATCGGCGTGCTCAACCAGCGCCGCGCCCTGCTGGCGCAGGAGGGTCTGCTCGCCCCGGTACCGGCGACGCAGGACATTGCCCACGTCCCGGTGGCTAAGCTGGTCTCCAATACCCCGCCGACTTCGGGCCTCAGCCTCACCTGCTACCACATAGCACGATCCGACCATGCGCCGGCCGTCGTCGCCGGTGGAAACCGCTCGGAGCGGATCGGCATCGCGCTCGAGCTGCACTATCTCCTCGCAAGTTGGTCGAGCACCGCCTCCGACGAGCTGGCGTTGATGAGCTGGGCGATGCTCGAGCTCAACCGGTTCTCGACGCTCAGCGCCGGGCAGCTGCTCGGCGACGTCTGGGATCGCGAGGAAATAATCCAGCTCGCGCCGGGGGACGAAACGCCCGACCAGTTGGCCCGCCTGTGGGACGGCTTCAAGACGAAGTACCGTCTTTCGGCGACGTACCGCGCCCGCGTAGTACGGATCGGCTACGGCACTGGTCAGGACTCGCTCCCCGTCGTTGCTTCGCGGTTCTCGTTCGCCGACGGCGACGTGGCGCTGGAGCCGGCGCGATGACGATGATGGTGGCGCCAGACGTGCTCGACCGGCGCGTGCTCGCGTTGCTGGCGCTACGCGACTCCTTCGGACGGCTCGTCCGCTCTCCGGCGCTCGTTACCGGAGAAGGGGTCAGAACGCTGGCCAAGGAAGACGGCAGCATCGCCGTGCTCGAGGCACCGGGCTTCGAAAGCTACACTGCCAGCTTCGACAGGCCTCCGGCCAGTCCTGCGATTGGCTCCAAGTCGGTTCCGCTCATAATCATGCCGGCCGATTCGCGGCTGCAGGCCCGCCGCTTCGTGCTCAAGCTGCCGCGCGACCCAGATCCGGCAAACGCGGCGCAGGCCAATTCGCTGTTTCGCGCAGCCGAAGTCACGCTGCTCGCCAGCCCACTCCAGCGGCGCGAAGCCCTGGCCTGCCTCCTGCGTGTGACCGTGCGCCGCGAGAGCGACGGCGCGCTCGTCGGAAATGCGCTCGTGCGCGCCCGCAGCGACAACGGCGATTTCGAGGCGACCGCGGTGACCGATCGGCTCGGCGAGGCGGCGCTGGTGTTCCCGAACTTGCCGGTGGCCTTCCCAGGCGCGGGAGCGAGTGCAGACCCCCAGCTGGCGGCAAAGGCAATCGTCAAGGTCGACCCCGCCAAAGCATTGTTCACCCCGGCGGCGGAAGCAATCCCGCCCGGCGGGGTGCTTTCCCGCGACGCAGGGATCGTCGACCCGGACGAACTGGCTGGCGGCGCCTCGCCAAACTTCGCCAACGGCAAACCCGTCAAGCTTTCCGCCGGAACCGAGCCGGCGCTCGATCTCGAATGGAAGCAGCCGTGAGCGCCGCGCTTCCACCCTTCCCCCTCAGCCAAGAGGACTTTGCCAAGGAGGCCGATGATGCCTGAATATCTAGCCCCGGCGGTGTTCGTCGAGGAGACGAGCTTTCGTGCCAAGTCGATCGAAGGCGTGGGAACCACCACCGCCGCATTCGTTGGCATGACCTCGCGCGGGCCGGTCAGCGTCGAGCCCGACGATCCGACCCCGCCGCTCCTCACGAGCTACGGCGACTTCGAGCGTTATTACGGTTCGGCCGACGATCTCGCGATCGGCAATCCGGCCAAGGCGCAGCCCAACTATCTCGCGCTCGCCGCGCGGTCCTTCTTCGACAACGGCGGCGGGCGGCTCTACGTCGCGCGCATCCTCGGCCAGGGCGCAAAAGCTGCCGGACCGGTCAATGCCGGCGCCGACGCCAAAGTCCAGTTCGTTGCTCGCGACATGGGCGGCACCACGATTGCGGGGAGCGACGAAAACTACCGGATCGAGATCGCCCGCAGCGAGCTCGAATCAACCAATCAGCTAGCCCGCAAGCAGATGGCCGGAACCACAGTCATCGTCGGTAACGTCTACAAGATCGTGGGCAGTGACGCGGTCGCCGACAACGACACCGCAGTGAAGATCGTCTCATTCGGCGTGACGGTGCACGGTCCCGACGGCCCGATCTTCGAGGCGGCGGGCCTCGGCCTCGACCCGAGCCACCCGCGCTATATCGGTACCGTCCTGGCGGCGGCCCCGCCGGATGCGGCGGCCAGGCTCTCCAACCCGGTGGCGATCACCATCGCGGCGGGCGTCAAGGCGAAAGATCTCGACGAAGCGCTATCGAAGGACATCGACGTCGCGACCGGCATCCGCACGCTGGCGTTGAAAGGCGGACTCGACGGGACGGCTGCCCCCAAGGTGGATGACTACAAGACCGCGCTCGATTCCCTGCTCGCGCTCGAGGACATTGCCATGGTCGCGGCGCCGGATTCGCAGACCTTCGGCGACGCGAACCTGGCAGCGGCGGTCAACGGCCACCTCATCACCCACGCCGAGGCGCGCCGCGCCTACCGCATCGCGGTGCTCGACACGCCCCCGGGGCTCGACATCGCCGGGGCTCGCGCTCTCAAGAGCAAGCTCGATAGCAAGTACGCCGCGCTCTACTATCCGTGGATCACCATCTCCAACCCGCTGTCGGGCAGCGATCCTCGCCAGCCGGCACAGATCAACGTGCCACCGTCGGGCTCGGTCTGCGGCATCTATGCCCGCAACGACATCAATCGGGGGGTATGGAAAGCACCGGCGAACGAGACCGTTTCCGGCGCACTCGGCCTCCAACGCGACGTACGCTTCGGCGAGCAGGAAGTGCTCAATCCGCTGGGCGTGAACTGCATTAGGTCGCTGCCCAACCGCGGCATCAGAGTGTGGGGCGCGCGGACGCTATCGAGCGATCCGGAATGGAAGTACGTCAATATTCGGCGCTACTTCCTCTACCTTGAGAACTCGATCGACCGTGGCACGCAATGGGCAGTGTTCGAGCCCAACGGCGAGGCGCTGTGGGCCAATATCCGCAACACGGTGTTCGACTTCCTCTACAACGAATGGGTCTCGGGCGCCTTGCTCGGGACCAAGCCCGAGGAAGCTTTCTTCGTCCGCTGCGACCGGTCGACGATGACCCAAAACGACCTCGATAACGGCCGGCTGATCTGCCTGATCGGCGTCGCGGCCGTGAAACCCGCCGAATTCGTCATTTTCCGCATCGGCCAAAAGACGGCCGACGCGCGCGGATAAGGAGCACCCGAGATGGCACGCGATACGCCCTATGGCGCCTACAACTTCCTGGTCGATTTCGGCGGGCCCGAAGCCCCTGGCAGTGCCCAGGGCGGCTTCTCCGACGTTTCGGGCCTCGGCACCGAGATCACCCTGATGGAATACCGCCAAGGCAACGACAAGGAGAACCGGGTTCGCAAGATCCCGGCCCTTCACAAGGCAAGCGACGTGACGCTCAAGCGCGGGATCATGGGCTTGCGCAGCTTCTGGGACTGGATCGACGTGACCAGGGTTGACCCGGAGCACAAGCGTTCGGTTAACATCGTGCTGCAGGACGAGCAACGCAACCCGATCCTGGCCTGGAAGCTGGTCAATGCCCGCCCGATGAAATGGACGGGGCCGACGCTGGCCGCGAAGGGCGGCAGCGACGTGGCGATGGAGGAGTTGGTCATCGCCGCCGAAGGCATCGAAAGCGTCGCGGTCTAACGCGGCGGGATCGGAACGTGCCCGCACCCGGAATCTTCCTCACGGCGATGCGCCCTTCCGCGCCAGCGTCGAGCTCGCGCGCAGACATCGCGTGCTTCGCCGGGCTCGTCGCCCGGCGTGGCAACGGCGACGATCTGCTGGGCGTGCCGGTCCGCCTCGAGAGCTGGAGCGATTTCGACCGGCAGTTCGACTGGACGGCCCGCACCAGTGTGCCTGGAGCGGGCGATCGCGTCCCCACTGCGCTTGGCCTAGCGCTGCGGCAGTTCTTCCTGCAGGGTGGAGCCACCGCCTGGGTGGTGCGCTGCGGCGATCCGCTCGCACTCGCCGATCCGGCCGCGAGCCCGGAAGAGTTTCGAGCCGCGCGGCTTACCGCGCTCGCCGGCGGCGGGCCGGAGAGTGATCAGCGGATACCGATCCTGCCGGGCTTGGCCGGACGCTCGCGATCGGCGGACCCGCTCGATCCGGCCAGCTGGCTTGGTGCCGCCGCGATCTTCGGGATCGACGAGGCGGCGATGCTGGTCGTGCCGGACCTCGTCGATTTGTGTGCCGACCCGCTCGATCCGGTCCCCGAGATCGAACCGGAGTTGGGCCCGCCCGAGCATTGGCGACCTTGCGCTCCACCGATCGCGGAAGACGAAGCGCCGCCGACCCGCGAGGCCTTGCCGGCCTTTCTCGCACCTCGCTTTGGCAAGCAGGCGTTCCGCCGTTGGTCCGATGCCGTCGCCCATTGCCTCGCGATGCTCGGCCGGCCGCGCGGGCCCGCACACCGGCGCGACGTGATGCTCGTCGCAGCGCTGCCGCTGCCGGCGCAATCGGAAGAATTGCCCGACCGGATCGCCAGCTGGCCGCTGCCTGTGCTCGACCGTTCCGGCTTTGCCGGAACCGACGGCAAACCGCACGCGATGTTCGACGCGGCCGCGATCGGCAACGCCCGGTTGCAACTCGGCTATCCCTGGCTGGCGACGCCCCAAGCCGCGGCCTGTCCGGAGGGACTGCAATCGCCGGAAGGCACGCTGGCCGGGATCCTGGCTCGATCCGCGCTCGAGAAAGGCGCGTTCCGCAGCGCGGCGAACAGCCCGGTGCGAGGGCCGACGCGGCTCTATCCGACTCTCTCGCTCAGCGACCGCAACCGCGGCTTCGAGCGGCCGGCGGGCGCGGAAGGCGAATTCCCGATTGGCCGCGCCGACTGGCTCGGCGATCGACTCTGTCTATTCGACACACGGCGCGGCGGCGTGTCACTGATCAGCGATGCGACGTTCGCGCAGGACCGTGCCTGGCGGCCCGGCGGAATCTCGCGCCTGATCGGCATCGTGCTACGCGCCGCGCGACATCTCGGCGACGATCTGGTGTTCGAGCCTTCCGGCCCGCACCTTTGGCGGCGCTGCGCTGACCGCATGACAGCGATCCTCGAGCGGCTTCGCGCGATGGGGGCGTTCAGTGGCGCGAGCGCGCGCGACAGCTATCTGGTAGCTTGCGACCGCAGCACGATGACTCCCGGCGATGTCGATGCCGGCCGTGTGCGCTGCGACGTCGTGCTCAACCCGGCGTCGCCGATTCATCGGATCGAAGTGAAGCTCGCATTGATCGAGCCGGTCGCGGCCGCGAGCCAGCGGGAGGCGGCGTGATGGCGATCACGATCCCCTCGGGCGAAGACCGGCAGGTCCTCTACGGCAACTTCGCCTTCCACCTGCAATTCATCAGCAACGAGACTCCGTTCGCGCCCGCAGAAGGGTTGAGCGACGAGATCCTCGGCGCTTTTTCCGACGTTTCCGGGCTCGAGGCGACAATGGAACATAAGGTCGTCAATCAGGGGGGCGACAACTACGGCGCGCGCATGCTGGCCGGACGCGTGACGTTCTCGACGGTCACGCTGAAGCGCGGCATTGCACGGTCGCAGTCGCTTTGGCGCTGGTGGTCGATGTTCGCCGGGGCCGACATGCGCAACGATGCAAAGCCGATCCGCGCCAATCGTTGCGACGTGCTGATCGGTCTGATCGCGCAGCAGGCGCCGCCTTCCGAGGACGAGGGAGAAGCGGCGACGCCGCCTGAGCGCCGCGCCACGATCGGCTGGAAACTCGAGAATGCCATGCCGGTGAAGTTCCGCGTCGGCGATCTCAGCGGGCGCGGCAACGAGATCGCGATCGAGGAACTGCATCTCGTGCATGAAGGCCTTCACATGGTCGGGGTCGTGTCATGAGCCTCACCTTGGCGCAGATCGCAGTCGGCCACCCGGACGAGGCGGTCCCGTTCGACGTGCACTTCAACCCCGCCTCGCTGCGCATCACCACGACCAATACGCTGAGCGACGGCAATCCGAACGAGGCCTCAAAGCCGACCGCCTACAAGCTCGACGTCGAGCTGCTGTTCGACTCCACGGAAACCGGACAGGACATCTACGAAGTCACTCGACCGCTCCGCTGGGCGGCGATCGCGACCGCACGCGGCGGCACGGCCCAGCCGCAAAGCGGTTCGGAAGAAGAGACGCCGCGCGATCTCTCGCTGGTCGCATTCCGCTGGGGAACCGCGCGCTATTTCGGTTACATCGAGTCGCTCAACGAGACGATCGACTACTGGAGCAGCGACGGCACGCCGTTGCGCTCGACGATCCAGGTCAGCCTCAAGGGCTTCACCGAGACTTTCGTCCACGGCGAATACTCCAGCGTCGAGAACTACATCGAGGACAACGAGTTGCCGCCGGCGCTCGACATGGTGATGATGACCGACGCGCTCGACAGCGATCGCGTCTTCACCGCTGCCTCGCAAGCCGGCGGCGAGCGTTCGACCGGACGGGGCCTCGCAGCGCTGAACGGCGCTGAGAACATGCGCACCGGAGCGGGTGCGTTTGCCGGCGCCAGCGCGGGAGCATTCGCCAGCGCGGGCGGCGCCGGAGCGTTCGCCGGGGCCAGCGCGGGAGCGAGTGCCGGGGCCAGCGCAGGGGCGTTTGCCGGAGCTAGCGCGGGAGCCGGCGTTGCGGCGAGCGCGGGCGTCAGCCTTCAGGCAGTCGCAGGCTTCAAGCTGGCCGGCGGAGTCAGCGCCGGCGCCTCGGCCGGGTTCGGGATCGGCGCGTCGGCCGGGCTCAGCGCCAGCGCCGGCCTCGGCGCAAGCGTGGGCGTCGGCATGGCCGGCGGGGCTGGCATCGGTATCGGCGGCGGAGTGGGCATCAGCGCCGGCGCGGGGATCGGCGCGGGAGCGGGAGTATCGATCGGCGCGTCGGCGGGAATCGGCGCCTCGGTGAGCTTGGGGGCGGAAGCGAGCGTGACGGCCACGGCCGGTTTCGGCGGCACGAGCGTCACCGCCTTGGCGTCGTCGAGCGCTGGCTCGGCCACGGCCGGAGTGAGCGCCAGCGCCGGCGCTTTCGCCGGGCTCGGCACATCGTCGGGCACGCGCCTGCCGTCAGCCGACTTCAACGCGAACCGGCTGCTGCCGCGGCCTTTCGTGCCGACCGCCAACGCCTCGTTCGACCTCAGCGGCCGCGCGATCGGCGGCGGCGGAACGGTCGCGGAAAGCTGGTCCTATTCCGAAACGACAAGATGGTGAGGGCGGCGTGAGCATAGTCATTTCCGAAGTCGAACATCGCCCCGCCGCAGACGGCGCAAGCGATGGCTCGAGCGAGGCAGGCGCCGCGGCACTCGGCGCCGTCCGCATCGACGGCGAACAGGTGCTAACGATCCTGCGCCGCGAGATCACGCGCAAAGCGAGACTGTGGGCGGACTGAGATGGCGCTGGCAGATCCCCCTCCCCTTCACGCCGCGGCCCCGACGATCGAAATCGATGGGCAGAGTTTCCCGCTGCTCGCGACCAACCTCGAGCACATGTGCATGCGCGAGACGCTTGGCGGCCTGTCGAGCTTGGAACTCGCCTTTGTCGATTCGGTGTCGCACGGCAGCGGCAGCCAGTACGCGGCGAGCGGCGATTCGCCGTTGCGGCTCGGCGCGGGTGTTCGCGTCTTCGCCGGCGCCGCGAGCGTCGGGGCGGTCGAAATCTTCGACGGCCAGTTGACCGCGGTCGAAAGCGAGATCCGCCAGGATGGTCCGCCGCTGTTCACGATCCTTGCTGAGGACCGGCTCTTCGCCGCACGGCGCCGGCGACGGACGCGTCTTTACGAAGCGATGCCGCTCGGCGACGTGGTGCGCCAAGTCGCGTCCGATTTCGGACTGACTCCCGAAGTGCGCGACGGCGTCGACAGCACGGCGCGCGACTGGATGCAGGCGGACGAGACCGATCTCGCCTTCTTACGACGTGTCCTCGACCGCTTCGATTGCGACATGCAGGTTATCGGTGACCGGCTCCAGGTCGGTCGGGTCGGGATGGATCAGCGGAGCCTGGTCACACTCGAGGTCGGCGACACCTTGCTGTTTGCGCGAATGACCGCCGACGTGGCCGAACAGGTTGCCTCGATTCGCCTCGCCAGCTTCGATCCGGCTACCGGGGAAGCGGCCGACGGCGAGGAAGATTCGAACGGGTTCGGCCCCGGCGAGGGCAAGAGCGGCCCGGAGATACTGCGCGAACGCCTCGCAAGCGTCGTCATGCATTGCGGGCGAAACGGCCCGCTCGCCGACGGCGACGCATCTTCCCTTGCCCGCACCGAAGGCGAGCGCCGGGCGCGCGGCTTCGTGCACGTCGACGGCTGCGCGAAGGGCGACGGCAATTTGCGGGTCGGCAGCTGGGTTGAATTGCAGGGCGTGAACCCGCTCTTCGCCAACCAATTCGCGGTGCGCGAAGCCACTCATCGCTGGGATCGGGACGACGGGTACCGCACGCATTTCGTTGCCGAAGGCGCCTATCTGAAGGAGGCGGCGTGACAGAGGAATTGATCGCTAAAGGCCGCTATGCAGTGGCTGACAGCTGGCGGGCGGGAGTCCACCTCGCGATCGTGGTCGCAGTCGACGACCCGCAGTCGCTGGGACGTGTGCAAGTCAAGCTGCCGGCGATCGACCCTGACGGCGATGCGCCCATCTGGGCGCGAGTGGCGGTGCCGTTCGCGGGGGACAACTACGGCGCTTTCCTCATTCCCGACGTCGGCACCGAGGTCCTCGTCGCGTTCACGGCGGGCGACACTGGCGCGCCGGTTGTCATCGGCAATCTTTGGAACGGTTCGGCCGCGGTTCCCGAACCGATCGACACCTCCGTAGATCGCTGGACGCTGACCGGCAAGGCCGGAACCCGCATCGCCATTGTCGAAAGCGGTGCCGGCCAGGAGATGGTCGAGATCGAGACGCCGACCGGGGTCAAGGCGACCGTGACCGATAGCGGCGGCGGCGAGATCACGCTCAAGACCAACACCGAAACGGTCAAGCTCTCGCCGGCCGGCATCAAGGCCACGTCTGCGGCGGTGGTCGAGGTGAGCGCCGCAGGCATGGCCAAAGTGAGCGCGCCATTCGTGCAGATCGACTCACCGTTCACGCATGTGACCGGCCTGCTCTATTGCGAGACCCTGATCACCAACAGCGTGATCTCGCCATCGTACACGCCGGGAGCGGGCAACGTATGGTGACGCTGACCGAAATGCACCCCGCGGCCCGCCGCAGGATGGCAGAGCGGATGCCTCCGCCGGCGCCGCACGAGGTGCTGCTGCGCCCGCTTGGTGGCGGCGATGCGCGCGCCATCATCGCCACGATCGCTGCCCAGCTCGCGGTTCCGGCGCTCTTCGACGATCTCAAGGCTTCCGATTGGCAAAGCCGCGTGGCAGCGCTGCGGCGAGTGCGCACCGGGGCCGGCGGTGTCCTCGAGCTGGCCCAGCCGCTCCACCGCCGCTTCCAGTTCGCGCTGTTCGAAGCAGTCTGCGCCCGGCCCGGTTCGCCACGGCTCGATCCCGCGCGGATCGAGAGCGCGGGGCTCGTCATCCGTCGCCGCAACGGCTCGACGCGGCTCGGGTGGTTCAAGACCGATCGCGCGATCAAGGGATGGCAGTCGATTCACCATCGGGACCGCGATCCGGATCCCGTGCGAGCGGCCGCTGGACATCCCGCCAACGCGGCCCTGCGCGACCTGGTCGCGGCACGGCGCGATGCCGTCGCGCCGCCCGAGGAAACGGTCCACACCCTGTTCACCGCGCCGCCCGAGGTGTGCCAAGCGATCGGCAAGACCGTCCTTTTCGCGCCGATCCCGGTCGTCAGTGCGGAAGTGAGCGACGAGCCCCCACCGCCCGTCGATTTCCTGGCTTTGCCGGCGGCGGAGACGGCGGAGCTGATCGGTCACCTGTCGTCCTATTTCAAGTATCGCAGCCGCCGCCTGTCCCTGCCGCGGCGCGGCGAGGCACTCGCGGCCGACTGGAATGTCCTCTCGCCCGAGACCCGTCAGGCCAACCGCCGACTCTACAATTTCGGCTTCTTCCTCCAGCAATGCGCGGTCGAGCTGGACTTGTTCGGCAACGGCGCTGCCGCAGGCAATCTGCGGCGATTGCTGGCCTCGCTCGAGCTTCCGCTCGAAGAGACGAGCGACGGACGAGTGGTCCGCTCGACCGACGCCGCCAGCTTCCTGCGCGACGCCTCGGCGATCCTGCTGGCCGGAGAGCCGAACGGCAAGGACGTGCGCATGCCGCTCGCGTGGCCGAGCGTTGATCGCGACAAGGCCGCGCAGATCACGCGCGCGGCGCTCGCCTGTCTGTCGGAGCAGCATTCACGGCATGCTCCGGCGCAGCCCAAGTTCGGTGATGATAACAGCCAATACGTCGTGCGCGGCTTCTTGCGGGTGAGCGGACACGACGATTGCCCGGCGAAGCTGATCTGGAGCATCGAAAGCGAACCGTTCCGGATCGCCCCGTGGTGGGATGGGGATGGACCCGGCACGACGATCAGCCTGCCCGATCTCGGCAAACTGAAGAAGGCCAAGCCTTCGGTGGCTTTCGCAATGCCTCCCGAGATCGCCAACCTCCTGAAAGGGGATGCCAAGGACCTGTCGGAAGGCAAGGGATCGACTGCCGGGCCCAATATCGCGTGGATCTGCAGCTTCTCGATTCCCTACATCACGATCTGCGCTTTCATCGTGCTCAATATCTTCCTGACGCTGTTCGACATCATTTTCCGCTGGATGCTCTACATCAAGATCTGCATCCCCATTCCCCTGCCGGCCTCCTCCGGCGATGATGAGAGAGGCGGCTGATGTCGGGTCCCATCCTCACCGCCAACAGGGGCATGGCGCTCCGTCCACCTCTATGCTGGCCGCTGCTCCCGGTGCCAGACGAGAGCGGCCGACTGAACTATCCCGATCTGGAGACTTCGGTCCGTCAACGCATCGAAGCGATTCTGCGGACCTCGCCAGGCGAGCAGCTGATGCGGCCGCATTTCGGAGCGGGTCTGGAGCAGGCGATCCACATGCCGAACAACGCCGGCTTCCGCAGCGAGCTGCAGCGGCGGATTTCCGCCCATGTTCGTGCGTTCGAGCCGCGTATCGTGCTCGATAGGGTCGAGGTCGCTTCGGCGCAGGATCCGACCGTGCTGCTCGTGACGATCGCCTATCGCATTCGCCAGCTCGGCATCGCAACCACGATATCGGTAGCCGTACCGGTGGGAGGCCCCTGATGCCCATTCGCCCGCCCGCGCTGGACGATCGAGGGTTCACCGACCTCGTCGCGGACATGCTCCGCCGCGTGCCCGCGCACACCCCCGAATGGACCGATCTGCGCGAAGGCGATCCCGGACGCACACTGATCGACCTGTTCGCCTGGATGGGCGATACCATCCTGTACCGCGCCAACCTGATCCCCGAGCGGCAGCGGCTGGCGTTCCTGCGCCTGCTCGGCCGGCCGCTGCGGGCAGCCGAGCCCGCAGTCGGGCTCATCCAGGTGAGCATAGACGACCCGAAGGCAACTACCAGCGTCACACTCCCGCGGCGCCATGCCATCGCCAAACCAGCACACTTCGAACTCGACAGCGAGCTGGTCGTGCTTCCGGTCGAAGGCCGAGCCTTCGTAAAGCGGCCACCCAACGAGGACGAACGGCGCGGGATGGGTGCGCTGCTCGGAGAGCTCAAGGAGCTCTATGGCCTCGCCGACGACGCCACGGCCTATGTGACCACGCCGGTCTTCGCGAACGGGACGGCCGAAGCCGCAGGCTTCGACGTGATCGAGCAGAGCATCGACGATTGCCTGTGGTTCGCCCTACTTTCTCCAGGGCCCGAGGATGCGATCAAGCAGGCCGTGCGCCACACGCTGGCGGGCGGGGTTTCCAATCGCCGGATGGCGTTCTCGGTGGGACTGGCGCCGTTCGTCGACCCCGCCCGGGGGCTGGAATCGATCGCGGCCCGGACGCCGATCCCGCACGTCTGGGAAATCTCCGCGGCCGGCGGCGACGGCACCGGCTATCTGCCGCTCGAAATCATCGAGGACGGGACCGAAGGACTCACCCGCAACGGCGTCGCGCGGCTGCTGCTTCCCGGCGGAGACGACTTCGGCGCGCCCTCCAACGACGTGCTCGGTTTCATTGACGCAGGGGTCGGGGATCGCCCGCCGCGCATCGACGACACCTTGACCGCTTCCAGACTTGTCGCCTGGATCCGGTTGCGTCCGCAATCGACGGCGAGGATCGATTCCTGGCGCTTGAAGTGGGCGGGCGTGAACACCGTTCCTATCACGCAGCGCAAAAGCTTTGGCCGCCGCCAGATCGGCACCGGCACCGGACTTTCCGGACAGGAGTTATCGCTAGGCGAAACACAGGTCGAAGCGGGATCGCTGCTGATCGAGGTCGAGCAAGCCGAAGGGCTGAGAACCTGGCGGCAAGTCGCCGACACGGCCATGGCCGGCCCTGGCGAGCAGGCCTACAGCCTCGATTCCGAGGCCGGGGTGATCCGATTTGGGGACGGCGTCAGCGGCGCGGTCCCTGCCGTGGGCCGTGCGGTGCATGTGGCATTCATGCGCGCGGGAGGAGGCTTGACCGGCAACCTTCCAGCAGGCGCGATCAAGTCGATCAGCGCGCCGCCTCCAGCGCCTCGACTCAAACTCAACCAGCCGTTGCCAATGACAGGCGGCGCCGACGCCGAGACGCTTGACCAGGCCGAGCGGCGCATTCCGGCCGAGCTGCGCCATGGCAACCGGGCGGTGACCCGAGCCGACTATTCGATGCTGGCCGGCACCACGCCCGGTCAGGCGATCGGCCGGGTCGAAGTGCTCGAAAATTTCAAGCCGCACCAGCGGCGCGGCAACTTGCCGGGCGTGGTCTCGGTGATGGTCATCCCAGCGCGCCAATCGACGAGCCAGCCCCTTCCCCGCCCCGATCGTCCGATGCTCGAGAGCGTCCATCGCTGGCTCGAGCCGCGCCGACCGATCGGGACGGAGCTCTACGTGATCGGGCCCGAATACGTCCCCATCGGCGTAAGCGCCGCGGTCGAGCTGATCGACCCCGCCGATCGCGAAGACGTGCTGACGGGTGTGCGCGAGGCGATCCGGCTCCACCTATGGCCGCTCGCGCCGGGCGGACCTGCCGGCCAGGGCTGGCCGCTTGGCCGCGATATCGACGACCGCCTGATCGAGACCGCGATTGCGCGGGTTCCCGGAATACGTGCGGTTGCGCCTGTCCGGCTGTTCTCGCTCAAGCCAAAGGGCACCTGGCAGCTCGTGTCCGAGGATTCGGCTGGGCGCGCGATTTATCCGCTGGAAGATTGGCAACTACCCGACCTTGCCGCTCTCACAGTGGGCGAGGGCTCTGCCGCAGCCACACGTCTGCAGCCCGTTTCGGATACGCCGGGCAACGGGATTGCCGTCCCTGTGGTGCCGGAGCTGTGCTGATGGGGGGATCGTCAACATGGATGTAAACGGCCTTCCCTTCCGCCTTTTGGCCGGAGCCGTCGATTTCGGCTTCGCTCCCGATGCCGAAGGCGCCCGGATAGCCCGCGGCCTCGCCCTGGCGGAGCGAACCGGTCATCTCCGGCTGGCCAGCGAACAGGCCGTCCCGCAAGTCGCGGAGAGCGAGCTTTTCGCCCGCCAGCAGGTCAGCCAGCCCTCGCCGATCGCCGACGCCCACGGCAGCTTCGCGTGGTGGAACGCCGCCGAGAAGCGGATCGAGGCGAGCGGATTCCTCCCTGGCAGTATTGAAATCCCTCTGGCTGGCGCTGCTCTTGTCGGGCCCAGCGACATCATGCTGGGGACCGACGAAATAGTTTACGTTGCCCGCGACGGCGCGGTTTACCGGCACGACTTGCGGGAACGCTGGCCCGATGTCGAGACCCGCCACGAAACGCTTTCGGCGGATCTTCTAGCCCCGATGCCTGATGGCGGCGGCTGGGCGCTCGACCGCACGACACGGCGGTTGATGCGCATTACCGGCACCCCGCTTCGATTCGAAGGCCTGCGCGATCCCGCGTTGGGGGCATTCGGACCCGTCGAGCCCAATGCCGATCCGCCGCGTCTCGTTCGGACGGCCTATCCGCCCTTCGACGAGGCCCTGAGTCCCGTCGCGATGGCCGCCTCTGCCCACGGACGCCTTGCCGTGCTTGCATGGGAAAGCGGGCACGAGGCATGCCTGCTGCTGCTCGGCGAACAAGGCTTCGTCGAGCAATTCCGGCTGGCCGGACTGCGTTTCCCCTACTCGCTGGCATGGCTCGGCGAAGACCGCATCGCAGTGATGGCGAGCGACGGAAACAGGTCCGCTGCGCAAGCCTTCGTCTATCGGATTCAAGGCGCCCCGCGCCCCGATGATGCGGTCGCCCCTGAAGGACGGATTTACCCGTTGCTGAACGCATGGGACGGGGGCTTCTGCAATGCGCTGGACGGCCCCCCGCGGCACCTTCGGGCCGGAGGCGTCGACGCATCGCCGCATGCCGTCAGGCCGCTTCGTGCGCTTTCGGGCGATTCCTTCGCCAACGAAGGCACGGTGCTGATCGGACCGATCGACGGAAGAGTCGAAGGCTGCGTCTGGCATCGCTTGTTCGCCGAGGCCGCGCTGGCGGACGGAAGCTCGATCGAACTCGCCCTGTCGGCGAGCGACGTCGAGGCCGTGCCGGAAATGCCCGACGGTCCGGACGATCCGGCCTGGGCGCCCCATGTTCTGCTGCCGGGAGGCCAACGTGCCGCTGACACCAACGTCCCGGTTGCGGCGTGGCTCGTCGAGGACAGCGAGATCGCCAATGCGCCGCCCATGCTGCAGTGCCCGCGGCGGCCCGGCAAGGCGGGACTGTTCGACTGCCTGATCCAGCGTCCGGGCCGCAGGGTCCGCCGCGTCGAGGGCCGCTATCTGTGGATCGCGCTGGCCCTGCGCGGCGACCGCCGGGCTTCGCCTGAGCTGGCGGCGGTGCGCGTCTATGCACGACGCCGATCGTGGCGCGACCTCTACCTGCCGACGTTCTACAGCGAGACCCTGGGCGGGGAGGCCGCAGCCGCACCGGGCCCTGCCACGCCGCCCGACTTCATGGAGCGGTTCCTCCATGCCTACGAGGGCGTGCTAACGCCGCTCGAAGGGCGCATCGCCGGCTCGTGGCAACTGACCGACCCAGCCACGGCGCCCGATCCGGCCCTGCCGTGGATTGGGCAATGGATCGGCGTCGAGCGGCGAGCCGGCGAGGCACCTGTGCAGCATCGCCAGCGCCTCCTCGCGGCGCCGTATACCGCCGCGCTCGGCGGCACCTGCGGTGGGCTGCTCACGGCGCTAGAGCTGGCGACCGGCGGCCGCATGATCGTAGGCGGACGGCTCGACCGCGGACGAAAGCTGCCGGCCCCCGGCGAATTGGCGATCGCCAAGGCGGGCGACCGGTCGATCCGTGCCCTGATGCTGGCCGTCGAGCCCGGCGGAAACTGCGTGTTCCTATCGGGCGGCGCGGTGACCCGCGGCGACATCGTCGTCGTCGAGGGCTTCCGGCTGCGTCGCACGTTCGCGACAATCCTCGGCGCAGATCTCGCCGACGAGAACGATCCGCTGACCTTGGGCACGGCCGTTTCCGGCAACAGCTTCGTCGGCGATACGCTCATTCTCGGCGACGCTGCGCGCGACGAGCTGCTCGCGCTTTACCGCCCCGAAATCGACCGCACTCGGGGCGATCGCGAGGCGGTCGAACACTTCTACGCCCGCCTTGCCTGGCGAGTGCTCGTGCTGGTTCGCGGAGTCGACGACGAGTCCGAGTTCCGCCGGTTGCGTGACGTCGTTGCCGAGGAAGTGCCCGCGCATGTCGAGGCGCAGGTGCTCCACGCACGCGGCCCCTTGATCGTCGGCGCGGCATCGCTGCTCGGCCTCGATACCTATCTCGCGGAGACACGGCCGACGCAGCGCATGCGTATCGATCGCAGCCATTTTGGTTCCGGCGACGTGGTCGCCGGATCCGGAATGCTGGACCGGCGGGCAGACGGCCCGGTTTCGTCGCCGCCTCGCGCCCGGGCTGAGGGACCGCTCGAGGTCTGGGTCGGCGACGGATTCACCCTGAGTGCCCTGGCCAGCGAAGCCGCCTCGCGCCGCCAGATCGAGCGCTACATCTGGATGTGGGAAAAGGAACGCTAAGATGCCGGAATTCAAGCCGAACGTACCCGTCGTCCAGACCGATCCGGTGGTCCGCGTCGACGTCGACAAGGACAAGCCCATGCCACCCGGGCGTTACCGTTTCGAGCTCGTCGTGGTGGACGATGCGGGCAACGAATCCGAGCCGGCCCAGATCGACGTCATCGTCAAAGACACTCAGCGGCCTACGGCGGTCCTCGACATGGTCAACGCCGACAAGGCAGTAATCAAGCCGCTGATCTCGGTGGGCGAGAGCTTCATCCTCTCGGGCCTGCGTTCGAGCGACGTCGAGCCCGGCCAGATCAAGTCGTACCGCTTCACCCTGCTCGGAGACGGTTGAGCGCGATGGTGGTGCTCAAGCCCGGCGTGCCCGTGACGCAGGAGTCACCGCTGCTGGCGGTGGAGAACCCGC
This sequence comes from uncultured bacterium, assembly GCA_965977975.1. Classification (GTDB taxonomy): domain Bacteria; phylum Pseudomonadota; class Alphaproteobacteria; order Sphingomonadales; family Sphingomonadaceae; genus Croceibacterium_A. Next base: position 20,835 of record CBHCZH010000029.1, read on the forward strand.
TCGCCCCCGGGCGGCATCGCTTTCAGCTCGAGGTAATCGACACGGCGGGCCTGATCAGCGAGCCGGCGCTGTTGGTGGTTTCGGTCGAGGCCCTGCCAGAACCCGACCCCACGCCGACCGTGCGGGGCAGAATGACCCTCGATCCGCGCATACTGACCCGTGTCGCCGAGCGCAGAACCGTCACCCCGATCAATCTCCGCAAACCGCGATAGGCCAGCCATGTCCCTTCAGCCCGACGCCCTCGACCAGATGTTAGCAGCCGACCCTTTGCTCGACGGCCCCTCTGCGGAACGCGTGAACTACGCCACCGGCGTGCTCCTTTCCGCCGACGACTTCCGCGACGAGCAGACCTATCATCGCTCGCGCCTTGCTTCGGCGCTGCGGTACCTGATGGGCCACGGCACGCTCGCCGGCCTCGGCGTCCGCGCTCCGGAAGCCGAGGACAACGATCTCCACCTCAGGGTCGAAGCCGGGATCGCGCTCGACCGACACGGCCGGATGATCGAGGTGGTCGAGCCGTGGTGCATCCGGCTGGCGCACTGGTTCGCAGCACAGCCGGTCAGTGCGCTGCGCGCGGCGGTCCAGCGCAAACCCCGCACACCGCTCGACGTGGCCGTTGCGGCTGACCTGTTCCTGTCGCTGGAGGATTGCGGTCGGGGCCGCACGCCGAGCTTCGCGCAGGGCCCGTTCGATGCGCTCGACGCCCTCGTTCCCGCACGCCTTGCCGAGCAGCCCTCGTTCGAACTCGTCCTGCGCTCCGAGGGGCCGCCGGGAGCAATACCCAAGCCGGCGAACCATTGGCCGGCGTCCAATGCGTCGCAGGAAAACAAGCTTGCCGCGGTGCTCGGAAGCTACGGCCTTGGTCTGCTCGAGGGCACCTCGGGCGATCTCGCTCCGCTGGCGGAACACGTCACCGGCCGCGATCCGGCGGCGGTGCTGCTCGCGCGGATCGCGATCCCCGTAGAGATCGCGGCGGATGCACCGGCAGGGATACGGCCGAAACTCGATCTCGCCCAGCGGGTCCACGTCGACAACGCCATTCGCCCATTCATCTGGATGCCCGGGAAGTGGCTCGGAGCCGAGCCCCGTAACGTGCCGGTCAGCGAACCGTGAGGAGATAGCGCATGCCCAAACTCGACCAGGCCGAAGAGCGCGCCTTCATTCGCATTGCCGAGGCCAAGGGAGCCGCTGACACGCTGTTCACCCGGCACGAACTCGAGGATCGTTTCGTCCAGGACCCCCTGGTGCTCGACGGCCTGCGCCGCCGGCCGCGCTACTTCGACGGCAAGTTCCTGACCGGCGCCGATCTCACGCGCGACCAGGACTATGTCCGCCAGCGCCAGGCCGACATGGCGCGCGCCGGCGGCGCAGGGGTTATCACGGGCCTGCAGGTCGACGAGCGAGCGGTCGACCGCGGCGAGACTCTGCTGATCGAGCCGGGCATCGGATTGACGGGATCAGGCGACCTCGTGATGCTTACCCGACGCCGGCAATTGCCGCTGCTTGACCTGCCCACCAGCCGCCAGCTCGACGCCGCGCTCGGCTTGGCGGACGAGCCGCGCATCCCGCTTGGCCGCCGCAGCGGCCTGTATATCCTGGCGCTGCGCCCCGTCGAATTTACCGCCAATCCGATCGCGGCCTATCCCCGCAGCATCACCGGGCGTCGCACGGTCGAGGATGGCGACATCATCGAGGCCTCGGCCATCACGTTGATCCCCTACCCCGACTTGGCGGGAGCGAGCGATCTTGAAGACGCGCGCCGCAGGGTGGCGCGGGCGATCTTCGCGGGGTCCGGCCAGGCCATGCCGCAGGACGCGCTGCCGCTGGCGATGCTGGCCGTCGACAGAGGGACCGTTCGCTGGATCGATACGGCGATGGTGCGCCGGGAAACAGGTCTCGATTCCGGCCTCCACGTCGGGGTCTCGAAGCGCTCGCGGGCACTGGCCGAGGCATTTCTCGCCCAGCACGCCAATCACCTGGCCGACGTGCTGGAAGAAGCCGGCGCCCGGGGGGTCGGCACGAGCTTCCCCGCGTCAATGTTCTTCGCCCTGCTGCCACCCGCGGGCCAGATCCCCGTCACCGCCATCCAGGTGGACGATTTCGGTTTAATTCAGTCCTATTTCCCACCGGCCGTCGGGGCCGATCTCGCCTTCGTGCCAGGCGACGAAATCCCGACGCTGGTCGAGGAATCGCTGACGCTGCCGCCGATCGACCTTTCCGCCCGGCCCGAAGAGCTCGAAGGAACCGGTGTTACGATCTGCGTACCGGTCGATCGGACACGATTCCGCAGAATCGGGGCCACTCTCGACGCCGACCGCTTGCCGCTGGGCAAAGTCGCGGCGGCATCCACCGGAAGCGGTTTTGGCTTGGTTTCGGACATGCTCGAGCGTCGCAGCCGGATCGCCGCGATGTCCGGCGGAAGCGCCACCAGCGACGAGCTGGGCGGGATGCGCCTGCTTGCCTGGAAGGCTGCGTTGGCCGAGGCGATCTCGGCGCTACCGACCGGACCGGGTGGAGTACCGCTTGTCTGGTATGTGCGGCGGCGCTCGATCGCGCTCCAACCGCAGGTGGAACGCGCCGCGGTCCGGCTGAGCGGCGACGACGTCACGCTCAACGCCATGGTCAACGAGAACATCGACCGGCTGAAGCTGTCGAAGCGCCTTGCCAGGATCAATGGCGAGGCGACACCGCAGGCCGCCGCTCGCCTGATGAACCTTTTGTCGCGCCCCGGGGTGGCCGCCTCCGACATCCTGACCGCCTCGGTCATCGCCGACGTCGAGAAGGTCGCCGCCGCCGAGCTGCCTGCGCTGCCAGAGGACGTTTCGATCACGCCGGTTTCAGAGTCGGCTCCCGCTCCTTCGCCCGCACCGACACCGGCACCTGCGCCGACCGGCACGGTCAGGGGGATTCGCCCGACGATCACGGCCGTGAATCCAAGATTGCTGCGGCGAATGACGACCACTGCACGCCTGACGCCAGAGGCACTCACCGCTCGACCCGCAAGTGCCGATCTTGCCGCCTTGCGGGTCGGCCTGACCCGCGTCGCCGCCGCCGAGGAAGCGGGTCTGACCACCAAGGCCCGTGCCGATACCGAGCTCACGCTCGGCGAGGCCGAAGTCATGGATGTCGCCCAGGACTACGGCGATCCTCGGCTTGGCGAGGGCCTCTCACGTCTGGGCACCGCGCTCGGAGACAAGTGGCCGACGGTCAAGGATGCCGTCTGGCTCGGCGAATCCGGCCGCGCGCTGGCGATCGACTTCGCGTTCCGCAAGCTGCCCGAGGAGAGCGTGCAGGACTTCGCCGCATTGGTGAAGGCTGCCGCGGACAAGCAAGAGGCGGACGAAATCGACAGCCTGCTGAGCAAGGTGGACTGAACTCCCAGGAAGGACGATCCGCCATGGAGATCACCAGATATATCGGTCGCAGCTTCGCAGACGAGCACGTGATCGGCGTCGATCCCCCGATGCGTCCGTCGCTGCCCGATGTATGGCGCCGGCGGATCCATGCCTTTTCCGGACGGGCGGTTTCGGACAAGGCCCTCACGGCTGAGCAATCGCTGCGATCGGGGATGCAGCGTCTCTACGGTCTGTCGCTGGCTCCCGGCGTGATCGACGGGCTCGAGCTGACCGTTGAGGCCGATGCGATCGGAGGTGCTCCAGATCTGGCGCGTATTAGGCTCGACCCCGGTTTCGGCCTCGCCCGCCGGGGCGTGTAATTTCCGGTGGGATGTCCCGTCCGCCGGCCTAGCGCCCGGCCCCGGGCACTCGCCGGGGTCGTTGCCCCCGACGGCCCCGGCACTGACAACACCGAAATCCCCGCCGCTGCGGGCCTTGCGGAGCGGCTGCGTCCGGAAGGGCCACGCAGTATCGGCGACAGCCTGGCGGAGCTGATCGAGGAGGGGCGCGCCGACGGGTTGCCGCGCATCGGCGTGATCGTCGCTCAGCCCGTTACCGCCGAGCTGATCGGCCGTCCGCTCGACGATTGTCGCCCGGACCCGCGCGACGATCCCTATGTCGACCTGCAGCGGATCGACGGGATGCGGCTCGCGCTCTACCTCTGGCCGAGCGAAATGGTCGCGCTCGACGGCGGGCCGGACTACGGCCCGCCGCCGCGCGGGCCGGCTTGGCGCAACCGGCTGGCCCATGCCGTGTTCGCGATGGAGCCACTGCTCGATCCGGATACCGGCCATCCATGGGAGGCCTGGGGCGTTCCGCTCGCGCTGGCGGGATTCGAGGACGACTGGAGCCTTGCCTTTGTCGACCGTCACGCTGTGGTCCGGGCCGGAGGCATGCCGCGGGCGCGCGGCCGATCCGGGCTCGTCGCAGGCGACGACCGCCTGTGGCAGGCGCGTCTCGATCAGTTCACCGGGCAACTGGCCCAGCTGCCGAGCCTCGATGCCGCAACGCTGCAGGCAACTTTCGAGCGGCTTCCCCCGGTAGGTCTGCTGCCGGCCGCGATGTTCGACCCGGTCCTGCGCAAGCAGCACTTCTTTCCCGGCGGGTTCGAGGTCGCGGCGGTGCCTGTCGCCTACAGCAGTCTCGACCTGGCCCTCGCCGAGGCCGCGGGCCTGGCTCCGATCGATCGCGGCGACCCGGACGCCGTCGAACTGCTCGTCCCGGTACCCGACGAGCTCTACGAGCCGCGACTGCTTCATATCGAAACGCCCGACCGTCGCTTCGGCGAGGCCATCCGCGACTTGCGCCGCGCGCGTACTGAATCGCTGATCCGACGGCAGATGGCGCGGCGCCGGCACGACCGCTTGCTGGAAACTGTCACCGGCGCGGTCCAGGGATGGCGGGATTCCGACCTGCCCCTCGAAGAGAACAGCCCCCGCCCGCACGTGCAGGTCCCGGTCGAGGTGACGCGCACGCGCCGCTTTGCCGCCAACACCGCCAAGCGCTCTCACGAGATGATCCGCGCCGACGCCACGTTGAGCGTATCGCGCGGCGACCGTCTTTGGTTCTGGGTCAGGATACACGACGCCTCCCGCATGACCGGCCTTTCCCTGCGGGTCGGTCGCGAGCGAGGATCGGCCGGGGCACCCCGGTTCGAGAAGGGCGTTTACTGGGGCCAGCCCGATGTCTTGCCGATTGCCTTGGAAGCGCAGGGCCTTGACCGTCGCAAGTCGGGCGAGCTCCCCGAAGAAGGCGGCTGGGTCCGGCTGGAAGTGTCGGCCGATGACGTCTGGGATGCCAATGGGGGCACACTGGCCGACTTCGCGATCGATTCGCTCGAGTTCAGCCAGCGTGGCGGCGATGTCGAATGGGCCTCGTTCGGCAAGCTGGACGGCGCAGGCCGGATATTCACCTATCTTGCCGACGACGCGCCCGCCGGCGCCGAGCTTACGCTCGACGGCGCGACAGGGGGTTGGCCGTGGCAAGCCGTCACCGATCGCGAAACCCTCGAAGTCCCCGATTTCGGCACCATGCTAGTGGGCGACGTGCGCCGAGCGGCAGCGCTGGATGGCTTCCGCGCGCGCTGGACCCAGCCGTTCCTCAAAGCCGACCTCGACGCGGTCGACGAAGGCGGGATCGGAAGTTTTCTCGCATCGGTCGATGCGCGGCTCAAGGCGACCAACGATGCGATCGATCTCGGCTTCGTTCGCGCTCGTTCGGACATCTACCGCGTGCGCCAGATCATGCTCGGCGCCGATGCCGCGTCGCGCCTCGTCACCTCGCCCGCGCTCGCCGACCTCGCGGAGCGCGATGAGGGCGCGCGCGCTACGAGCGAGCGGATCGGCAGCTTCCTCGACCTCGCCATCAAACGCGATGCCAGCGCCGGATCGTTCCGCATCGGCGAGACGCGCGATGCCGGAGCCAGTCCGACACCGTCCCCGACCTCGCGGGGGAGCGTTTTCAGTCCCGCGCTGATGACACTCAACATCGAGCGAGCCGCGATGACCCGGGCGGTGGCGCCAGCTCCCGCGCCCGCGCCGGCGCCGATGATGGCCACGTTCATGCCCGCGCTTGCCGCGACGCCGATGTTTATGGCCACCGCACCCGCGACGACGACGCGAGCCGCGCTCGCCACCGGCACGACCCTGTCCGCCGGAACCTCCGTGTCCCGCGACCTGCTGCAGGCCAGTGCGTTCCTTCCCGCGCGCAGCATCGCCGCCGCAGCGCTCGACTTCAAGGTCGATCGCTTCCGGGCGATCGACGTGCGCCGGCAGATCCCGGTCGCCGGCCTTGTCGAGCGCACCGTCAGCGTCGCGGAGCGGTTAAAGCCACAGCCGGCGGTGCAGGCTCTGCAATACGCGATCGCCAGCAAGGCGGCCGTCGTTCGCACGCTCGCGGGCCTTACAGGCGGCACGGATGGACGACCGAAGGGGATCGCCTTAGGCGACATTCCGATCGCGGGCTTCCGGCATAAATCGGACGTAGGCAAAGAGTCCGACAAGGTCCGCGTGCCCACGCTAGACGAGTTGCTGGCGGATCAAACCCGGTCCGACGCTGCGCGCGAATTCGTCGACGACGACACTATGCCGGCCTCTCAGGCGGGTAAGCACGAAGCCGAGTATTTCTCGGCGGCAGTCGAGGCGATCGACAACAGCATCGCGATCATGCGCCTGGTCGAGGGACGCGTCGCGCTGTTCGAGGAGCTTGCAGCGTCGCTGACCGAGCTCAAGGAAAGTATCCTCGGCGCGGCGGAAGAGGCAGCAGTCTACTTGCGCCAGATCGACACCGAAGTCGCTGAACTGCGCCACGATCTGGGGACGGCCGAACGCCTTCGCGACGAGGACGTCGCCAGGGTGGATGCGATCAACGTGTGCCGTAGCCAGGTGCTTGGCGAAAGGGTCAAAGGCCTCGCCTGGCGGCGCAGGCGGGCGGCCGATGTCCACGACGAACTTCCGGTTGTGCCCTGTGCTTCGGGCCTGGTGGAGGCGCCGGTGACCGCCTGCCGGCGCGGGCACCCCGACGTGCCCGAAGAAGTCCACGAATACGTGCAGCTGCTGCGCGAGGTGCCGCTCTCCTGGTTCCCGAAAGTGGCGGCAACGGTGGCGCGGATCGACCGCCTCGATCCGGTTCGCCGGACGATCGAGACGGTCCGCGAGCGAGCCATCATTCCGCGCGCCTTCGCGCCGCTGCAGGCGGTCGCGGCACACCAACGCCTCCTCAGGAGCGTTCACCAGGCGCTTCTGGTCGGGCGGACCAAGATCGAAAGCCGCCGGACCGCCGTGGCCGCCGTCAATTTCGCGCTCGTGTCGCGGTTGACGCTGGGTGAGGCGCAGACCCAGCTGCAGGCCATGGCAACACTCGGAGACCTGATCGCGGGGACCCACCGCAGGCCGGAAATAACCCGAGCCGCCACCGAACAGCTCGAGGCGATCGCCGCGACGGGCAGCTGCCTTCACGACAGCTTCGGCGAAGTCGCCCCGATCGTTCGTTTGGCCTGGGCGGAAACTTTGTCCGAGTTCGATCGCCCCGCCCCGCTCCATTCGCTGGCGGCGCTCCCAAACTGGGCCGAGGTTCCGCCGGAGCTGCGCCGCACGCTGCAGAGCTTTGTCGATTTCCTGTTCGCTCAGGTCGATCCGAACAACGGCGACGCGCGCGATGCGATGAACGAATTCGTCCGCGTCTGCCTGCTGATGGCTGCGCATTCGCCGGTCGACCGCATCATTCCGGCGCGTCTTGTCGAGCCGGTGCCGGCGAGGGTCGGTGGGAAGCTGTCGCTGGCGCTGGATATCGACCGGGTGCGAAAGGGCATGCTGGCCGTGATCCGCGACGATCGCGACCGCATCGTCTCGCAGGCGGTTATCGACGATATCGCCGACGGCATGGCACAGGCGCGGATAACCCGACTTCACGCAGCCATCACCACGATCGTTCCGACCATGCGCATCGAGCTGGCCGGGGCGACGATGCGATAGGCGAAAGGCGCGATCGGTGGCGGTTTCCGTTCGCAAGCTGATTCACCGAGGAGAGGTGCAGCACGCCGTGCGCGACCGCGTTGCGCTGGAGGACGCCCTGCACACCACCTTGCCGGACGAAGGGCGGCTCGTGCTCGTACGCCGCCTGCAGGTGCGCGGCGAGATTGCCGACCCCGCACGCCGTCAGAATGCGGTGCGATGCGCCTGGATTGAGGCCGTCGCCGGGTCGGCCCATGGCGGCAATCGCGCCGCAAACCGCGCGAACTGCGTCTGGTTTGCCAGCCGCGAGGAGGCCGAGGCGCTACTCCTGCGTAAACTGCTGGCGGGTGAGCCGATCGAGGGCTGGTTCTGGAAGCTCGCCGTGCCGGACTGGAGTCAGTTGCCCTTGTCCGACTGGCTGCCCCGCGCCATCGCCGAAAGCCTCGCCGCAAAGGACGCCGGACGTCTCGCGCGGTTGGCAACGACGCTTGTCGAGGCCGGCCGGGCGGAACTCTTGGTGGCAGCCATCGAGCGTGCGCTTTCGGGATCGGACCGCCAGGTTCATCACGCCGAGCCGGTGCTCGTCGAACCGATCGGAAGCGAAATTCCGTTCGGTTCATCTGCCACCCGGGAGGACGTCCTGGCGGTCCGGATAGCTGCGAAGCTGGGGCCACAGGCACTTCCCGCCGCATGGCGGGGAATGCTGGCCAGGCTGGAGCAAGCGCAACTGCCGGACGCCGCCAGGGAACGCGTGGTCGCGGCAATCCTGGAGGAAAAGATCCGCCGGGCCTCGCCCTCCCTATCGCTCAAACCGCTCCTGCTGAAATCCGTAGTGAGGACAGCGCGCAGGATGATGTCCGGAATTGATACTGTGCGGGAAGAGGCGGCGCCGCACAGCGCTCCCCGTGCGCGCCCCCTCCTCTCCCCGCCCCGCGCGGCGGACGAGGAAACCGGTCGAGCGAAACGGTATGCAGTGGAAGCGGCGCGAGAAAACCCATCCGGCGACCGGGTTGACGAAGCGACCGGATGGCAAGCCGCCCACCGGCCGCCGCGAACGGCGGTGGCTGCCGAACCCACCGGCTTCTTGCACCTTCGCACAAGTGATCACGCCGGCCTTTGGCTGATCGTTCCGGCGCTGGTCCGCCTCGGCTTTGGAGAATGGCTGACCGCACGGCCCGAACTGCTCGGCGAGCATCCCGGCCGCAGCGTGATCCTGGCGGTGGCAAGGCATCATCGCATCGGATGCGCCGATGCGGTTCTCGTACCCCTGGACCCGGTCGAGAAGGAGGACCTCCCCGACTGGACCCGGCTCTGGTCCATCGGCCTCGATCGCTGGCTGCGGCGCACCGCGCGTCGGCGCACGCACGACCTGGCCGCTCGGCCCGGCAAAGTCGCTTTCGGCGAGAACAGGATTGACATCCATTTTCCGATCGAGGCAGCCGACCTCCGTTTGCGCCGCTTCGCGCTCGACCGCGATCCTGGGTGGGTCGGCTGGCTCGGAATGTCGGTCAGGTACCATTTCGGCGCCGAGGGCCTGCGATGAACGCCCCGCCGAACATCGCGCGCGAGAACCACGTTCTGGCCGAGGCGCTCGCGCGCTTCGCCGAGCTGCTGGGCGACACGCGATGGAAGGCGCCAATCCTCTCGTTCGAGGCGCGGAAGTTCGATGAGCTCGCCGGCCACCTCGTCCTGTCGGCCGGCGAAAGGCTCGCTGCCGCCCTGCTTTACGCCATCGAGGCAGATCCGGGCGTCGCCCGCGCGATTGCGCAAGTGCAGACGCCGGTTGCGGGTGCTCGCTGCATGGCAGGCCTGCTCATCACGATCTTCGCGCGCGAGGGACTGACGGTGAGCGGGCTTTGGTCGGGCACGGCGGCGAAGGCCGGCCTCCTGGTTTGGGGCGAGGAAG
>CBHCZH010000030.1:0-30502 GCA_965977975.1 uncultured bacterium
GGAGGCACGGGTAATGCCCGGCGAGCGGCGCCAGTTCGCGCGCGTAGGCGCTCTCGTCGAGCGTGAAGAGGATCAGCGTGAAGTCCGGTGCGTTGCCGAAGCGGTCGAGCAACGGCTTCAGCGCATGGACGTAATCGGTCCGCATCGGGATGTCGGCGCCCTTGTCGCGGCCGAAGCGCACGAACAGGTCGCGGTTGTGGTTGCGGAAACTGCCGGGGTGGATCTGCATGACCAGCCCGTCGTCCTGGCTCATCGCCGCCATCTCGGTCAGCATCTGGGCGCGGAACAGCTCGGCTTCGGCGGCGGTGAAGCGGGCCGAGACGATCTTTCCGAACAGCGCCTCGGCTTCGGCGGCGGGCAGGTCGGCAGTCTGCGCGGTCGGATGGCCGTGGTCCGTCGAGGTTGCGCCCATTTCGGCGAAGAATGCCCGGCGCTTCCGATGCGCGGCGAGGTACCCACGCCAGGTGCGGCAATCCTCCCCGGTCAGTTGCGAGAGGCCGTCGAGGTTGGCGTGGAACCCCTCGAACTCGGGGTCGATTACCGGGTCGGGGCGATAGGCGGTAATGACCTTGCCGCGCCATCCGCTGTCTCGAATCGTCCGGTGATGCTCGAGCGTATCGAGCGGGCTTTCGGTCGTGGCGATGACCTCGATGCCGAACCGCTCGAACAGCGCGCGGGGGTGGAACGCGGAGCCCTTGAGCGCGTCGGTGATCGTCTCGAAGTAGAGGTCGGCCGTCTCGGCGCCGAGCCGAACGGCGAGCCCGAACACCTCGGCAAAGACCCAGTCGAGCCAGATGCGCGAGGGTGTGCCCTGAAACAGGTGGTATCGTTCGGCGAACAGCTGCCACGCCGCGCGCGGATTGGCTTCCGGGCCGATCAGGTCGTCCATCGGGACACCTTGCGAATAGAGCATCCGCAGCACGTAATGGTCGGGCTGGAGTAGCAGCTCGCTGGCGTTGCCGAATGGCGCGTCCGATGCGAACCAGGCCGGGTCGGTGTGACCGTGCGGACTGACGATGGGCAGCCCGGCGACTTCCTCATAAAGATCGCGCGCGATCGCGCGCACGGCGGGCTCCGCCGGGAACAGGCGATCGGGGTGCAAGGTCAGCTCGCGAGTCAGCGCGTGTCTCCAGGTTGCGTCTTGACCGCCCCTATCGCAATGATAGCGCTAACGGGAGAGGAGTTTTGGGCATGAAGATTGCCTCGGCAAAAGTAATCGTGACGTGCCCGGGCCGCAATTTCGTCACGCTCAAGATCGAGACCGACGCGGGCGTCACCGGGATCGGCGACGCCACGCTTAACGGCCGCGAGCTCGCCGTGGCCTCTTACCTTACCGACCACGTCATTCCCTGCCTGATCGGCATGGACCCGCAGCGGATCGAGGACGTCTGGCAATACCTTTATCGCGGCGCATACTGGCGCCGCGGCCCAGTGACGATGAGCGCAATCGCCGCGGTCGATACCGCGCTGTGGGACATCAAGGGCAAGCTCGCGGGCATGCCGCTCTACCAGTTGCTCGGCGGCCGCAGCCGCGACCGCGTCCTCGTCTATGGCCATGCCAACGGCCGCGACCTCGAGGAGACCGTCGACGCGGTCGGCAAATATATCGACATGGGCTACCATGCGATCCGCGCTCAAAGCGGCATTCCGGGGATCGACAAGGCTTACGGCATCGGCCGCGGCGACATGTATTACGAGCCTGCCGACGCGCAGCTGCCCACCCAGACCGTGTGGGATACGCCGAAGTATCTGAATTTCGTGCCCAGGCTGTTCGAGAAACTGCGCGATACCTACGGTTTCGAGCATGAGCTGCTGCACGACGTGCACCACCGGTTGACGCCCAACGAGGCAGCCCAGCTCGGCAAGGCGCTCGAGCCCTATCGCCTGTTCTGGATGGAGGATGCGACCCCGGCCGAGAACCAGGAAGCGTTCCGCCACATCCGCCGCCATACCACCACGCCGCTCGCGGTCGGGGAGGTGTTCAACACGATTTGGGACTGCAAGCAGCTGATCGAGGAACAGCTGATCGACTACGTTCGTACGACCGTGGTCCATGCCGGCGGCATCACTCACTTGCGCCGCATCGCCGATCTCGCGGCGCTCTACCAGGTTCGTACCGGCAGTCACGGAGCGACCGATCTCTCGCCCGTTTGCATGGGCGCGGCGCTGCATTTCGATACCTGGGTCCCGAACTTCGGGATCCAGGAATATATGCGCCACACCGAGGAAACCGATGCGGTCTTCCCGCACGACTACCGCTTCGAGGACGGATACCTCCATTGCGGCGAGACGCCCGGCCACGGAGTCGAGATCGACGAGAAGCTGGCGGCGAAGTATCCCTACAATCCCGCCTACCTGCCGGTCGCGCGGCTGGAGGACGGCACCTTATGGAACTGGTGAAATGAGGGCCCGCGTCGTTTGTCTCGGCGAAGCGATGGTCGAGCTATCCTCGCGTCAGGGCCGCTGGGATGTCCACTATGGCGGGGACACGCTCAACACCGCGCTCCACCTGACGCGGCTCGGGTTCGACGTTGCCTATTTCACTGCCCTCGGCTGCGATCCGTTCGCTGGCCACATGCGCCATGCCTGGGGTCGCGAAGGAATGGATGTGTCGCTGCTCCTGACCGATCCGGCCCGGACTACCGGACTCTACTGTATCGATACCGACGAGCACGGGGAGCGGCACTTCTCCTACTGGCGCGGCGAAAGCGCGGCGCGGCGCATGTTCTCTCTCTCGGGCGTGGATCAGGCAACGGATGCCGTCGCGAACGCGGATCTTTTCTTCTTCTCATTGATCTCCCTCGCGATCCTGCCCGAGGAGGGGCGCGAGGCGGTGCTCGATCTCGCCCGCAAGGTGCGTGGCCGGGGCGGCAAGGTGGCGTTCGACAGCAACTACCGCCCACGCTTATGGGAACGTGCGGACATTGCCCGCGTGTGGCGTGACCGGGCGGCTTCGGTCGCCGATTTCGGCCTGCCCTCGTTCGACGACGAACGCGCTCTCGGCAACGGTGCCGAGACACCCGAGATGGTCCGCGACCACTGGCTGACGTGGGGCTGCCAGGAAGCGATCGTGAAAATGGGCGCGGCCGGCGTGATGCTGCCCGACGGCACCGTGGCCGAGCCCGAAGTGCAGTATCCTGCACTGGACACCAGCGGCGCGGGCGATGCGTTCGACGCCGGCTATCTTGGCGGCCGCCTGCGCACCCTGCCGCCCGACCACGCCGCCGCTTGTGGCCAGCGCCTCGCCGGTTGGACCGTGATGCGCCATGGCGCCATCCCGGAGCGCGACCATTCGGCGCCTTACGCCGAAATGTTCGCCGAGGCGGGCGAGCAAGGGGCGGCGGCGGAATGAATGCGCACCTCGCGGCGCTGGCGCTGTGCCTGGCTTCGGTTGGCGTGCCGGTAGAGGCGTCCGCAGTCACGCCGGTCGCGTGCCATGGCGCGCTCTCGGTGAAGGACGGCCGGATCGTCGGCGAACACGGTGAGCCGGTGACCTTGCGGGGCATGAGCCTGTTCTGGTCGCAGTGGGCGCCGCAATACTACGCCGCTGAAACGGTCGAATGGCTGGCGAAGGACTGGAAGGTCGACGTGATCCGCGCCGCGATCGCCGCCGAGACGAACGACAGCGCCCGCCAGCACTTCGACCGCGAACTCGCCAAGGCGAGCACGGTGATCGATGCCGCGGTGGCGAACGGCCTCTACGTCGTGGTCGACTGGCACGCGCACCGCCGGTACCCGGAGGAAGCTACGCGCTTCCTCACCGCGATCGCAGCGAAGTACGGGCACTTGCCCAACCTGATCTACGAGCCGTTCAACGAGCCGCTGCGCGACGGCGTCGACTGGTCGCGCGACGTGAAGCCGTATCACAGCCAAGTGATCGGAGCGGTGCGCGCGATCGACCCCGACAACCTCGTCATCGCCGGCAGCCCGAGCTGGAGCCAGGACGTCGAGGTGGCCGCCGCCGACCCCCTGCCGTTCACCAATCTCGCCTACACGCTGCACTACTACGCCGCGACCCATGGGCAGGCGCTGCGTGACAAGGGCGACGCCGCGCTGGTCCAGGGCGCCACGCTGCTGATCACCGAGTTCGGCACGGTCGAGGCGACCGGCAACGGGCCGCTGGACCACGAGGAAAGCCAGGCCTGGTGGGACTGGGCCGAAGCGCGCGGGATCGGCTGGATGGCCTGGTCGATCGGCGACCGCGACGAAACCAGCGCCTCGCTGAATTCCGGCACGCCCCCCTCCGGCTGGAGCGAGGACGACCTCACCGAATCGGGCAAGCTGCTGCGTGACAAGCTGCGCGCCGCGGCGGGCCGCAATCCCGCTTGCCAGCAGGACCGGCCCGGCCTACGGTAGCGCTAACATTCAGGTCGAGCCGCGGCACAGCGGCAGGCGAAGGAGGGGACTATGAGCACTCAAGTGCGCACTACCGTCAATTCGGGGCTGATCGCCGCCGTCGTCGCGGTGGCGACTATCGGCGGTTTTCTGTTCGGCTACGATAGCGGGGCGGTCAACGGCACCCAGGACGGACTGAGGTCCGCTTTCACGCTCGGCGACGGCGGCCTTGGCTTCACGGTCGGCTCCCTGTTGATCGGCTGCTTCATCGGCGCCTTCTTCGCCGGCACGCTGGCGGACAAGATGGGGCGGCGCAACGTCATGCGGATCGCGGCCGTGCTGTTCTTCGGCGGCGCGATCGTCCAAGGCATCGCGGAGGAACATGTGCTGTTCGTGATCGCCCGAATCGTCGGCGGCATGGCCGTCGGCGCCGCCTCGGTGCTTTCGCCGGCCTACATTTCCGAAGTCGCCCCTGCGAACATCCGCGGGCGGATGACGACGGTGCAGCAGGTGATGATCATCACCGGCCTGACCGCGGCGTTCCTCGTCAACTACTACCTCGCGGCCGCCGCCGGCGCATCGACGGAACCCTTCTGGGCCGGGATCGAGGCGTGGCGCTGGATGTATCTCATGCAGGCCGTCCCTGCGGCGGTGTTCCTGATTGCGCTGTTCTTCATTCCTGAGAGCCCGCGCTATCTGGTTTCAAAGGGCCGTAACGAGCAGGCGCTCGGCGTGCTCAGCAACCTGTTCGGCAGGGAAGCGGGAGCGCAGAAGCTCGCCGAGATCCAGTCCACCTTCAGCGTCGATCACCGTCCGCGCCTGTCGGACGTTCTCGCCCCGGCCGGCGGTGCCGGTTTCCTCGGCATCCGCAAGATCGTTTGGGTCGGCATCATGCTGGCGGTGTTCCAGCAGCTCGTCGGCATCAACGTAATCTTCTACTACGGTTCGACGCTGTGGCAGCTCGCCGGCTTCACCGAGGCCGACTCGCTGATGATCAACATCGTGTCCGGTGCCGTCTCCATCGCCGCCTGCTTCATCACCATTGCCGTGATCGACAAGATCGGCCGCAAGCCGCTGCTGTTGATCGGCTCGGCGGGCATGGCGGTCACCCTGTTCGTGATGGTCTATGCGTTCAGCCAGGGCGGGCTCGACGATGCCGGGAATCTCGTCCTGTCGCCCGAGCTCGGTGTCGTCGCCGTTATCGCCGCCAACCTCTACGTGATCTTCTTCAACGTCAGCTGGGGCCCGGTGATGTGGGTCATGCTCGGCGAGATGTTCCCGAACCAGATCCGCGGGTCGGCACTCGCCGTCGCGGGCTTCTTCCAGTGGTTCGCGAATTTCCTCATCGCGCAGAGCTTCCCAGTGATGGCGGCCGGACTTGGGCTCGCGGTCAGCTACACCTTCTATGGCGTCTGCGCCGTGATCAGCTTCTTCCTCGTCCAGCGCTTCATCCAGGAGACCAAGGGCAAGGAACTCGAAGAGATGCAGGGCTGATCCGCCCAGCGGCGGATCGACCGAAGGCCGGAGCGGGTCTGCCCGTTCCGGCCTTTCTCTTAGGCAGATCTCACGAACGCGAAGATGGTCCGCAACATGCAGCAAACCTCCTCTCCCGCCTCGCGTGGCTTGGGAATCACCCGTCGCCTGTTTATGGGCGCCGGGGCAGCATTATCCGTCGCTCCTCCCCCGTTATTGGCACAGGACCGGGCGTCGCGGCCCTCGGACAACCGCCTATGGTACCGGCAGCCGGCTAACCGTTGGGAAGAGGCCGCCCCCATCGGCAACGGCCGGCTCGGCGCGATGGTATTTGGCCGGGTTGCCCAGGAGCGGCTCCAGCTCAACGAAGACACGCTTTGGGCGGGCTCGCCTTACGTGGCCGACAGTCCTGAGGCCTACGCGGCGCTCGCCGAAGTCCGCAGGCTGATCGCCGAAGGCAAGTACACGGAAGCCCGCGATCTCGCCGGTGCCAAGATGATGGCCCGGCCGCTGCGGCAGATGCCCTACGGAACGCTCGGCGACCTGCTGATCGACTTCACCAGTTTCGAAGTGCCGAGCGATTACGAACGCTCTCTCGACCTTGCCACGGCCATCGCGTCCACGCAGTACCGGACGACCGCCGGACACGTTCGCCGCGAGGTCTTCGCATCCGCGCCGGACCAGGTCGTGGCGATGAGCCTCGAAGGACCAAGCGGCAGCATCGATTTCGACCTCGGCTATCAAGGTCCTCGGCAGGTGCATTATGAAGCCGCCGATTACGGCGGCGGCGCAACCGACCCGGGGCCGATCCCGCCTCCGCAGTGGTCGTTGCGGGAAGAGGCCGGCGATCCGGACGAGAGGATCGAAATCCGGCCCGATGGCGCGAACGCCTGGCTGATAACGGGGCGGAACGAATCGGCGGAGAACATTCCTAGCGGACTGCAATTCGCCATCCGGGCCAAGCTGCTGAGCGACGGCGAGGCCGAAGTCCATCCGGGGGGAATCCGACTTCGCGGAGCTAGCCGCGCGACTCTCTTGCTGGCCGCGGGCACGAGTTACGTGAATCATGAGCGGGCCGATGGCGACCCGGTGACCCAGGTTCGCCGTCAAACCGATGCCGCCGCCGAGAAGCCCTTCGCTGACCTGCGGCGCGATCATATCCGGGCGCACCGGGACTTGTTCGATACGATGTCGCTCGACCTCGGCCGGACCTTCGCGGCGGACAAGCCCACCGATGAACGTATCCGCGCTGCGGAAACCGCCGACGACCCGGCGCTGGCCGCGCTCTATGCCCAGTACGGCCGTTACCTGCTGATCTCCTCGTCCCGGCCCGGAACGCAGCCCGCCAATCTCCAGGGCATCTGGAACGCCGGGACCAGTCCGCCGTGGGGCAGCAAGTACACGATCAACATCAACACCGAGATGAACTACTGGCTGGCGGACCCGGCCTACCTCGGAATCTGCTTCGAGCCGCTGCTGAAGATGGTCGAAGCGCTTTCGGTGACCGGCGCCCGCACGGCGCAGACGATGTATCGCGCCCGCGGCTGGGTGGCGCATCACAACACCGACCTGTGGCGCGCGTCGGCACCCATCGACGGCCCGGAGTGGGGCCTTTGGCCGTTGGGCGGCGCGTGGCTCTGCACGACGCTGTGGGACCACTGGGACTACAGCCGGGACGAAACCTTCCTGCGCCGGCTCTACCCGCTGATGCGGGGCGCATCGCTATTCTTCCTCGATACGCTGATCGAGGACCCGCAAGGGCGAGGCCTGATCACCTCGCCCTCGCTATCTCCGGAAAACCACCACCCCTTCGGCACGACCGTCTGCGCGGGGCCGGCGATGGACCGGCAGATCCTGCGCGACTTGTTCGATCGCACGATCGATGCGGGCAATCGCCTGGGCGAGGATGCCGATTTGCTCAAACAGTTCGCCGCGACGCGTGCGCGGCTGCCGGCCGACCTGATCGGCAAGGCGGGCCAACTGCAGGAATGGCTCGAGGATTGGGACACCGACGCGCCCGAGCAGGGACACCGTCACGTGTCACACCTCTATGCCGTCTACCCGAGCGACCAGATCAACGTGCGCGACACGCCCGATCTGGCGGACGCAGCCAGGATCACGCTCAACACGCGCGGCGACAAGTCGACGGGCTGGGCAACGGCGTGGCGCCTGTGCCTATGGTCGCGTCTGGGCGACGGCGAGCGTGCGCATTCGATCCTGCTCGGATTGCTCGGCCCGGAACGGACCTATCCGAACATGTTCGATGCTCATCCGCCTTTCCAGATCGACGGCAACTTCGGTGGGACCGCGGGCATCATCTCCATGCTGCTGCAGGACTGGGGCGGGGAGTTGGCGCTGTTGCCGGCCCTGCCCAAGGCTTGGCCCGAGGGTTCACTTGTCGGCGCGCGCGCGCGAGGGGGCCTCATCGTCGACCTGCACTGGCAGGACGGGAGGCTGGCGAAGCTGCTGATCAAGGGGCCGCCCGAAAAGACGCTTCGTATCCGGCACTCGGGGGCGACCCACGAGATCAGCCTCGATCGGACCGGCGGCTACGCGTTCGCCGCCTGATCCAGAGACGCCGCGAGAGCTATTCCTTCGGCGCCGGCTTACGGCGCAGAAGGATCATTGCCCACGCGGAAAGCGCCGCCGAGAGCAGGGTCGTGGCGATGAATACCGGCGACTCCAGCGGTCCCGTTCCTTCGGCAAGAAGCCTCAGGACGTGCGCAGCGGCCAAGAGGCCGAAGCAGACGGCGGTGACCAGCAGAAACGCGCGCATCGGATTCTCCTGTCGGCTATTGGGCTGCCCGTAGCAGCCCGTGCATGGTCATCCAGCTCACGAACGCATCGAACCAGCCGGTGCTGGTCGTCTCCTTCGGGTACATGCCAAAACCGTGCCCGCCCTGTTCGTAGAGGTGGAACTCGACCGGCCGTTTCGCCGCCGCCCACCGCTCGATCAGGCCGAATTCGCCGACCGGGAACAGCGGGTCGTCGGCGGCGAGGGCGATGAACAAGGGCGGCGCGTCTGCCGGTGGGGTGATCGGCGCCAACGAACCGTAGATGTTCCCGATGAAGGCGGGCTTCGCGTCCTCTCCGGCGAGCGCGGTGGCCATGGTGAGCATGGCGCCCGCGGAGAAGCCGACCATGCCGATACGATCGGGATCGATACCCCATTCCGCCGCTCGGCTGCGGATGAGCGCGAAAGCGGCACGCGAGTCCTGCAACATGGGCGCCACGCCGGCCAGTCTCTCCTCGAAGCTCGGCGGGGAAGGGCGAGCCGGAGCGGCGCCCCCCGGCCTCTCGGGAGGTCGGGCAAATTCCGCCAGGTCCGCCGGCGTCTGGTTGAGCCGGTATTTGAGCACGAAGGCGGCAACGCCCCGTTCGGCCAGCGCGCGCGCGACGTCCCAACCCTCGTTCTCCATCGACAGTGTGCGGAAGCCGCCGCCGGGCGCCACGACCACGGCGGTGCCGGTCGCCTTGGCCGGATCGGGGAGGAAGGGCGTTAAGGTGGCGACCGTGACGTTGCGCGCGAACTGGCTGCCGTACTGACTATGCCAGGACTCCGATGCGGCGGCGCCGGGCAGCGGCCCCGTCGCCAGCTCGATCGCGTTAGGTTGAGCGGGGATCGCGATCGGGGCCATCCTGTCGTTCTGGGCCAGCGCAGGCGCTGCCACCACGCACGCGGCGGCCATCCCGATCGCGACAATACGCTTCGACACGGGCCTAACGACGCCCAACATGAGCCCGGTGATCTTCGTCTCTCTCACAGTGGCATCCTCTTCGTTGTTGTTTGTGGAAACGGGATCGCAAGCGACCGCCTTCAGCCTCCCCGATCTGCGCGGGCAGATGACGGTTCCTGCCATTGGAACACCGTGCCGTTGCGCCGGTCTGCAGCGGCGCCCGGCCAGTCGGCGGCATAAGGCTCGCCCGTCCCCGGATCGATCCCGACATAGCGGTTGGTGCGCAGCGACAGCAGCATGAATTCGCCGCGCAGCAGGTCTTGCCACTGGAACAGGCTGCCGGCGCTTTCGGCCGGCATCAATCGCACATCCGCCGACAGGCCTTCGCCCACCACCGTCAGGAAACCGCGCCCATCGGCTGATTCCAGTGCGACACGTCCACGCTCGCGATCATGGACGCGAAAGCGGATGCCTCCTGCCGCGGCCTGGGGCGATGTCGCGCTCGTACCGTGCAGCATCCCGTGCGGACTGGCCCAGGCGAGTTGGTCGTTCGCCAGGTTCCTTATCGTCACCACTTTGCCGAGCGGCACGTTACCGCTGCGGTCCGCCAGCGGCTCGTCGAGCCGGAAGGAATCGAAATCTGCGTGGCCTCCGGCGCGTCCCTTTTCGTTGAGGGCGAACAAGGCATAGCGCACGCCCTGAAAAGTCTTGAGCTGGTAGGCGGTGCGCAGCTCTCCGCCGATCGGCCTGAAGTTCTGGCCGTCGGTGCTGACGGCGAAACGCGCGATTTCCCGGTCGAAATCGCCGGTGACCTGCAGGTGGACGATCGGGCCCGACAGCGGCTCCTCGATCGTGCGGTCGGCGATCTGGTCATAGAAGCGGAGGCGGTAACCGGACCCATCGCGCACCACGCCGAGGGTAGCAAAGGGAACGTTGAGTAGGGCAAGACCGGCATAGTCGCCGTCCCTGAGCCCGCGCGCGTCGAGCCGGGCGGTGGCGACCGATTCCGGCCACACCGCGCGTTGAGTGAGACTGTTCCGGGCTAACAGGAAGTGCGGTGCCGGGAGTGTCCCGAGCCGCAGATGCCCCCGCCGCGCGCGAAGCGACCACTTGCTGTCGTCGGGCACGTGGTTCCATTGCCAGATCGGCTGAAGGGTCGGGCCGGAGAAATCGTCGCTCCGCTGCCAGGTCGGCGTCGGCACCTGGTCGGCACCGGTGGCCGGCTTCAGCCAGGTCACCGGGCTGCGGCCGAGATTGCCCGGCAAACCGAAATAAGGCCAGCCGTCCCTCCAGGTGACGGGTGAAAGGTAGGTGGTGCGGCCCATCGACTTGCGGTCCATCATCGACCAGCCCCACCAGTCCCCGTTGGGCAGCTCGACGATGCCGCCTTGGTGAAGCGGTACGGCGCTGGCGAAATTAGGCATCGCCGGTTCCGCGATCTCGAGCTTGGCTCCAGGCCCGGGAAGCGGCTTGCCGAGCCCGTTGTCGGCCAGCCACCAGCCGCGCTGCTGCCCCATGGTCTCGCGCGCGCTGATCGTCACCGTTTCATAGGGACCTTCGGGCCGGTCGGCACGCGCGGCCGTCATCCGGCCGACGGGCGAGTAGTTGGCGCTGATGATGAAATAGTGGCCGTCGATCTTGTAGAAGTGGTGGCCCTCGCCCATCGCGTTGCCGGCGGGGATGATCGTCCGCTCGCTGCCCTCGATGAAGCCGCTCAGGTCGGGCTTCATCTCGATCAGCTTCACTTCGTCGTAGCCGTGCACGGCATAGATGCGGCCGTCGTCGTCGAACAGGACCGACACGTCGTGCGCCGGCCCCGGCAGCGAGCGATGCGTCCAGGGCCCGGCCGGATCGGTGGCGCTGAAGATCTGAAGTCCGTGGCCGTTGATGTTCGAGAAGATGTGGAAAGTGCCGTTATGATGGCGGATGGCCGGCGCCCAGATGCCTTGGCCGTATGTCTCCCGGCCACCTTCCAGCCGATAGGCCGGGCCCATGTCCAGCCGGTCGAAGGCGTAGCCGAGCAGCCGCCAGTTCACGAGGTCCCTCGAATGCAGCACCGGAAGGCCGGGCATGACGTGCATCGTCGTGCCGGTCATATAGTAATCGTCGCCGACCCGGATGATGTCGGGGTCTGAAAATTCGTCTGCGAACAGGGGGTTGGTATAGGTCCCGTTGCCGTTGTCGGCCGTCCAGCTCGCCGGCCCGGCCTGCGCTTGGGCTGAGGAGGAGAGGCTCAGGCACAACGCCGCGAGCGGCAGCAGCATAAAGGCCGTGGGTTTGCGAATGACCGATTTCCTCTCCCTGACCTCGACCGAGGCCTGCGGCGCCTCCTGTGCTCGGTTCGCGCAGCTGGTGAATTTGTCTGTGTATATATCTTCTGAGTCAATCCGTTGCGACGACGCTGGTGCTTCGGTTGCGTTCGACTTCTGCAACCGATGAGCTAGGGTTGCTTTCGCGCAGATCCGCCGGCCTGGGAGACGAATGATCGAGATGCGAGACTTTCCCAAGACCCGGGAATGGCACAATGTCGACCGCGAGGTTTTCCGGTCCGAGATCGCGCCGCTGAGGAGGCCCGCCGTGCTGCGAGGCCTGGCGGCGGACTGGCCCGCCGTCCGCGCCGGCCGCGAGTCCCCCGACGCGCTGCGCGACTATCTGCGCGCTTTCGACGTGGGCAAGCCTGCCCCGGCCTTTCTCGGCCCGCCGCAGATCAAGGGCAGGTTCTGGTATCGCGACGACATGCGCGGCTTCAATTATGAGCAGCGCCTGGCGCCGCTGGGCGAGCTTTTCGACGCCATTCTGGCTACGAGAGACGAGGCGCAACCTCCGGCTTTCTATGCCGGAGCAGTGCCGGTGTCCGAGCACATACCCGATTTCGCACGGGCCAATTCGGCCGACGTGGTGGACGAGAGCGCCGTCGCGCGGATTTGGATCGGCAACAAGGCAACCGTGTCCACTCACTTCGATCTGTCGGAGAACATCGCCGTGGTGGTCGGCGGCCGCCGCCGCTTCACCTTCCTGCCTCCCGAACAGGTTGCCAACCTTTACGTCGGACCGTTCGACTTCACGTTCGCGGGACCGCCCGTGAGCATGGTCAACCTTCTGGAGCCGGATCTCGATCGCTACCCGCGTTTCGCCCAGGCGCTCGAGACGGCGGAAAGCGCGGATCTGGAACCGGGCGATGCGGTCTTCATCCCCTACATGTGGTGGCACCACGTCGAAGCGCTCGATCCTTTCAATGTGCTGGTCAATTACTGGTGGGACCTTACCGGCAAGCCGTGGCGCGGCTCACCGTTCAAGGTGCTGATGCATGCGATCATGAGCATTCGCGATCTGCCGGAGCGCGAGCGGAAAATCTGGCGCGTGTGGTTCGACCACTACGTTTTCGGCGCGGGCCATGACGCGGTCGCGCATCTGCCCCCCGAAGGACGCGGCGCGCTGGGAGAAATGACCCCGGAAATGGCCAAGATCGTCAAGGCCTTCGTGATGGACGAGCTCAAGCGCTGAGGTCAGGCTAGGCGCCCTCGGCCTTGCAGTGCCGGTCGATGAACGCCTGGTGCGCCGGCATTTGTCCGGTGCATGTCTTCATCACTGCCGCGATTCTCTCCATGCGGGCATCCAGTTCCTCCGCGGGAAGGATGTCGGCGACAGGGTGATAGCGTTGCGGCTCCACGTTCTGGCCGTGCAGCACGGCCAGCCAGCTGGTTTCGCTGAACAGCTCGTTGTCGTGACGGTAGAGCCGGGCGTTCTCCCTGAAGATCGCCATGCGGTCGGCCAGCGTTTGCGGCACGTCCATCGTCCGGCAATAATTCCAGAACGGCGTGTCGTCCCGGTCGGTCGCCTTATAGTGCAGGACGATGAAATCGCGGACCTGCTCGAATTCCAGGATGGTGCGGCGATTGTAGTAGTCGATGTCCGGTTGATTGAACGCCTTGTCGGGGAAATTGGTGAGCAGGCGCGCCACCGCGGTCTGGACGAGATGGATCGACGTCGACTCGAGCGGTTCGAGAAATCCGGAAGCCAGGCCGAGCGAGACGACGTTCTTGTCCCACGGCTTCCTGCGCACGCCGGCCTTGAAGC
Organism: uncultured bacterium; assembly: GCA_965977975.1. Taxonomy (GTDB): domain Bacteria; phylum Pseudomonadota; class Alphaproteobacteria; order Sphingomonadales; family Sphingomonadaceae; genus Croceibacterium_A. The sequence continues at coordinate 13,563 of CBHCZH010000030.1, forward strand.
GCAGGAAGTTCGGTTCCGATAAAACCTCGCCATCGAGGTCGGCGTTCAGGCTGGCGAGAGCTTCCTCGTCGCTGATATGATCGCTGCAATAGACATGGCCGTTCCCCGTTCGCGACTGCAGCGGGATGCGCCATTGCCAGCCGGCAGACTTGGCGGTCGAACGCGTATACGGGAGAGGATCGGCGACCTTGCGGCATGCACGCGCCACGGCTCTGTCGCAGGGCAGATACGCGCTCCAGTCCTCGAAGCCCGATTTCAGGGTCTGTTCTATCAGCAGCCCGCGGAAACCCGAGCAATCGATGAACAGGTCGCCTTCGACAGTCTCGCCGCTTTCGAGCTCGATGCTCTCCACGTGTCCGCTTTCGCCATGCTGATTGACGCGGACGACTTTTCCTTCGGTCCGCACCACTCCACCGGCTTCCGCCAGCTCCCGCAGGTACCTGGCGTAGAGCGAGGCATCGAAATGGAAGGCGTAGGTTATGGTGCTAAGCGGCGAGTTCCTCTTGCTCCGGTCGGGACGCTGAAACTTCCCTTCGCGCGCGGCGAGGATCGCAAGGGAGTAATCGTCGAGCGGCCGTCCCTTGCCCGTCTTGGCATGGCGCAGCCAGAAATGATGGAAGTGCAGGCCTTCCATCTCCTGCCCGTAGCTGCCGAAAGGGTGAATGTAGCGATCGCCGAGCCGGCCCCAGTTCACGAATTCGATGCCGAGCTTGAACGTCGCATTGGTCCGGCGAACGAACTCGTCCTCGTTCAGACCGAGCAGCTGATTGTAGTAGTGAATGTGCGGAATGGTCGCTTCGCCAACGCCGACCGTGCCGATCGCCTCGGATTCGATCAGGCGGATCTTGATCTGATTGCGCAATATCCGGGCCAGACCGGCGGCGGCCATCCATCCGGCCGTGCCCCCGCCGACGATGACCACATTGCGAATTCTGAGATCCTGCATCTCGGCAAAGTTCCAGTGCGTCGCCAGGCTAGCCGGCGTTCGCCGGGCAATAGCGCGCGAGAAATTCCTCGTGTGTCGGCATCCGGGCGGCCGCGCTTTCCATCGCGGTGCGCATGGATTCTATGCTGTGCGTGACCTCGCCATAGGGCAGGGTCGAGACGATCGGATCGTGCGACTGCGGCACGATGTGCTGGCCGAGGAAGACGGCGACCCAGCTCGGCCGGGTGAAGAGCTCCTCCTCGTAACGGAAGACGCGGCCGGCTTCCCGGAACAGCTCGATCTTGCCCTTCAGGCTGTCGGGAATGTCCATCGTCCGGCAGTAGGTCCAGAACGGGCTGTCATCGCGCTGCGTCGCGTAATAGTGGAGGATGATGAAGTCCCGCACCTGTTCGAACTCGGTTCGCATGTGGCGGTTGTATTCGTCCCGCACGACCTGCGGCAGCGTGGCGTTGGGGAACAGCGAAATGAACCGGCTGATCCCCTCCTGGATGAGATAGATCGACGTCGACTCGAGAGGCTCGAGGAAGCCCGCCGAAAGGCCGATCGCGACGCAGTTCTTCGACCAGAATTCCTTCCTGTGTCCGGTCGTGAAGCGGAGCTGACGCGGGGAGCCGAGCGCTTCGCCGTCGAGGCCCTCGAGAAGGACCGAGGCGGCCTCGTCGTCGCTGATGAATTCCCGGCAGTAAATGTGGCCGTTGCCGGTGCGATGCTGCGTCGGAATGCGCCATTGCCATCCCGCCGTCTTCGCGGTCGATCGCGTATGAGGCGTCAGCGGTCCCGAATGGCGGCACGCCACGGCGAGCGCCGAATCGCAAGGAAGCCAGTGCCGCCAGTCGACCAGCGGAACGCCCAGCGTCTTTTCCGACAGCAGCGCCCGGAAGCCGGTGCAGTCGAAGAAGAACTCTCCGCTCACGGTTTCGCCGTTTTCCAGCTTGAGACCGGCAATGAAACCTGTTTCGGGCGTCTGCAGGACCTGTTCGATCTTGCCTTCGACGCGCCGGACGCCGCGCGTTTCGGCGTACTGGCGCAGAAAGCGTGCATAGAGCGTCGCATCGAAATGGTAGGCATAACGAAGTTGGGAAAGAACCGACCGGGGGTCGGGATCGGGTAGCGCGAACTTGTTCTGCTTCGCGGCCACCGCGCATAGGCTGTATTGCTGGATCGGCCGCTCGTTGCCTCCGGCGCGGCTGTGCATCCAGAACTGATGAAAATCGATGCCTTTCATGTCGACGCCATGCTGGCCGAACGGGTGGAAGTAGACGTCGCCCTTCCGTCCCCAATCGACGAATTCGATACCCAGCTTGAAGGTGGCCTGGGTGGCCTTCATGAACTCGTCTTCCCGGACGCCGAGGATCCGGTTGAAATTGAGGATATCGGGTATCGTCGCCTCGCCGACGCCGATGGCACCGATTTCGTCCGACTCGACGAGCGTGATCGACACGTCTTTCGGATCCAGCAGGCTCGAAAGCGCAGCGGCCGTCATCCAGCCGGCCGAACCGCCGCCGACGATCACGATTTCTTTCAGTAGCGGCTGCATCTCAGCGCCTGGTCCGCATGAGATATTGCTTCAGCTCCGCCATATAGGCCGCATGGCTCGGCAGGCCTTCGACCGTTTTGTCGACGTCGCGCTTCAAGTTCGAAAGGAAGCTCCGGACCCGAGCGGGCTCCGCCCTGTCGGCCGAGGGGTCGTGCCGCGCCGCACGCCGTCCCATCCCGTAGTGCAGGATGACCCAGTCCTCCTCGTGGAACGGCTCCAGATCGTAAGCTACCAGAAGGCCGCGGTCTTCGAACAGCTCGAGCTTGCGGGCCAGCTTCTCGTTGATCGGCTTCGCGCGCGCCGTTTGCCAGTATGGCGTGTCGGGAAGCCCGTCCGTTTCGAACAGGGCGCGCGTGAAAAGCTCCGCGTGTTCGTGATCATCGGCGAAACGGCGATTGAACTCCCGGCTCTCGACCGACATTTCGCAGGAAAAGGGGATGAGCGACAACAGCCGCTCGATATCGCGCTCCAGCAGCATCAGCGGCGCAGGCGTCAGCGGCTCGACGATGCAAGCCGCCTGTCCGATGGCGACGCAGTTTCCCGACCAGGCTTCGGCGCGCCGGCCAACTGTGACTTCGGCGCTGCGTTCGGGCGCGGCGCCATGCGCCGACAGCGCTTCGGTTTCCGACGCGGGATCGAAGACAGTCAGCCGCGCCACGCACCCCTGCAACGGAGTTTCCGCCTGCCATCCGTAGTCCGCGGGCGCCATTTCGCGGAGAGGAGGGCCGAGCTGCGGGACGTTCCTTCTCGTCAGCGCCGCGCTTAGCCGGCGATCTCCCTGAAAGGCCGGTCCGAGTCGTGCCACCAACGCTGCTGCGGGGCCGGTGCAATCGATATAGAGGTCGGCCGAGAGCGACCTGCCATCGGAGAGACGAAGGGAGGCAATGCCCCGCTCGTCGCGTTCCACCTCGGCCAATGCGCCGTCGACCTGCTGAACGCGCGGGCTGTTCGTGCTCGATTGGAACAGCCGCGCATACGAGGCCGGATCGAACTGATAGCCATATTCGGCCCGGGCAAGCAGGTCCTGCCCCGTCTGACCAGGCCGCTGCGGCGGGTGGACGAAAACGCCCTTCCGCGCCGCTGCGGTCGACACCAGATAGTGCTCCAGCTGGGTCACGCCTTGCTGCGCGAGGTAGTGGTGGAACAACACACCGTCGATGACCGGCAGCGGCAGGTGGAAGCTCTGAACCCAGGACCGGCTTTTCGCCGCCCACTGCGTATACTTCGTCCCCCAGGAAAAAGCGGTGTCGCTTTCCAGCAGCAGCTTCGGTTCCGACAGGCCGACGGACAGGTTGAACGCGTAAGCCGAAGGCGCCGAGACGCTGCCGTAGAACAGGTCCGTGCCGGTCGTGTCGGCGGTGGCCACGAGCGTGATACGGATCCCGGGCGGAAGCTGGTGCGATAGCGCGCAAGCCGTCATGTGGGCGGCCAGTCCGGAGCCGCAGATTACGATGTGCTCGATGGGCGCTGCTGCCTCGGTCGTGGCGTTCATTCTAGTTCGCCTGGACCGAGCTCGCGGCAAGGGCGGCAGTGCCCGACGCGGCACCGATCTGCGCGATGAACGCGGCGTGATCGGGCGTGTTTCGAACCGCAGTGGCGACGTCGCGGCGAATGGCGGCCGCGTTCGCGACGAGAGTGTTTTCGTCTACCGCATCGACCCGGCGGTCATACCCCCGCGGGCGCAAGTTCTGTCCGAGCATGACGGCGATCCAGCTTGGCGGGAGAAACAGGCCGAACTCGTACTTGATGATGTAGCCTCTCGCGGTCCAGGCGGTGATCTTCTCCTGCAGGCTGTCCGGCAACTCCATGCTGCGGAAGTGCCGCCACATGTCGCTGTCGTCCCGTTGCGTGGCAACGTAGTGCAGCAGCAGGAAGTCGCGCACCCGTTCGAAATGAAGGCTCATGCGCCGGTTGTATTCGTCGATGTCCGACTTGCGGAAGCTCTTGTCAGGAAAGAGCGTGAGCAATTCGGTGATGCCGTCCTGGATAAGGTGGATGGAGGTCGATTCCAGCGGTTCGAGGAAGCCCGCCGAAAGACCGATGGCCACTACGTTCTTTTCCCAGAACGAACGCCGCCGCCCCGTGGTGAAGCGGAGCTTGTTGGGGCCGGCGAGCGCGGGGCCTTCGAGATTGTCGAGCAATTGCCGTTCGGCCTCATCGTCGGAGATGAAGTCGCTGCAGTAGACGTGGCCGTTGCCGACGCGGTGCTGAAGGGGGATGCGCCACTGCCAGCCCCCGGTTCTCGCCGTGGCGCGGGTGAACGGCGTGAGCTGCCCCCGGGTTTCGCAAGGCACCGCGATCGCTCGATTGCACGGAAGCCACTTGCTCCAATCGTCGTAGCCCGCGTGGAGCGCCTGCTCGATAAGGAGGCCGCGAAAGCCGGAGCAGTCGATGAACAGATCGCCGCCCACGACTTCGCCGGAATCGAGAGTGACGGACTCGACGAAGCCCGTCTCGCCGTCGAGGTTCGTGCCGACGATCTTCCCCTCGGTCCTGACGACGCCGTTCGCCTCCGAATAGCGCCGCAGGAAGCGGGCGTAGCGCGAGGCGTCGAACTGATAGGCATAGCCGAATGTCGATTCGATCTTGGTGAGATCGGGCGAGGGGTGGCGGAAACGGCAGCTCTCTGCTGCCATGATCGGGAACGAGTATTCGTCGAGCCGCGATGCATCGCCCAGGCTCTTCAACCTCAGCCAGAACTGATAGAAGGGTATCTCGTTCACGACGGGGCCGAAGTCGCCGAACGGGTGGATGTAGCGGTCGCCGATCCGTCCCCAATCGCAAAACTCGATGCCGAGCTTGAAGGTCGCCTCCGTCGCCTTCATCAACTCCGCCTCACTGATGTTGAGTGTGTTGTTGAAGGCACGGATATGGGGAAGAGTCGCTTCGCCAACGCCGACGGTTCCGATTTCTTCCGATTCAATCAGGCGAATCGAAACCGGCAGGCCCTTTAGCTTGTTGGAAAGCCCCGCGGCCGTCATCCATCCGGCCGTGCCACCCCCGACCACGACCACGCGGCTGATCGCGGTATCGCTACCTTTCAGCTCACCACTCTGTGCCCCGTCCATCACAGTCCTCTCCCTTTCCACCTTGGCGCGCACAGAGGCACTTGCCAAGGCCGGATTTAGCGAATAACCAAGGCCTCCGAGGGATTAAAAAGCCTACCAAAAATGGTAGCGCTATCATGGGGAGGATACGGCGTGGCCAAGTCTGCGTTTGCACATCGTTCAACTGAAACCGAAGGCGCCAAGTGGCTGCGGAAGTCGCTGAGGGGCGGCGCTTCGCTTCTCGCGGTCGGCAGCCTGCTGGCCTCGACTGCGGCCTATGCGCAGGACGAGCCGGCGGAAACCGGCGCCGAAGGCGAATCGACTGACGAGGTCATCATCGTCAGGGGCATCCGCGGCGCTCTCGAAACCGCCAAGGAACTCAAGCGCAACGCGGACACGGTCGTTGACTCGCTCACGGCGTCGGACATTTCGACCCTGCCGGACCTGTCGGTGGCGGAAGCCTTGGGGCGTATTCCGGGCCTGACGGTTTCGCGGTTCCCCACAGGCGGCGCGAGCCCGGACTTCCCCTCGCCGGAAGGCCGAGGCAACCTCATTCGCGGTCTGCAATTCGTTCGTTCGGAGTTCAACGGCCGCGACGCATTTACCGCCAATGGCGGCCGGGCTCTCGACTGGTCGAGCATCCCGCCGGAACTGGTCGGCGCCGTCGACGTGTTCAAGAACCAGACCGCCGACCTGATCGAAGGCGGTATCGGCGGCACGATCAACCTGCGCACGCTGGAGCCGTTCGACAGGCCGGGGCTGGTGATCGCTTCTACCTTGGACGTCACGTATTCCGATCTTCGCAAGTCCTGGTCGCCCTCGGGCAGTCTCACCGTGGGCAATCGCTGGGAGGGCGACGGTTACGAGTTCGGCATCATGGGCTCGTACTCTCGTTCCTTGCTCGATTCCCGCATTCACGGCTGGCAGCAAAGCATGCCCAACCCGCGCGTGGTCGATGCGAACGGCCAGGTTTCGACGACCGCCCCCACGGGTGGGAACAGGATTAATGAATTCACCGGCGTGGATCCGTCGCGCATCGTCGGAACGACGACCGGCTTCCAGCTGCGGACCAACGATATCGATCGCGATCGCGAAAGCTATTACGGTGCAGTGCAGTGGAAGAACGATAACCTGCAGTTGACCGCCAAGTACGTGCGCGTCGAAACCAAGGTCGACAGCATCGAGCGGACCTGGGAGTGGTGGCCGGAGCATGACACGGGCGCCAATATGACGGTCACCGACATGGTCACTAATCCAGATTGGGGTACGGCAGGTACCCCGATGTGCAGCGGCCCTGGCGGTTTTCCGTCGAACCCCGGCGATTGCGAGACGCTTATACCGATCCAGGGCGGCCTGATGGAGTCGGGCTACGTGTCGAACGTGACCGATTCGTGGACAGGTGCCTATGGTGCGGCCATCGGATCGCTCGGAATCGGTAAGCAGGAAGACACGACGACCCAGGACTTCAGCCTTAACATTGACTGGAATGCCACCGATCGTCTGTATGTCGAAGTCGATGCGCATTATACGAAGTCCAGGGCTGTATTCATGGAGCTTTGGGGCGGCCTGAATACCTGGGCGGACTGGTGGATCGATCAGGATCTGGACAAGCCCCAGATCGAGTTCGTCGTCGCTCGAGGGCCTCTCACCAACGGCGAGGGTGACCCGTTGCCACCGTGGACGTTTAATCCGGGCAACACGCGATATGGCGGCGACTCGGATGCCAATCGGATCCCGCATCCGACCAGTCTGGCAGACCCGAATGGGGCAAACTGGCAGTTCGCCGCCGACCGCTGGCAGGTGGGTGAGGGCGATTTGTACGCAGTTCGCACGGATCTTACCTACGATGCGTCGGGCGGTGATGGCCTTGCCAGCTGGTTTGATGCGGTGAAGTTCGGTGCCCGTTATTCCGAGCGCGGACAGACGAACTCGGAAATGGGGCTGAACTGGGGCGCGATCGCCCCGGCTTGGGCCGGTGGTTACGGGATTGTGGGGACTTTCCAGAATCCCGCCGCTGCCGTTGAGGCGATCGATTTCTCCAAGTTCTTCCGCGGCGGCGTCGTGCAGGGGGACAACCAGGAATTCCTCTTCGTCAATGAAGACCTGCTGACCAACTACTCTGCGTTCCGCCAGTACCTCCTCAGTGAGCCGCAGATTGGCACCAATCATCCATGGGCGCCGCGAGGGACGGATAACGGTACTGCCTTCGGGTCGCCGAACTTCCGGCCCGAGGACACCTCGGACATCACCGAGACGACCAAGAACGCCTATGTGCGGTTCGATTTCCAGCAGGACTTCGACAACGGCATGTCGATCGACGCGAACGTCGGTCTCCGCTTTGTCCAGACGGACCTATCGTCGACCGGCTTCCGGGCCTTCCGGCGGTGGAACGATGATGCCGTGCAGCCGACATTCGTGGACGGTGAACGGGTGAGGACGGACGATGCGGAAAGCCGCGACGATCCGCGCGACTTCCTGCCCGAGGCGGCTGCCTATACCGAACAGCCTGCAATCGCGACGTCCCTCGACCTTAGGGATACGAAGTGGCTTCCGTCGTTCAACTTGCGGTGGAACCTCAATGATGAAATGCAGATCCGCTTCGCGGTCAGCAAAGGCCTGAGCCGGCCGAACGTCCAGGATCTGCGTGCGTCGCAGGAGTACGTGGTTACCACGAACCGGATCAACTACACTCCGATCACCGATGAGAGCGATCCACTGTTCGGTATCGACCGGGGTGCCCAGGACATCCGCCTCGGAGATATCCGGGTCAACCGCGGCAATCCGTTCCTGAAGCCGACTACGGCATGGAATTACGACCTGTCCTATGAGTACTATTTCCAGGGCGGCTATGTTTCGGTTGCCGGCTTCTACAAGGACATCAAGAATATCATTTCAAACGGCGACATGGCGTTGGGCACGGAAACGCTCGACGGACAGACAGTCAACGTTATTTACAATGGTCTGGTCAATCAGGCTGAAGCCAAGGTAAAAGGTTTTGAAATCGCCTACCAGCAGTTCTACGACTTCCTGCCCGGACTGCTCGGAAATCTCGGCTTCCAGGCCAACTATACCTTTATCGACGCATCGACGACGCCGCCCGGCGACGGTGTGGATGCGGATGGCAACGGCGTTCCGGACGACGTTACGACAGTGTTCCGGTGGGATGTCGACGACATGCTCGGCCAGTCCAAGCACATCGCGAACGCGGTTGCGATCTATCAGGACGAAACTTTCGAGGCGCGCCTCGCTTACAACTGGCGCTCCAAGTACCTCACGACCTATCGCGACTGGGTGACGGGTAACCCGATCTACAATTCGGCTGCCGGTTTCCTCGATGCGTCAATCAAGTATCGTCTGAACGATCATGTTCAGTTCCGTGCCTCGATTGCGAACATCCTCGATACTAAGAGCAAGGCGAAGGCGCAGATCGATCAGGCGGGTCAGATGTACGACCGCTTCAGCTTCCTGAACGATCGCCGAATCGTGTTGGGGGTCTTCCTGGAGTACTGATCGGTCGGCACCTGCTCGCACCAGAGGGGGGAGATTTAGGTCTCTCCCCGCTTGGAACGGCTCTACGAGGCTACGCCACGGAGAGCCGTCCAAGCCTGAAGACGGGGAGGAATTCGCCGTGAAAAGATGTGCCTTGGTCGCGGTAACGCTTGCGCTAAGCGCTTGCCAGACAACCACGCAGCCGTACCAGGCCGCCGGCGGCCCAAACGACGTGGGCTACTTCAGCGCCCCGTCCGAAGGCGGACGACAGCTGGTCACCTACACCGGCGAAAAGGGAATGACTCCGGCGCAAGTTGCGGAATTTGCGCTCCTTCGCGCGGCCGAGCTCACGATCGAGTCGGGCCAGCAGTGGTTCGCCGTACTCCATTCCGCAAATCAGAACGTGGAAATCGGGGACATAAACAGGATCGCCGGACGCTCGGGCTCGGTTCTCTCGAATGAGTCCACGAAAGCCGGCGCTGGTGGCGGAGCCGACCGTTCCAGGGCCCGTGCCGGCGTGGATGATGGTTCCGTCCCCGGCGGTCCGTCCACCGGCGGCTTTTACGGCGGCGACGTTCCCTATCAGGTCCTCGAACGCTGGACTCCTCCTACCGTTCATCAAACCACCATTCTCGTCCAAATGGGTTCCGGGACGGAGGCCTCGTTCGAGGGTCTCGTAACAGCGCCCGAAATACTTTCCGCCCGAGAGGTAGCGGACCGGATTCGCGCCAAAATGGCGCGGTAGGCGGCGCATGCGGGGCCGGAGCGTCAGCTAGGACGGCAGTGCTTGCACACCGTTCGTGGCAATTTCCGAGCTCTCGTGCGAAATTGCCTCACTGAAAAGCCGCCGCTCCCCGGAACGGCGGCTTTTTTGCCGAACAGGATCGCCGGAAGTGCGGGAAGAGGCAGGATTTGAGCCCACCAAGACCGGGAGGCTTTCGGCCTAGTCGAAAGGAGTGAGGATGGGCAGCATTGAACCGGGTAGATTCCGCATAGGCCTCCGCGTCGATGATGTCGTCGGCGCAAGCCGTTTCTACGCGGGTCTGGGATTTGAGGAAGTCGGATCGATTCCCAACGACCACGGCCCGGTGATGGTGATGCTGGCGCGAGACGGCGTTCTCTTAATGGCCGACGCTCTGGTTGGGATGCCGTTTCCCGATACTGAGCGTGAACGTCAGACGCAGGCAGGACCACGCGGACTGGGTGTCGCCATTGGGCTGGGCGTCGATGACCTCGAAGCAAGCCATCGGTACTGCACAGCTGCCGGCTGCAACATCACGCAACCTCCGCGTGACGCTCCGTTTGGCGATCGCGTGTTCGAGATGATCGATCCCTATGGATACTTATGGGAAATCTCGCAGCCGATGATCGAGCCGCGCGACCGCGATCCATTTGACGCAACCCGCGAGGCTTGGTTTCCCAAAGCTTGAGGCGTCCAGCAGCTCTCGACTACGCCCTTTGCAACGTCACGGGCGCTTCGCTCCGAAGCTGGCAAAGAGGGGGCGATTGATGACATTCAATCTTGCGCCGCTCCTGTGCGTTCGCGACGTGGAGGCATCGAGTCGCTGGTATCAGCATCTGCTCGACCTCAAGAGCGGGCACGGCGGCCAGGAATACGAACGACTCGAGCGGGATGGGATGGTTGTCCTGCACTTGCATCGTTGGGACGTCGGGCACCATCACGGGCCGTTCGGTAATCCCGATGCCAGGCCCTATGGAAACGGCGTCGTGCTCTGGGTCGAGATCGAGGATTTCGATGCGGTCGCCACGCGCGCCGAGGATCTGCGCTCGGTGGTCAGGCCTCGTTCCGCCGGCGGCAACTCCAACTTCGAAATCTGGGTGCGAGATCCCGAAGGTTATCTCATCGTGCTCGAAAGCCCGCACGGCAGCGCCCAGGCGCTACACAACTGAAAGCAGCGAAGCAGGGCCACGCCCGTAAGAGCGCAAAGACTTTCACGTGATCGATGTCGCCGGCTCGAAGGATATCAGGCGGCCGCGTCGGAAAGGCTCGCGGCGATGGCGTCACGCAACGGCTTCGGCCTGTATGAGCTGTCGTAAGGGCAACAGCGGACCTCGAGCCCGTCGTCGCGCGGTGCAAAGCCCTGCAGCCAGCTGAACCGGTCGACCATGCCCCACGCGAGCATGTCGCCGAGCTGCGGGTAGTCGAGCATGAGGTCGAAATAGCGCCGCGCGTAGTCGGCGACCTTGGCGTCACGCGTGGCGACATCGCTGGGCTGCGCCTTGTCCTTCACGTCGAACTCGGTGATGAGGAGCTTGTAACCCATCGCCACCACCTCATCGAGAAACTGACGCCACTCGCGCTCCCGATAAGGGCCGACTCCGGTCGCCGGGTCGATCGAGAACATCTCGATGTGCGACTGGATGCCGAGCGTGTCGACCGGCACGTTGCGGCGGCGAAAGCCCTCGAGCAGGCGCAGCACGTCGGCGCAGTGCGCGGCATGGGCCGGCTCCCAGCTCATGTAGTCGTTATAGACGAGTTCGGCGCTCGGCAGCTGGGCGCGAGCGGTGTGGAAGGCGAGGTCCAGCACGGCCTCTGCGCTACCCATCGCGCGGCTCAGGCTGGTCTCCATCAGCCCGTTGGTGTCGTGGTCGATCGCCTCGTTGACGACGTCGTAGCTGGTGATCGTGCCGCGGTAGCGCTCGGTCACGGTGCGGATATGCTCGGTCAGCAACCGCTCCGCCTCGGCGCGCGGGTTGGCGCCGTAGTCGTAGTTGTTGAGCCAGCCCGGGAACCATTGCGGCCGGTGCCAGAGCAGCGTGTGGCCGCGAACGGCGATATTGTTCGCCTGGGCCCAGGCGACGATCGCGTCCATCCGCGTGAAATCAAAGGCGTCGGGACCGGGTCGCGTCGCCTGCCACTTGAGCTCGTTCTCGGGCACGACCACGCCGCACTCGGCCTTCACGATCGCGGTATAGTCGGGGTTCTGGATCGAGCCGCCGCGGCCCCCGGAACTCCACGCGATCGCGCTCCCCCAACGCCGACCGTTGCGCGCGGCGAGCGCATTGAGGCTTGGCGCCGGTGCGGAAGCGGGCGGAGGCGGTGGCGGCGAGCCCACGGCAGGCGCGCCTGAGCCGCGACCCGTGCAGGCCGCCACCGACAGGGCTGCCAGACCGGCGAGCGCCTCACGGCGCGTTGTGCGAATACCGCGGCTCATAACGGTGCAGGCTCCATTTTCGGCACGAGGAGGTGGATCACGCCGAAGGCGATCAGATAGGCAAGCCCGGCGTAGATCAGAAGCGGCATGTACGACCCGAGATACTCGAGCGACCGGCCCGCGGACTCGGCCATCAGCATCCCGCCGATTGAGCCCGCGCAGCCGCCGAGCCCGGCCACCGTGGCGATTGCCCGGCGCGGATAAAGGTCCGAGATCATTGTGAAGATGTTCGAGCTGAACGCCTGATGCCCGGCGGTGGCGAGCCCGATGATCAGCACGACCACCAACGGATTGTCGATCTGGAGCACGAACAGGAGCGGCACGGCGCACAGCGCGGCGAGGAACAGCGTCGTCTTGCGCGCCCGATTGACGCTCCAGCCCTGCTTGATGAACCGACCCGACAGCCAGCCGCCAGCGATCGAGCCCACGTCCGCGAGGAGGTAGACGCCGACCAGCGCCGGACCGATCGTCGAGAATATGCCCGCATCGGCCTTGGGGAACAGGTCCATACCCTGCGTCTTGACGAGGAAGTCCGGCAACCAGAACAGGAACAGGTACCAGACCGGGTCGGTGAAGAACTTGGCACAGATGAAGTACCAGGTCTGGCGCTGACTCAGCGCGGTGAGCCAGCCGAGCTTTTCGCCCGCGCCGTCCTCGCCGTCCTGCTCGATATAGGCCAGCTCGGCGGGCGACACTTTCGGATGCTGCTGCGGCTGGCGGTACATCACAAGCCAGGCCACGAGCACGAGGAAGCCGATCGCGCCGGTGACGAGGAACGCCGCCTGCCACCCGTAGAACCCGGCGACCATGATCCCGACGATCGGCGTCATCACCACGCCGACGTTCGCGCCGGCGTTGAGGAAGCCGACGCCGAGCGCGCGTTCGCGTTGCGGGAACCATTCGGCGACCGATTTGACCGCGCCTGGATAGGCTGCGCTTTCGGCAAGGCCGAGCGCGACGCGAGCAAGCATGAAAGTGAGCACGCTGCGCGCGGCCGCGTGAAACATTGCGGCGAGGCTCCACAATGCAATCGCGATCGCCATGCCGAGTCGCGTGCCGATCTTGTCGAGCAGCCGTCCGACCACCAATAGGCCGACCGCATAGCTTGCCTGGAAGGCGAGCACGATCCTTCCGTAGTCGATCTCGCTCCAGCCGAGATCGTCTTCGATGATCGGCTTGAGCACGCCGAGCACCTGGCGGTCGATGTAATTGATAGTGATGACGAAAAACAGCAGCGCACAGATCGCCCAGCGGTAATGGCCGCCCGGCCTGATGGTCGCCGCGGAGGCTGTTGAGGCGTTCATGCGATCGTGAACTCCGTCTGCTTGAGCGAGGCCGCGCTGTTGCCGACCGAAACCGTGACTGGCCCGGGCTCGACAACTTCGCGGATCGCGCGGTTCCACAGCGACAAGTGGCGCTGGTCGAGGGCGAACGTCACGGTCTTGCGCTCGCCGGGCGCGAGCGTGACGCGCTCGAAGCCCTTCAGCGCTAGGACCGGCTGGGTTACCGAGCGGTCGCGCAGGGTGATGTAAAGCTGCACGACTTCATCGCCCGTGAGCTCGCCCGTGTTGGCGACTTCGACCGACACTTCGACCGACTGACCGGGCTGGATCCGCGTTGCCGATAGCCGCGGCTCGGAGATCTCGAAGCTTGTGTAGGAAAGCCCGTGCCCAAACGGAAATAGCGGGCTGACGTCGTCGAACAGATAGCCGCGCCGCGAGCTCGGCTTGCGGTCGTGGAACAGCGGCACCTGACCGGCATTACGCACCACGCTTACCGGTAGCTTGGCGCCCGGATTTATCCGTCCCAGCAGCGCCTCCGCCATGGCCACACCACCTTCCTGCCCCGGGTACCAGCATTCGAGCACGGCGGATGCCTTTTCGATCACGTTCGGCCAGCTCGGCGGGCGGCCATTGATGGCGCAGACGATCAGCGGCTTGCCGAGCGCGGCAAGAGCATCGACCAACTCGTTCTGCTCGCCGACGATATCGATCCCGGTGCGGTCGCCGAGGTGGTTCGTCGCGAAACCCTCGCGGCTGGTCTGTTCGGTGTCCCCGATCGCGAGGACGATGGTATCGGCGGTCTGCGCCACGGCGACCGCCTCCTGGATCAGCCGAAGGTTCTCGGCGCGGTCGGCGAGCTCGACCAGGTCCGCCGATCGGTCTTCGCTCTTGGTGATGAACACGCCCTGCGCGGTGACGAACTCGGCGTTCGGGGCGATCTGCCGCAAGCCCTCGATCAGGCTCACCGCCTGCTTGGGTACGCTCGAATAGCCCCCAAGTCGGGCAATCGCGTGATTCGGTCCGATTACCGCGACCCGGCCTATGCGTGCCGGGTCGAGCGGCAGCGCGCCGCCTTTGTTGGTCAGCAGGCAGATCGATTTGCGAGCGGCCTCGAGCGCCAGCGCCCGCGCTTCCGCGTTGCCGGTGAGACGCTGGGTCTGTTCCCAGCTGCCGTAGGGATTCTCGAACAGCCCCGCACGGAACTTGAAAGTCAGCATGCGCGCGCAGGCGCGGTCGATCAGCTCGATCGGAACCTTGCCCGCGCCGACTTGGTCGGCGAGCGTCGCGTAGGCCCGTCCCTCGGGCAGCTCGCTGTCGACGCCGGCTGTCAGCGCCTGAAGCGCTGCGTCGACTTCATCGACCGCGACACGGTGCAGCGTCGCGAGCTCGTGCACCCCGCCATAGTCGCTGGCGACGATCCCGTCGAAGCCCCACTCGCCGCGCAGCACCTCGCCGAGCAGCCAAGCGTTGGCGTGCGATGGCACGCCGTCGATCTCGTTGTAGCTCGGCATGACGGCGCCGACGGAAGTGCGCCGCACGACTTCACGGAACGGCGGGAAGAAGAACTGTCGCAATTCGCGCTCTCCGAGCGGAGCGGGCGCGACGTTGTTTCCGGCCTCGGGCTGGCCGTGCCCGGTCATGTGTTTGAGCGTCGCAAACACCTTGCCGGGGCGCAGCTTGTCGAACTTGCCCGGTCCCTGAAGGCCCTCGACCGCGGCGACGCCCATTTCCGAAACCAGGTATGGGTCCTCGCCGAAGGTTTCCTCGATCCGTCCCCAGCGTGGGTCGCGCACGATGTCGACCACCGGCGAGAGCACGTAAGGTACGCCGCGCGCGCGGACCTCCCGGGCGATGACCGACTGCACGCACCGCATCAGATCGGTGTCGAACGTGCCGGCAAGCGCGATCGCCTGCGGGAACATGGTCGCCTCGGTCGCCATGTAGCCGTGCAGCGATTCCTCGTGCACCAGCACCGGTATGCCGAGCCGCGTGTTCTCAAGCGCCCACTTTTGCAATGCGTTGATGAACTCGACCGTCTCGCGCGGAGTGCGCCAGCGTGCCGCCGTGCCGCCCGCCGCGCCGGCCACTCCCGGAACGCCGCGCTTGTCGGACGGGCGCGTGACATGGCCGATCCCGTCGGGGAAGGCGGAGCTGGCCTTGGCCGGACTGAACGCGAGGCCATCGAGCATATCGCTCTTGCGCGCCCACGCGGCGCGGATCTGGGCGATCCTCTCGGGCAAGGTCATCCGCGCCATCAGGTCGGCGACGCGCGCGGGGATCGGCGCGGCCGCGTTCTTGTAGAGCGGCGCACCCTGGGCAAACGCGAGCGGCGTCTCGTACACCGCCAGCGCAGCGAGGCTCCCGCCCCCGAGCAGCTTGAGGGCTGCCCGCCGGTTCACGGAGCGACGGTCAGCTTGATGCTCTTGAGGTCCTGCGAATTCGGGCCGACCATTATCGTGAACTCGCCCGGCTCGACCACGCGCCGCATCTCGCGGTTCCACAATGCGAAGGACTCGGGCCGGATCGCGATCTCGACGGTCGTGGTTTCCCCGGGCTCCAGCGTCACGCGCTCGAAGCCGACCAGTTCCTTGACCGGACGCGTAACCGTGCTGGCCTCGTCGCGCAGATAGACCTGCACCACCTCATCGCCGACGCGCGTTCCGCTGTTGGTTACCGGCACGCGCACGGTCACGCCCTGACCGGCCATGATCGTCGCCGCAGACAGAGCCGGCTCGCCGATCTGGAAGGTGGTGTACGAGAGCCCGTAGCCGAACGGGTATAGCGGGCTCACCTCGCTGAACAGGTATCCGCGCCGCGCGCTCGGCTTGTAGTTGTAGAACACCGGCAGCTGGCCGGCTTCGCGCGCCACCGTCACCGGCAGCTTGCCGCCCGGATTGACCCGGCCGAACAGCGCGTCGGCGATCGCGTGCCCCTGTTGCTCGCCGCCGTACCAGGTCTCGAGGATCGCGTCGGCCTCGGCGGCGATCTCGGGGTAGCTCGGCGGGCGGCCGTTGACGAGCACCGCCACGACCGGCTTGCCGAGTGCTTTGAGCGCCCTGAACAGCTCGAGCTGCTCGCCGACCAGATTGAGGTCCGAGCGGTCGCCGAGGTGGGCATCGGCCCAAGCCTCGCGGCTGGTCTGCTCGGTGTCGCCGATGAACAGCAGGATCGTGTCGGCCCCGCGAGCGGCCTCCACCGCTTCGGCGATGCGCTGCCGGTTCTGCGCCGGATCGCCGAGCTTGACTTCGTCAGCCCACCAATCGTCGTCCTCGGTGATCACCACGCCCGGCGCCGTGATGACGTTGGCGCGATTGCCGACGAGTGCGCGGATGCCCTCGAGCGGCGAGACGGTCGAGCGCGGATCGCCGTAATAGCCGCCGAGCCGCGCGACCGCGGCGCTCGGACCGATAACTGCGATCGTCGGCTTGGCGGCCGAAGCGTCGGGGAGGGCGAGCGGCAGCA
>CBHCZH010000031.1:0-30477 GCA_965977975.1 uncultured bacterium
ATTGCCTTCATGGGCCCCTCCGGCAGCGGCAAGTCGACGCTGGCGGTCTGGTTTCAGGACCGCGGCCATGTCACCTTGGCCGACGATGTATGCGCTGTGGCGATGAATAGCGGAGCGCCCTGCGTTCTGCCGGGCGTGCCACGGGTCAGGCTGTGGAAGGACGCCCTCGAACGGTCGGGCCGCGAACCAGGACGCTTCGAGCCTTCGTTCGACGGGCGGGACAAGTTCGACGTGCCTTCGCTGCACGCCGTCGTCGCGACACCGCTAGCTGCGGTATATCTGCTTGAGGAAGGTGATGCCGATCTGAGAATAGAGCGGCTCAGCCCGGGCAAGGCGATCGAGGCGCTCATCGCCAACACCTACCGCGGAAGGTGCGTCCGGCTCCTGGGGGCGAGTGCTCGCCATTTCAGCGCTTGCGTGACGCTTGGCGAGACCGTTCCGGTGCACGTTGTCAGACGCAGGAAGGACATCGGCTCGTTCGAGCAGACTGCGCAACGGCTCGAGAGCCACGCGAGAGAGCGGCTGGCTCGCACACCGGCTCCGCTCTGTTGAACGGGCAGGATCGATCGTTCTAGATGTCAGCCTTGGCCGGCCTTTGGCATTTCAACGGGAAGCCCGGCGTCGCCGAGGGGTGCGACCGCATACTTGCAGCTCAGCAAATCTACGGACCGCACGATACTCGGCAGTGGTCCGAAGGTCCGGTCGCGCTCGGCCGGCGTCTGTTCCGCACCCTTCCGGAAGATCTTTTCGATCGCCAGCCGCTGCATAGCGCCGACAGCCATCGGACGCTGGTCGCCGATGTCCGCCTCGACAATCGCCCGGAACTCGCCGCGGCACTCGGTCTGTCGCGGAGCGACGCCGCCTCTCTTTGCGACGCCGACGTTCTGCTCGCCGGTCTCGAGCAATGGGGCGAGGCAGCAATCGAGCGGCTGGTCGGGGATTTCGCGTTCGCCTGGTGGGACGGGCGGGCCGAGCGGCTTTTGCTGGCGCGCGACTTCGCTGGTCAGCGGCCATTGTACTATCATAGCGGCAAGCGCTTCTTCGCTTTCGCCAGCATGCCGAAAGGGCTGCATGCGCATCCCGAGATTCCCTGCGAGCCCGACGAACAGGCCGTGGCCGAGTTCGCGGCGCTCATCCCCCAAGCCGGCGGAGGGACCTTTTTCAAGGACATAGCTCGTGTCGAGCCCGGTCACTTCGTCTCCGTAACGCGGGAAGGCGTCAGCACCCATCGCTTCTGGCAGCCGCAGGAAACGGCGAGGGCGAATGGCAGCGATTATGCCGAAGGTCTTCGTCATCATCTGGACGGTGCCGACCCTCGGCATCCTCGTCTCGTCGCTCAGCGCAGGGCTCGACAGCGCCGCGGTGACGGCGACCGCGGCTCGGCTCTGCGGGGCTACCGGCGGGAAAGTGATCGCCTTCACCGCCGTCCCGCGAGAGGACTACGCGGGACCTTGCCCGGCGAGGCGGATCGGCGATGAGGGGCCGCTGGCCGCCGCGACGGCTGAACTCTATTCCAACATCGAGCATGTCAGGATCCGCGCCGGCCATGTTTCGCCGCTCGCCGACCTCGATCGCTTTTACCATCTGTTTGACCGGCCGACGCTCAACCTCGCAAACTGGGCCTGGCTGTCAGCGATCAACGCCGCGGCGCGCGAGCGCGGCCTGACGGTTCTCCTCACCGGGCAGATGGGCAACGCGAGCCTCAGCTACGCGGGATTCGAACGGCTGCCTGAGCTGCTCAGGCAAGGCCGGCCGGTCGAATGGGCGCGCGAGGTTGCGGCCTTGACCCGGCGGGGCACCATGGGCTGGCGCGGCGCGCTGGCGCAGACTTTCGGAATGTTCGTGCCGTCCTGGCTTTGGCAGCGGATCACGGCCTCGCGGGGTCTTTCCGACACCCTGCAATATACCGCCGTACGTGCTGAGCGTCTCGGCGCGCTTGAGCGGATAGGCCGGGAGCGGGGGCTCGACTTCAGCTACCGGCCGCGCCGCAGCAGCTTCGATACCCGGCTATGGATGATTCGGCGAACGGACTTCGCGAACTACAATAAGGGCACGCTAGCGGGTTGGGGAATCGATCACCGCGATGCCACCGCCGACAAGCGGCTTGTCGAATTCTGCCTGAGCGCGCCGATCGAGGAGTTTCTCGCGAGAGGCGAAAGCCGGCTGCTGGCTCGCCGGGCGCTGTCCGACCGGTTGCCTGGTGCCGTGCTGTCCGAACGGCGCAAGGGCTACCAGGCCGTCGACTGGCACGAAGGCTTCTGCGCGGCACGCGGGGAAATCGTCGCGCAACTGGAGCGATTGTCGCAATTCGAGCCGGCGGGGCAATTCCTCGATCTCGAAAGGCTTCGGAACCTGGCCGACAATTGGCCCGCCGAGGGGTGGGAACGCTCTCCCGTGATCCAATCCTACCGGCTGGCGATGCTGCGCGGCATTGCCGCGGGCCACTTCCTGCGAAAGGCCTCGCGTAGCAACGTGTGAGAACGGTGCCCGGGTCGCATTGGCCGAGTGGTGAGGCTCGTATCATAAAGCGTCAGCTGGGTCGTCGAACACAAGTTGCGATTGGACTGACAACACCGCCATTCAGTCCCCGAACTTGTCCCTGACATCAGGGCAGCCGTGCAAAGCCGCTGCCCGCCCGCAGTTCACCTGGCTAGGCCGTTCGTCCAAGGCGGCCTCCGCGAAAGAGGCCAGCCCACTTCACATACAGGCGCCATTCAGGCGGTTACGGCCTCAATGCGAAGCTGCGCGCGGTGAGCTTTAGGGGTCGGCGGATCGCTCCGATGAATCTCTTCGACCGGAATCTGTCGCTGCAGTCTGCAGGCTCGCCGGCAACCGCGGATAACGACGATCGCCTCGGCTACGACCGCCACAGCGACGCCCATCTTCTCACCCGCGCTGGACGGGGTGATGCGACAGCCTTCGCTGAAATCGTCCACAGGCACACCGCGGCACTCTACAGGGTATCGTTTCGAATGCTGGGGCGGCGCGTCGAAGCTGAGGACGTCGTGCAAGAGTGTTTCGCCAGACTATGGACGAAGGCGCCCGGCTGGCAGGACCGGGGGGCCGGCGTCGTCGCCTGGCTTCACCGAGTGGCGGTCAACCTTTGCTACGATCGATTGAGGCAGCACCCGTCGCGAACGGTAGAAGTCTTCCCCGATCTCGTCAGCGCCTTGCCCGGGCCCGACGAAATTCTCGCTGGAGAGGACGCGCGCAAGCTTATCGAAGCGGCACTCAATTCGTTACCGGAGCACTATCGCGCTGCTCTCATTCTCAGCTACTATGAGGGTTTCCCAAATGCGGTCGTTGCCGAGATCATGCAACTGAATCTCAAAGCCTTTGAATCGCTGCTGGTGCGTTCACGGCGGCAGCTGCGCAAGACACTGGAACGGCAAGGCCTGTCGCTGGCCGATTTTCAGGTGCCGGCATGAGCTGGTTCCCTCGTTCCCCCGCCAGCTTGGATGACGAAGCGCTCGACCGGGTCCTGTCGCGGGCCGAAGTGCCGGAAGTGCCGAGCGAGCTGGCCAACCGCATCGTATCGACCGTGACTCGGCTTCCGCAGGAGGCATCTGCGCGCCACGCGCCGCCGAACTTGCGAATTGAACCTGCCCGGCGGCGGCCCGCGCTTGTCGCACTGCTCGCACTTGTCGTGGTCCTCGGCGGAGGGGCACTTGGCTTGTGGCTCTCGGCCGGGCCCGCACGACCGGGAATTCAAGGCGGCGGTCCCGTGATCGCCGAAGCTCCGCCTGCGGCTGCCGACCGCGTCGCCGAGATGGCGATCGCTGGAAATCAGCCAGACTCGACGACTATCCACGCGAAGCGCGATGATGAGCCCGCTGCGCGCGACGAATTCGAGCGGACCGAGCACGACCCCGCCCCCGGGGCACCAACCGGCATTCTGCCCGAAGCCACGCCTGGCTCAGTCAATGACCCAACACTCGATTTCGCGAGCGAGGCGGAGCCGTCCACGCCAGCGGAGCATCTGTCGGCGCCGGAGAATCCCGTTGGTCCGTCCATGGCGGGCAGCGCAGGATCTTCTCCGCTAACACCGGACAGTCCTGTCTATGGTCCTCCAGCGCCCCGGGGGCTGGGGATCGCGGGTAGCGGCCCGTCGCAGACGCCGAGCATTGGTCCGGTCGGAACTGACCCGAGCGGAGCGGGGCCGGGGCCGCGTCCCACGGGAACCGGTCCAGTTGGGCCGGGGCCCGGCACGCGCCGGTAGCAGGCGTTGCTGTTTCGGCCGAGTGCCCCTCGCAGACGTGCCATTGGCCGCCCGACCGTCATATAGCGCCACTGTGCAGCAATACTGACGGCACCGCAGCGAAGGGACTCAACGCAATGCGTCAGGGCACTTGTGGGACGCGAACGCCAGCTGGCGGGCCGGCCTCATCGGGCGGCTCGCGGTCGCCCAATGTCCTCCGGAACCTGGGCGGTGCCGGCCATTCCTCGGGCGAGATCTCGCCATCCCTATCGTGGTCCGCGGCGTCAAAACGAGCGGCCTGGTAGGCCAGCAACTCGGAGAGAGTGAGGGCGCCGTCGCCGTCGGCATCGGCCACGGCCACCGTTGCCGCCCCGACCGGTTCGACCAGACTCCTTCGGTGGATCAGGCCCCAGCCCGCCCCTTCGTCGAGCGCGAACGGCTCGCCTGCCATCCCTACACCTTTCGACGGCTGTTCAAACGGCGGCCGGGGCGCGCGGTCCCCCCGATGTTCCCAGGCGGCAAATTCATTGCGGCTGATCGTGCCGTCGTCGTTGCTGTCGATCCGGGCGAAGCGCGAAGCAACCTCGGCGTCGCGGCACGCTCGCGTCGCCGCGTGCGCTTCCGCGAGGGTAAGCCCTCCGTCATGGTCGCGATCGGCTGCTGCGAAGTTCGCGGTCACGGCCGCGTCAAACGCCTCGCGGGCGACGGGGGATGCTCCAGACGTGGAAAGCAAGGGATCTCCCCGGCAACCCGCTCGGATGTCACGGGCAGGGGAGTCGCCTTGCGCCTGCGCGGACGCGCCGAACAGAAGTAGCGCGGGTAGCAGCGGGTAGGGGTAGTAGCGCATGGACACCTCCTCGAACTACGTCTCGATGCCAAGCCGGTATCGGATAACCCGGCCGACAACCGGCGCTGCTGAACGGACGATCTCGTGATGGGAGGGGCTCTCACCACGCGCAGGCCCGGTCCGTGAGGCAGACATGATAATCACTCAGGTGGCCCGCCTGGACTTCCGGCTATGGCCTATGCTGCCCCTCGCACCGCCAAAAAGGCTCCCGCGCCGGACCATTCGGTGCCTTCCGCGCGTGGCTCAGAACCGCAACCCGATGCCGACGAAGAACTGGTGCCGATTGGAACTGACGTCGAGCGCCGGATCGTCATCGTCGTCGCCGAGAAGATAGGACTGCGTCCCGTACTTGGTGTAGACGTACTCGGCCTTGGCGTGAATGCCGCGCGCGAGGCCCCATTCGACCCCGCCACCGATGTGGTAGCCTCCCTTGGCACCGGAGAACTCCGCGATATCGCCCGGATCGTCGTCATCGTTGTCCGTGACGTCGTCGTCGTAGCTCGCCTCGAGCTTGCCGTTCGAATAGCCGCCTTTGGCGTACAGTAGGATCGCGTCGCTGATCAGCATCCCAGCCCGCCCGCCCAGCGTGAAGGTCCGGCCTACGCTCGCACAAGCGAGGTCGTCATCGATGATTTCGACGCAACTCTCGCTGCCGCCAAACTCCGCTCCGGCGTAGGCACCGAGGACGAAGCCGGAACCAATCACCGCGTCGTAACCCAGCTCGGCCCCGAAGGCGATTCCGCTGTGACTCTCGGTACTTGTCAGGAACTCGTCGCCATCCTCGTCGTCATCGTCCTCGGGATTGGGGAGGCTTGCTTCCAGCTTATCCTGTTCCAGCGCGAGCCGTCCCTCGATGCGAAAGCCAAGCGCATCCTGCGCGTAGGCCGGAGCAGAAACCCCCGCCGTTGCGACGGCCGCCGCGACCACAAGCCTATGTTTCATGTGAGCTATCCTCCTAGGTTGACCGGATTGGTTGGTATCGGGCGCCCTGGCAGTGGCCGTGGGCCGCATCGCAAGGGCGACATCGGTTTTCAGAAGCCAACACTGAACGATGCCCGTGCCGACAGGTCGATCCCGCCCTGCGTCTGCTCCGCGCCCGCGCCTATTTGGAAGGTGTAGCCGTAGCCACTCAGTTGCAGGCGCGCTTCGGTGAACCAGCCGTCCCCCAGCTGATCTGGGATCAGGGTGAAGGTCTCGCCCGGATCCGTATCGTCCTCACCATCCCCATCGCTATCCACGCTGGCGAACGCCGCCGTCGTGTCGCCGAGGGTGCCGCCGAGAACTGAGCGCCAGCCGCCTTCGACCTCGAGGGTCAGTGGCGCGCTGCGGCGATCACGGCCACCGAAGCGGTAGCTCGCGATCAGCGAACCTGCCCCGGTTAGCGCATCGCTTGTTCGTTTCTCGACGGTAAGATCGATTACGCCGCCGCCGTCCTCCTCATAGGCGTCCTCGCGCAGGCGGTGGTAGTCAAGCTGCGCCCTCGGTTTGAGCGTGAAACGCTCGCCAAGGTCGATGGCATAGGACGCGCCCGCCATGGCGGAGTAGGCAATACCTTTCCATTTGCCAGCAGTGTTCTGGGTAACCTCCTCCTCATCGACCGACCCGACAAAGGTGCGTGTGGAGGAGAGTGACACGCGTGATACCGAGGCGCGCGCATATGTGTAAAGCGGACCGCTGCGCCGCCGCCAGTGGCCCGCGAGCTCCCAGCTGGTGGCATCGATAGTCTGAAGATGGCTGGCGACCGTGTCGTCGTTCTCGTCGTCGTTGTCGTCTTCGTCCTCGGTGTCGTCATCACCGTTGTCGAAGGCGTGCAAGTTACCGTTTCTAACCTTGCCGGCAACATAAGTGCCCGAGAAGCCGAGATAGCCGAAGCCGAAATCGCTTTCGAGACCGCCCGAGAGACCCTTGCCGTCGGTTTTGAAAGCAGCCGTCTCGCCGGCGTCCTTGCTGCCACGGAAGTAGATCGGCTCAAGCCAGATCTCCGTGGGGAAATCATCGGAGAACACGGCGCTGTCGTCGGAGATGTGCTTCGAGGCAAGTCGCGAAGCCCGCGTGACCAAATCGAACACGCCGCCGGCGTAGTCGGGCAGAAGGCTGTCGATCTGGTCCTGCAAAGCCTCGACATCGGCGGCTTGCAGAAAGCTTTGCTCGAGCGTGCTGCTGTTCGCCGTCGCCGCGATCGCTGGCTCGTAGATGGCGGACTGCGGTCGCGTCAGGCCAAGCTCGTCGGCGGTCTTGCGCTCGATAGTCAGGTCGAGCGAATTGCTGCCCGCGGTCAGCTCACCGCTCAACAGGATCGGAAGATCGGTCTCGAAATCAAGCGTGGGCACCCCGTTCATAGTGCCCGCGGTAACGATACGGTAAGTACCCTCCGCCTTGGCGAGCGAGGTAATCTCCGCCCGTACAAGCGATCCCTCCGCGAAAGTTGCGGTGCCGACCTCGAAGCTCGACGAAGTTCCCTCCTCGCCATCGACAACGACAGAGATCGCTCCCCCGGATCCGACGTTCAGGTTCCCAAAGGAGACGGTCTCGCCTTGCGCTGCGCCGAGGACGCCGCCGTCCACGACGACCGTGAAGGCATCCGCATTTTCGAAAGTGGCGAAGACTTGGGCGTCATCCGAGATCGTCAGTTGCGATGCGAGGCCATTGGGGTCGATTGTGCCGACGAACGATGCCGTATCGGAAACGGTCATCTCGAAAGCGCCGGCACCGGCGTGGATGTCGCCCGTATAGACGCTATCGTCGGACAACCGAACGATGTCGTCGCCAGCGTCCAGATAGGTGTCTCCATCCACCGTGCCCGATGAGATGTCGATCAGGTCGTCGCCAGACCCGGTGTGAATGTCGCCGATGATCGTCGTGTAGACGGGAGGATTGCTCGGATCGTAGTCGTCTTCGTCCGCGGCCTCCGCCTTCGAGGCAGCGTCGATGTCGTTGAGATATTGTCGGATCGTCACCCCGGTTGTGTTCGCCGAAAGATCTATGGCGATGGCCACATCCTCGTTCGAGCCTAGTGCCTGGATATGGCCGCTGTTCTCGACCGTGGTGAGCGTGCCGGAAAGGTCCCGCACCGCCCAAAGCTCCGCTTCGCCGCTGGACGAGACCGATGCCATGATGACTCCGCTGTTCGACAACGAGGGCACGTTGACCCCTTCGTTGATCATCAGCGCGGTCGCTCCGGATTCTTGCGTGGTCGCCCGGACCGTGCCCGAAATCCCGATGCCGTCGGCGAGATTCACTTCTCCGCCCTGGCCTCCGATGACGACCGCGGAAGCATCGAACGAAGAGTAATAACCGGTGGCGCTGATGTTGCCGTCGATCGCCAGCGAGAAGGTGCCGTCTCGGCCTTCCGCGCCTCCGATCGCGATGTCTTCGGTCCCGCCGATTACCAGTGCCGGACTCTCGCCGACCGAGCTGATACTGCCGGTGGCTTCGTCGGTGTCCTCGATTCCGTCGTCATCCTCGTCGTCATTGTCGTCGTCGAGATCGTACGGTGGAGCGGCGATGAGGATGCCGCCGGCGACGTTACCGGTCACCTCAACCACAGGAGCGACAACGCGCAGATCGCTGCGTGAGAGCGCAAGCGAAGTGCCGTCGTCGAGGGTGACGGATGCGGCCTTCGAGATGGCGCCTTGAATCGCCAAGGTGCCCGAAACGTCGCCGTCGAGGACCAGGCCCTGAGCGCCCTCGCCCGCTACCGAAACGACGCCGTCGATCGAGATGTCGCCATCGACCGAAGCTGTGCGGATGCCGACGCTGTAGTCGCCTTGGACCGCGATCGTCCCGGTGTTGACGATGTCGCCCGTGAAATCGGAATCGACAGCAATGCCGGCGGACGCGAGCCCCTCGACCCAGATCAGGCCGTTGTTCACGATGCTGCCGCTGCTCGCCGTACCTGGGAGCACCCGGATTCCATAGCGATTGCTGGCCTGGGCAATCGGACCGTCGGCTACCCCGTTGCCATCCTCATCCTCCGGATCAAAATCTTCGAGGACCTGGATGATGCCGCCTGCGCGACAAAGATGCTGAAGTCTTTGCCTGCCTGTACCAGGATACCGGTGCGGCCGTCGGCGTCGTCGGCCTCGACGATCGAGCCTTCGTCGATCCTCACCGAATTGTTCGAATCGATGGTGATCGGATCGGCGCCTTCGACGTCCAGGTCGGCATCGTCCGTCACGGCGATGTCCCCGGCGGTCGAGGTGACAAGGGGCGTCGTACTATCGCTGTCGACTTGCGTTGCGCCCATCGCCACGCCGGGGAGCGCCGCAGTGAACATGGTGGTTAGAAGGGCGTTGGATTTCAGATATCGAGACCTCAAAGGCATCACTCCGCGGCTCCGGGCGATCTCGCGCCGGATGATGGTTTCTCCATCCCGCACATGAGCTTGGTCCGCGGGATTGCGGACGGCCGTTTCCAAGACTTTCGCCTTATTGGTTGCCCGTCCGCGCTTCTAACGGAGGCGCCCGCGTGACCCTTCGCACACCCTCAAAAAAAAGATTGTCTCGGATGCACAGACGCTGCCGGTACCAGCGATTGGGCCGAAGGAAGTAGCCAATGGCTTCAGACTCCGCGATTGATGCAGCGGGCACGCGTGGTTTCGGGCGAACCGAAATGCGGGGGCCGGGTTCCGCCGCGGATCAAGCTCAGGCGGCAGCCGGGACGACGCGCAGCGGAATGCCAGCGGCCGACGTTGATGCGCCCTGGGCCGTCGCCGCCGGCGGTCGAACGATAACAGCGCGCTTTACGGTCAGGAACGGCGCCACCATCGCGTGCTCGAAAGAAAGCGCGAAGCAACGGCACGCAACCCCGCTCGCCAGGATTTTCGGCGGCACACGACGGCAGTGTCCGGGCGGCGGTCGTGAGCGAGCGCCTCAAACACCCACGTGTCAATATAGTTGGCCAATTCGTAAGCCGCGAGATGACCCGAGTCAGCCTCAAGCCAGGCCGTTAGGCCAAACCAGTCGTCGAAGTCCGGATCTCTGGCACGGGTCATCCAAAGGTAAGCTTCAGCCATGTTCCTGGCTTCTTCGGCGAGGTCGCGTCGAGGTGCGGGGTCGGTGTGCCTTGCACCAGTTCTCTGACGTCCCGCTCGTCGATGGGAAGCCATGTTTGCCCCGGCCACCTAATATAGCTGCCTGTGGCGAGACCGTTGTCGGGGATAGAATACGGAACCAGCCGCGAACGAGTTCTCGATTGCGTGGCGCTTCGTTTCGACCTCCATCGTCAGGTCCTTTCCAAGCATCCGGACCAGCGGCGACGATCCTCCGCGGATATCGAGCTGCCCCACATTTCCTTCGATATAACTGGCACCGCCGCGAAACCCTTCGGGCAATCCGAAAGTTTTCGTTGACGACGTCCGCGACGCTAAAGCGGGGGAGCGGAGAGGTGCCGGGCGCTGTCGGACCAAATGTACCGGCTGGTGAGGAGGTGAGGGCCGGGGCGCGGCGATGCCTCGCCCTCGCAAGCCCGCCAGCCCTTCCGCACTTCAATTCCTCGCCTGGCGTGATCCGCCTCGTGGGACCTACCAAGCCCGCCGCTCGGCCCCCTCTGCCCAGTGGCAGTCGCTCATCGCCTGAGGCTCGGCGCGGGAAGGGACCGCTCTGCCATCCGAGACAAGTTGCGATTAGACTGACAGCACGCCACTTAGTCGCATGGTCTGTTCTGCCGCGGCCAGCATTCGCCGCGGCTCGTGCCCAACGGCACAGTTTCGGCGCCTCTAACCGCGTCTCCCGACAGACAAGTCAGCCGATTTGAGCCATCTCGGGCGTCAACTTGCCGCGATCTGAGTACGCCGTCGATTAGGACCGTCGCGACCGTTGGCGAAGCCAGTCGCGAACCGGTAGAACGTAGGCCGCGTCTGCCGGGTCGTGATTTACGATCATCCGATAGCGCGTGGCTTCGCGCCAGCGCCTGGTGCCGATCGGAAGAAGCGTACCGGCATCCACCATCGATTGCGCGAACTGGACGGGCGCGAGGGCTATCCCGAGCCCTTGTCCCGCCGCAAGCAGCAAGCTGCGTGCATCGGAGAAGGTGGGACCAGCGGTCAGCCAGGTTTCGCGCGTTGCCCGTTCCTTCAGATCGAACCACGCGGCCCAACCGATTTTCCCCTCCAGGTGGAGGAGGCGGTGCGTCATTGCATCTTGCGGCGTCAGTTCGCCTGCGATCCTGGCCGCCAGCGCCGGCGCCGCGAAGGGCCGATAGTCAAGCGAAAGAAGGAGTTCTCCCGGTTCATCATCTTCTTCCGGTTCGTTCGCCGTCACCAGAATATCGACTTCCGTCAGATCGAGGTCGACTTCGCCGCCGCGGCTGTCGAGCCACAGATCAGCCGAAGGAACGTCGGCGACCAGATCCGGAAAACGGGGCATCAACCAACACTCTGCAAAAGTTTGATCGCAGTACAGGATCACCGAATTGGGCTTGTGATAGGGCGCCAGCCGATCGACACCTTCGCGCAAGGTCCGAAGGACTTGGCGGACCGTGCGATAGAAGTCCTTCCCAGCGTCCGTAAGCACCACCTGACGATAGACCCGCCGAAACAGCGGCTGATCCAGAGCTTCCTCGAGTGCGCGGACCTGGTGGCTGATCGCCGATTGCGAGAGGCTGAGCTCTTCCGCCGCGGCGGCAAAGCTGCCCAGCCGGGCCGCTGCCTCGAACCCTTCGAGCGACTTGAGTGGAGGCAACCGGCGCGCCATTGACATGAATATTATTCATCATGTTGGCGAAATCAACGAGTTTGGAGAAAACCGCTATCGGGCAGATAGTGGCGGCAAATAACGGAATAGCGAGGTTCAACGCCATGGCGGCGGTCAAGCGGTTGGTGGGGCCGCTCAGGGGGGAACTATCTCTGCCGAAAATTCTTCATGCGAGCCGTCGCTCGGCAGCGCCTGATTCGCCTCGTCATCTGCACTCCGCCGGCCGACCGACACCGCTTGGCGGAACCTCGGCAATCACCCCGGTTAAAGGCGGGACCCTTCGGAAAGCCCGCAATCATCCCGTGGGATCGGACGGCTCTTCTTATTACCGGGCAACGACGCGGATCGAGGTGGCCACGCCGCCCTTGGCAGGAGACGCCCGGGCCGACCTCTGCATCGTCGGGGGCGGGCTTACCGGCTTATCCGCCGCGCTCCATGCTGCGCGTGCCGGCCTCGATACCATGCTGCTCGAACGCGGTGCGCTCGGCGAAGGTGCATCAGGGCGAAACGGCGGACAGGCACACATCGGGATGCGACGCAGCCAGCCCTGGCTCGAGGCGCGGCTTGGCAAAGATGAAGCGCGGGCGCTGTGGTCGCTATCGCTCGACGCGCGCGAGTCTCTACTTGAACTGATCGCGGCCGAGCAAATCGATTGTGACTGGCGCCCGGGCCTGCTCCATCTGGACCATAAGGCCTCGTTGAAGGCGGAAAGTCGCGAAACGGTCGCGCGAATGAGTGCCCTTTACGGCTACGACGCGCTTCGGTTCGTCGAACGCGACGAAGTGCGGACGATGGTCGCGAGCGACGATTATCATTGCGGCATCTTCGACGCCGGCGGCGGACACTTGCACCCGCTCAACCTGACGCTGGGCCTTGGCAGAGCGGCCGCGCGAGCGGGTGCGCGTCTGCACGGGCGGACGGAGGTCCTGCGTGTCGTCGCTCGGGCGCAGGGCTATTCCGTCGAAACGACACTCGGCGCCGTCAATGCGGACCGCGTCTTGCTGGCCTGCGATGCGGCGCTTGGGCACGTCGACCGGCAACTCGCCGCGCATGTCATGTCCATCAACAATTTCATCGCGACGACCGAACCGCTCGGACCAGACGGTGCCGCCGCTCTGGTGCGCGACGAAATCGCGGCAGCCGATTCCAGAGCGGCGGTCTATTACTTCCGCCGCACTCCGGATCATCGGATCTTGTTTGGCGGCGGCGAAAGCTTTGGGCGCGATTTTCCCGCGGACGTAGCCGCTTTCGTCCGCCCCCATCTGCTGCGCGTCTTTCCGCAATTGCGCGATGTGCGGCTGGACCACGCCTGGGGCGGACAGGTGACGGTGACGCGAAATCGCCTGCCATATGTCCGGGCTTTGTCTCCTGGCTTGTACGCGATCGGTGGCTACTCCGGCATGGGTCTCGTCCTCGCTCCCTATTTTGGCCGGCTGTTGGCGCAGGCGCTGACCGGCGGATCGGCCGATTTCGACCGGCTGACCCGGTTGCCGGCACCGCGCTTTCCCGGCGGCTCCCTGCTGCGGTGGCCGGTTTTGGTGGGGGCGATGCTCCTCCTGACGCTTCGTGACCGGCTTTAGCTCCCTCGTGCCGCGCGAGAACGGGCGGCGACCCAAACTCACCCGGAAGATTTTATGACGGATATGTTCGAAGCCTGGATCAAACAGCACGGAATCAGCGAGATCGAGTGCCTGGTTCCCGATCTGAACGGCGTGCTGCGGGGCAAAGTCTGGCCCGCCCAGAAGTTCCTGCAGTCTGTCCGCAATGGCACATTGCGGATGCCGAGCAGCGTCTTCGACGTGACGGTGACGGGGGACTATGCCGAAGACAATGCAGCGGTCTCGTTCGCTGATCCCGACATCACGCTTGCTCCCGATTTCGGATCGCTCTGTGTTGCCCCCGGCTTCAAGACGCCGACCGCGTTCGTCTTCGCGGACGCGGTTTCGCGAGACGGCGCACAGCACGAAACCGCACCGCGACACGTGCTCAGGCGGGTGCTCAATCTCTATGCAGACATGGGCTGGTCGATCGTGGTGGCGCCGGAACTCGAATTCTATCTGACGCAGATCAACACCGACCCGGATTTTCCGCTTCTTCCGCCGGCGGGCCGTTCGGGCCGGCCGGAGACTGCGCCGCAGCCCTATGGGTTGGAGGCGGTGACCGAATACGAGGACATCATCGAGGATATATATGAGCGCGCCGAAGTCGCCTCTCTCCAACTCGGCACGATGATCCATGAGGCGGGGACTGCGCAGCTGGAGATCAACTTCAACCACGGCGACCCGATCCAGCTCTCGGACCAGATCCTGCTGTTCAAACGGATCGTCCGGCAGGTCGCGCTCGAGCATGGAGTCTATGCCACGTTCATGGCCAAGCCGATGCAGGAGCAACCCGGCAGCGCGATGCATCTGCACGTCTCCGCGCATGATCCGGAAGGGGGAAATCTGTTCGGCTCGGAGGACGGACCGACCGCTGCCTTCCGCCATTTCGTAGGAGGCCTTCAGCGATACCTGCCGCACGCGACCCCGCTCTTTGCGCCGAACGTCAATTCGTTCCGCCGGATGCAACCCAGCCACGCGGCGCCGATCAACCTGCAGTGGGGCTATGACAATCGCTCGTGCGGGCTGCGCGTGCCGATCAGCGGCCCTGAGAGCATGCGCGTGGAGAACCGCCTGCCGGGTGCGGACGCCAATCCCTACCTGGCGATCGCGGCCACGCTTGTGGCGGGTTATCTGGGCCTGCGCGAGAAAACGGATCCGTTGCCGATGGTCGAAGGCAATGCCTATCTTTTTGAGCGGACATTGCCGGGCGGGCTGGACGTGGCGCTCGAACGGATGGCGGCCTGCAAGGAGATCGAGGATCTGTTCGGGGTGCGGTTCATCGACGCCTTCCTGCGGATCAAGGCAAAAGAACTGGACGCGTTCCAGCGGGTCATAAGCTCGTGGGAGCGCGATCATCTGCTTCTGAAAGTTTGACCTTAAGGCAGCAGACGTGTGGTCGGCCCGGCTCGCCGACGCCCGACCCAAAATGGCCGGATCAGCCGTTCGGTCGAATGGTTTGAGATGTCGGAGTGTTACATGGACAAAAGGGGACCCGTGCCGAAGGCATGGGCCGTTACGCTTGTCTTCATGGAACATGCCGAGATGAATTTGACCGAACTTCTGAACCGCCGTGACAAGTCGCTGGGGACGGGCGCGGAACTGTTCTACGCCGATCCGATCGAGCTCGTCCGCGGCGAAGGCGCGCATTTGTTCGACCGCGCGGGCCGGCGCTACGTCGACTTTTACAACAACGTCCCCGCGGTGGGCCACGGCAATGCGCGCGTTGCCGACGCGATTTCGCTGCAGCAACGGACTCTCAACGTCCACAGCCGCTATCTCCACGAAGGCGCGATCGCCTATGCGGAGCGGCTAGCGGCTCTACACGATCCCGCCATCGAAAGCTTTGTTTTCAGCTGTAGCGGCACCGAGGCGAACGAGGTTGCCATCCAGATGGCCCGCATCGCGACCGGCAAGCGAGGCATCGTCTGCACCAATGCAGCTTATCACGGCAACAGCGATCTGGTCGGGCGGCTGACCAACGTGGGACGCAGCCAGCCGGAAAGCGCAGACGTCCATGCATTTCCCTTCCCTGACCTGTATCGGCCCGTCGTTTCCGGATTGGGCGAGGAAGGGCTTGCGAACGAGTATCTTTCACGGATCGCTAATGCCATTGCCCGCTTCGAGGCTTCCGGCGTGGGGTTTGCCGGCATGCTCGTCTGTTCGATCTTCGCGAACGAAGGGCTGCCTGATTTGCCCGCCGGATTCATGAAGCGCGCCGCCGACCTGGTCCGCGAGGCGGGCGGGCTGGTGATTGCCGACGAGGTCCAGGCCGGATTTGGCCGCACCGGTCACTGGTGGGGCTATCAGGTAACCGGGTTCACGCCTGACATCGTGGTGATGGGCAAGCCGATGGGTAATGGCGTTGCGGTCTCCGGGACCGGAGCGAGCCACGCGATCGTCGACGGGTTCCGGGCCAAGATGGACCATTTCAATACGACTGCGTCCACACCGCTTCAGGCGGCCGCAGGCATGGCCGTGTTGGACGAGCTGGAACAGAATTCCCTTCTCGACAATGCACGCGAGGAGGGGCGGGTACTGAAAGGGGAACTCACTCGGATTGCCGCGGGCAACGCGCATCTAGGTGAAGTGCGTGCACGCGGGCTGTTCGCCGTCGTCGAAGTCGTGACGGACAAGGAAACCCGGACGCCTGATCGCGCGCTTGCGGCCGCTATATCCGAGCGGCTGAAGGATCTCGGATTTCTGACCGCCAACGCCGGGGCTTACAAGAATCTGGTCAAGATCCGGCCGCCGCTAGTCATCGAGCGCGAAGACATCGCGGCTTTCGTGGCGGCATTCGAGGCCGTGGTGCTTGAGATGGATGCCGTATGTTGATGGTCGATGCCTTCCGGGAACCCGCCCGGGCGGCGCTGCAGCAGTTCGGTGTCGGGGCGGCCGATCTGACGCTGGCAGCTCAAGCCGAGAACGTGACCTTCAAGGTCGTCGACAGAGCTGGGGAGGCCTATACGCTGCGCTTTCACCGGCCCGGCTACCATCAGCTCGAGGAGCTGGAGGGGGAACGGATCTGGACCAGGGCGCTGGCACAGGCCGGCATCCACGTTCCCGAGCCGCTCGTGGCGCCCGATGGCCGCAACTATCTCGACATCGAAATTCCCGCCTTGGCGGAGCGTCGCTGGGTCGGCCTGGCGCGGTGGGTCGAAGGACAAGTCCTCCTGCCCTTTGTGCGGGACGAACGCACACCTGTAGAACAGTTGCGGGTCTATTTCCGTGAGCTCGGGGCCATGATCGCTGCCATGCATAATCAGGCAGTGAGCTGGCAGCCGCCAGCCGGCTTTCGGCGCCGACGGCTCGATGCAGACGGGTTGGCGGGCCCGAACCCCTACTGGGGCCGGTTCTGGGAATATGACATCCTCACGCGGGACGAAAAGGCCTTGCTGGCCGAAATGCGCGATCAGCTCCACCGGGTGCTGGCGCAATACGGCCAGGAGAGTACGCGCTTCAGCGTCATCCACGCCGACCTGCATCCGGGCAATGTGCTGGTCGACGGCAACACGCTCGCGGCGATCGATTTCGACGACACCGCGTTCGGCTGGCACATGTTCGATCTCGCGGTCGCCCTTCATCAAGCCCAGGAGCTGCCCCACTTTCCCGAGATCTACGCCGCTTGCCTGGAAGGCTATTGCGGCGTCAGGTCCGTGGCGGAGGAGGATCTGCTCATGATCCCAACATTCCTCCTGATGCGGGGTCTGTCCGAGATCGGCTGGTTCGGAGACAGGCCCGAGAACACGACGCCCGAAGAGATGATGGCGATGAAAGACTCCGTTGTGGCGCAATGTCACGCCTATCGGGCCGGCCTCCTCACTGCAGACATCGATGCCTTCAGGGGTTCGCAGAACGCTGCCAGCGAAAGCGAGATGCGATGACCGAGCGGGGGGCGAAGGGGTGGATGATCGCGCTGTTCGCCGCAATCTTCGGCCTTTACGCAGCGCCCGCCAACGCGAATGGGAGCGATGAGCCCGTCTGGGTGCCTGCCTATCTGTCGTCCCCGTCCAATCCTATCGTCGACGTCCCGCCGGAAGTGATCCCGCCTCCGCAGGAAGTCCAAGGGACCGTTCGATACAAGCTGACGCTTTGGGCCGAAGGTGAGCGTCTGGCGCTGCGCCTCTCGAACGAAGCGGGGACGAAACCGCTTCGCGTCGATCACGTCACCCTGGCGCTGGACGAGGGGACTGTTCGCGAGTTTGTCGACGTGACGTTCGGTGGATCTTCGTCGTTGGTCATGCCCGCCGGCGCGCCAGCCGTGAGCGACCCTGTTCCGATCGCCGTGAAGCCCGGTTCCGAGCTTCTCGTCAGCCTCTATCTGCCTGAGTCCTTCACGCACGCGCAATCCGACAGCGTGCGTCCGGTCGAATACAGCCAGGGAGTGGACGAAACAGATTCGGAATCTCTGTCGAACACGCAAGCCTTGTTTGTGCGCCCAATCGTCTCGGCCGTCTTGACTTTGTCGCAATCGCCGCGCCGGGGCGCGATCGTCACGTTCGGAGACTCGATCACCGATGGCACAGGGGTCAAGTCGGTCGATTTTCGCGGGTGGCCCGAATTGCTCGCTGCCCGGCTTCTCGACGAGCCGACCTCGACTGCCGTTGTCGCCAACGCCGGAATCTCGGGCAACCGCCTGCTGTCCGATGGCTGGGGGATATCGGCTTTGGCCCGCTTCGATCGGGACGTCCTATCGCTTCCGTCTGTCAGGCGCGTGATTCTTCTCGAAGGGATAAACGATATCGGCTCGACCCGATTGGCTTCGGCTGCTGCGCCCACGTTGACGTCCGAGGATCTCGCCGGCGCATACCGGCAGTTGATCACGCGGGCGCATCAGCGCGGAATCGATGTTGTCTGCGGCACGCTGCTTCCGTTCGAGGGCTCCTTCTATTTCACCGAGCAAACGGAGCAGCTGCGGCAGCAGGTAAACGCTTGGCTTCGAAACAACGGCGAGTGCGACGCACTCATCGACTTCGACGAAGCGATGCGCGATCCCGCGGAGCCGCGCCGGCTTCGGGCGCACTACGATTCGGGCGACCATCTTCACCCGAATGATGCCGGATATCGCGCGATGGCCGACTTCGTCGACCTGGAGCTTTTTCGGTGAGGACTCGTGCTATCGGCCCGTTCCGCCAGCGCTCCTGGCTGCCGAGAGCAGACATTTGACGAATTCCGTTTCCGCGGGGGCAGGTGACCTGCTCTTGCGCGTGACGGCGGCGAATTGAAACTCGGCTCGCCACTCCGACGGCCGGATCGCCCGCAATTCCCCTGTCCGCATCCAATTTTCGGCATACCGCTCGGGCAGGAAGCCGATGTGGGCGCCGCTCAGGATCAAGATGGCGATCGCCTCGACATGGAACGCACTGACATGGTGTTGGAGCATGTCGTTCTTTTCCTGGAACTCGGCATCGACTGTGTAGGCCTTGCGAACATAGCTGCAGCGCGACAGCGTTACGTCGTCAATTCCCTCGTCCGGCTGGGTGAAGAGCGGATGGCCGCGTCCGCAGTACAGGTAGCTCGTCTCCTTAAAGAGGTGTTTGTACTGCAACTCGGGAACCTGGTGCATGATCGGCGTGATGCCTACGTTGACCGATCCTTCGATTAGCTTCTTCTCAAGCTCGTCCGGTGAGAGCACCTGAACTATCAGGTTCACTTCTTCGGCCAGCTCCGAAAACTTTGCAAAGGCGCCGCTGAGATTGAAGTCCGTGTCCCATACAAGGTTGTCGACCATGCCCACGTGCAGATCGCCGCTTACGATCCCGTGGAGGGCTGCCATCTCCTGCTGAAAGTCGTCGAGGGAGTGCATCAGGCCCAGGAGGGCCTTGAACACCTTCATGCCGTTGCTCGTCAGACTGAAGCCGCTTCGGCCCCGCTCGCACAAGCGCGTGCCTAACCGCGTTTCGAGATCGGCCAAATGGGTGCTGATCGTCGAACGGCCGATGCCGAGCTGAATCTCTGCCGCAGCCAATCCGCCGCATTCCACCACAGCCTTGAAAATTCGGAGCAAGCGGATGTCGACGTCGCTTACTCGGCCCAGCTTTACTTTGCGCGTTCCCATAAGGACCCTGGTGTTTGTTGTAGGTTACGACAGTTCGGCATCCAATTCAAAAGGGTTGACACCTTGTGACGTCAGCGCGGTCCAGCACTGCTATCTTGTGCTTGGCAGCGTCATGCAATGTGCCGCAAAATCAATGGTTACGGAGTTATCCTTCATGCGCGAGATGTCGTCCTCGGCCATCCCCGAGCTCGGTTTGGGGCGGCTTTTGGACCTGGTAGAGGATGGCTCGGTCAAGCGCTTCGTCGGTCAATCGCACAATCTCCTGATCGATGGCAAATGGCAGTCGGCTCGCGCCGGCGGAGCGATCGCCGTGACGGAGCCCTCCACGGGCGAGCAGCTGGGGACGATTGCTGCGGGTGAGGCCGAAGATGTTGCGCTCGCCGTGGAGTCGGCGCGACGGGCATTCGACGACGGGCGATGGTCGCGCCTTCCCCCCGCCGAACGGGAGACGCGGCTTCACCGCCTCGCGGACCTCATGCGGCAGGATGCGGAAGCCCTCGCCACTATCGAGACGCTGGATAACGGCAAGCCGCTTACGACCTCGCGAGAGATCGACGTCACCGACGCAATTCGATGCGTTCGCTACATGGCCGGGTGGCCCACGAAGATCGACGGGCGCACCGTCGCGGTTTCTGCACCCAATTCACCTCTCGCGCTTACGGTGAGGGAACCGGTCGGTGTCGTCGCGGCGATCACCCCGTGGAACTTTCCGCTCGGCATGGCCGTGCAGAAAGTCACACCCGCGCTCGCGGCGGGCTGCACGGTGATCCTCAAGCCGGCCGAGCAGACTTCGCTCACGGCATTGCGCTTGGGAGCCCTCGCGCTCGAGGCCGGAATCCCAGACGGCGTGCTCAATGTCGTGACCGGCTTCGGCGGCACCGCCGGCGACGCCCTCGTGCGCAATCCGCTGGTAGCCAAGATCAGCTTCACGGGCTCGACCGCGACCGGCATTCGGATCGGCAAGACGGCGATGGACAACATGACCAGGCTGACGCTCGAGCTTGGCGGGAAGTCGCCGATGATTGTGCTGCCCGACTGCGACTTGGATCTGGCGGCGCAAGGAGTGATCGACGGGCTCTTCTTCAACGCCGGCCAGGTGTGCTCGGCCGCTGCCCGGCTCTATGTTCATGCCGATATTCACGATGCACTGCTCGAGAAGGTAGCGGCGAGAGTTGCGGCGCTCCGCCTTGGTCCCGGCCTCGATCCGATGACCGAGATGGGTCCGCTCGTTTCCGACGTTCAACGCGATCGGGTCCGCCGCTATATCGATCAAGGCGACAGTGAGGGCGCGCGACGGATTGGCGGCGATCCGTGGGACCGCGCAGGTTGGTTCGTCCGGCCAACCATCTTCACGCATCTCAATTCCGACAGCACGCTGATGCGCGAGGAGATCTTCGGGCCGGTAATCGCGGTCGCCCGTTTCCACGACCTGGAAGAAGTAGTGCAGCGCGCGAACGACAGCAGTTACGGCCTTGCCGCCAGCATTTGGTCGAACGATCTTGGCCAAGTCCGCGCGCTGGCGAGCCGGCTGCGCGCCGGAACGGTGTGGGTCAACGCGCACAATCCCGTCGATCCGGCCCTTCCTTTCGGAGGTTTCGCGATGTCCGGCTATGGCCGTGAAGGCGGGCCCGAAGGCGTCGACGTGTTCCTTGAAACCAAGGCGGTCTGGATCAACTGAGCGCCGCCGTTTCAGAGCTGGTTCGCAACTACCGAAGTCGGCCGGCCATAGGCCGAATTGAAGCGCCCCCCGACAGTCCAGTTCGACATTGTGTCGGCTCAGTTTCAAATGTTGAGAACCAAACTCCTGATAGCCGGCGTACCTCTCGGGGATGGTTGGAGCGGGGAAAATCTTTGGTCGCCTGGCGTCAGGAAGGGCGCGCCGGCTACCCCCTGAGGGGGACTTTGCCTGCAGGACGGTCCGACTAATACCGATCTCATTTCGAAGTTCGGAGCGCTTTGAAATGGATCAGGAGCTGGCGGCCCTGGCCTCGCAAATCGACCGGGAGCATTTCGCCCACCCCCGCATCGACACGGCCGAGGACGGCCAAGTCATCGTTCGTTGCCCCGACCTCCGAACGGGAGAGCAACGATAGCCACCCGGTCGCCTCGACAGGAAACGGCCGCGACTGCCCTCGGCGGCTTGCGCGTCGACGGGGAGCGACTGTGGATGCGGCTGCAAGAGATGGCCACGATTGGGGCCACTCCGAACGGCGGTTGCGACAGGCAGGCGCTGACCGACCTCGATCTGGTGGGCCGGGACCTCTTCGTCAAGTGGGCAAATGCAATCGGTTGCACGATCGCCGTCGATCAGGTCGGCAATATCTTTGCGCGGCGGGAGGGCGTCGACCGGGGTGCCGAGCCCGTGATGGCGGGTAGTCATCTCGACACGCAGGCGACCGGGGGAAAATTCGACGGCGTCTACGGGGTCCTCGCCGGCCTAGAGGTGCTCGAGACCCTGCATGGCGCCGGCGTGGCAACCGGGCGACCCATCGAAGTTGCCGTCTGGACGAATGAAGAGGGATGCAGGTTCGCGCCCGCCATGCTGGGATCGGGCGTCGTTGCCGGAACCTATGACCTCGATTTCGCCTACAGCCGGCGCGACAAGGACGGCCTCACGTTCGAAAATGAGCTGCGGCGTATCGGCTACCTTGGGGAATTGGCCGCTGCGCCCAGAAATTGTGCCGCCATCTTCGAGGCGCACATCGAGCAAGGGCCGATCCTCGATCGCGAAGGAACGACGATCGGCGTCGTTAAAGGGATCCAGGGCGCCTACTGGTTCGACGTCACGCTCACCGGCGCGTCAGCCCATGCCGGGCCAACCCCGATGGACATGCGGCGGGATCCTTGGCGCGCCTTGACCGGAATCGTCGACGGCGCGTTCGAGCTTGCGGACGCCCGGGCTCCTTGGGGTCGAGCGACGTTCGGAGACATTAGGGCCGTTCCCGGGGCTCGGAACACCGTCCCTGAGAAACTCGTGCTCACGGTCGATATCCGGCACCCCGATCCCGACGAGCTCGAGGCTATGGTGCTGGACCTCAATCGGCTCATCGCCGAACGTGCCGCGGCGCATCGGATCGAAGCTCATGTCGAGCAGATTTGGCACATGCCTCCCACGGCGTTTGACCCGTTCCTGGTCAGCCAGATCGCCCGAAGCGCCGCCACGCTGGGTCTGTCGGCACGCGAGATCGTCAGCGGCGCCGGTCACGATTCTCTGCATACGGCCCAATATGCCCCCACCGCGATGATCTTCGTCCCTTGCGAGCAGGGCATCAGCCACAACGAAATGGAAGCTGCATCGCCAGAGGACCTGACCGCCGGGGCCAATGTGCTTCTTCATGCGATGCTCGCGGTCGCCAACGACCAGAAGGAAGGACGATGAGCTCTACCCTTCGCGCGCGCGTCGAAGGGGGGCAAACCCCGCGGCCGTCCCGATGGGGAATAGACAGCGAATACGGCACTTTGCGCGACGTGCTGCTGGGGCCGATCGACAATTTCAGTTGGCAGGCTGGCAACGCCGTCGCCCGACGCACTGAGCGACTGGGCCTGAAGTTCGAGAAGGATGTCGCCAGACGCCAATACGATGAAATGATCCATGCCTATGAGCAGGCCGGCGTGAAGGTCCACTGCCTCGCCCCCGACGCCGAGCTGCCCTATCAGATTTTCGCAC
Source organism: uncultured bacterium (assembly GCA_965977975.1). Taxonomy (GTDB): domain Bacteria; phylum Pseudomonadota; class Alphaproteobacteria; order Sphingomonadales; family Sphingomonadaceae; genus Croceibacterium_A. The sequence continues at coordinate 23,061 of CBHCZH010000031.1, forward strand.
GCGACAGCAGCGTGATGACGCCATGGGGCGCCATCATCATGCAGTTGCAGAAACCCTATCGGCGCGGCGAGATCGCCTCGGTTCTTCGTTTCTACCTCGATAACGAGATCCCGATTTACGACATCGTTTCGGCGGGCAACGTCGAAGGTGGCGACTTCATGGTGCTGAAGCCCGGCGTCGCAGCTTGCGGTTTTTCCGGCGAGCGCTCCATCGAGCCTGCGGTCAGACAGATCGGACGCTGGTTCGAAGCCGAGGGATGGGAATTCCATATCTACGCCTTCGACCCGCACTTTCTGCATCTCGATGTTCAGATGGGCATGATCGCAGAGGATCTCGCCGTCGTCTGCGTGGAGGCTGTCGAACCGGAACTTGTAGATTGGCTGAAAGGGCAGGGCATTCGAGTTCTGCCCGTTCCTTACGGCGACGCGATGAAGCTCGGTACAAACATCGTGGCTCTTGGGAATGAGCGAGTCCTCATTCCATCGACCAGCCGAAATCTCATCGCTTTGTGCCGGGCAGAGGGGCTCGAAGTATTCGATCCGGACGTCTCGATGATCGCGCTGGGTGGCGGTGCAGTGCACTGCATGAGTCAGGCCCTCCGGCGCGACCCCGGATAATAATACGCTCTCTCATGACCAGCCTAGGTATTCGAATTACTGACGATGAAGCGAAATAGAATATATCTATCAGGAGGAAATGAGACTGAAAAGTAGGTCGATAAGGCCAGCAGTCTATGGGGGCCACAGCAGAAGTGCGCGGCCGCTACCGGTTTAACACATAACCGAATGAGGTAAAGGACATGCGCAATTCTCTGATTTCCGCCTATAGCGCCGCTTTACTGGCGGGGACGGCGTTGGCAGCGCCTGGAACGGCTTTCGCCCAGGACGAGCCGGGCCAGGATACCGGTGCGGCTGAACCTCAGCCCACGGATACTCAACCTCCTGCCGACCAAGGCGGCGAGATCCTCGTTACCGCGAGCCGGCGAGAGCAAACGGTCACCAGTGTGCCGTACAATATCTCCGCCGTGACCGAGGAGGGGCTCGCCCGCAACGGCGTTACGGACATTGCGAAGCTGGCGCGCAGCGTGCCTGGCGTGGCCATCGTCGATCGCGGTCCGCGCGAGGCGGGGATGAACAATACCATCGTCATTCGCGGCATTGCCACCGGTGGCGCGGGCGCGCTCACGCCAGCTATGCCCCAATCGGACACGGTCTCCACCTATATCGGCGAAGCGCCGCTTTACGTGAACATGGCGATCAAGGACGTCGAGCGCGTCGAAATATTGCGCGGGCCGCAGGGTACTTTGTACGGATCCGGCTCGCTCGGCGGAACGATCCGCTTCCTGTTCAACCGGCCCGATACCGGCGGCTTTTCGGCGAGCGTCGACGGCTCGCTGGCCGGCACCAAGCGAGGTTCCCTGAGCGGGTCCGGAGACCTGATCGTCAATCTGCCGCTGGGAGAGAACCTCGCGCTCCGCGCTGTCGGCAGCTATTCGCATAGCGGCGGTTATGTCGATCAGAAGTTCACGTTCAAGCGCGATGGGGAGCACGGACCGGCCACCAACTCCAATCCGGCCGACATCGTCAACGGCGCGCCCATCATCGAGCCCCAGGAGGATGTGAACTGGGCGGACATTTACTTCGGGCGGTTATCGCTCCGGGCAACACCTACCGACTTCCTCGACCTGCAGCTCAACTACCAATATCAGCACACCGAGGTCGGCGGATCCGGCGGTGTCAACCCGGGGTTCGGCGGAAACGGCTGGTACGAGGGGTCCCAGCGGATTCTGGATCCGCTCGAAGGCGACACGCATCTCATCAATCTGGACGCCAGCGTCGATTTCGGCTTCGCCACACTCACCTCCTCCTCGTCCTATTACGACGCGGAGACCCACTCGAGCCGTGACAATACCGGCGCGTTCGAGACGTCCGGCTTTGGCGTGCTCTATCTCGGCAACCCGCGCTTCATAGCGGAGGCGATTGACACCAGCCGCAACCAGGGCTTCGTCCAAGAAGTTCGCCTGGCCTCCAACGGCAACACGCCGCTGCAATATGTCCTCGGCGCCTTCTACCAGAACACCGAGCGCTATCTGGAGTTGAACGAGATCTTGCCGGGCTATTCGGAGTGGCGCCGCACCGAAGGAAGCAATCCGTTCGGCCCCTTCCCGCTGCCCCCGAATTTCCAGCTGCCGGGCGACCAGGATTTTCTGACCACCGAGACCCAGCGGTTCCGCGAGTTCGCCGCGTTCGGCGAGCTTACGTACAACATCACCGACCGGTGGCAGGTTACCGGTGGCACCCGCTTCTTCTGGCAGCGCTTCCAGGATGAGGCATCGCTCATTCTACCTCAGACCGAGCTCATCTTCGGTCCGGGTTCGGGTTCGGCCGCCGGCAGCAACACGATCAAGACGTCGGACCACATCTTCAAGGCGAATACGTCCTACGAGGTGTTCGACAACGTGCGCCTCTACGCCACGTTCTCGCAGGGTTTCCGGCGCGGTGGCGCGAACGCGCTGCCTACGGTAGGACCCTTTGCCGAGCGCCCTGAGCTGAACACCTACAAGGCCGACGAGATCAACAATTACGAGATCGGTCTTAAGGGAAGGCTGGCAGGGGCGCTAAGCTTCTCCACCGCGGTCTACCAAATCGACTGGAAGGATATTCAGCTCTTTGTCGCGACCGTCGCGGCAGGGCAGCCCTTCGTCGCCAATGGGGGGCGGGCCCGTTCGAGGGGCTTCGAGTTCGAAGCAAATTGGCAGGTGTCGGACCCGCTATCCGTCAACTTCGGCTACGCCTACGCCGATGCCAAGCTGATCGACGACTTCGAAATTCGGACTCTGAATGCCTCTTTGACCGATCAGATGGGGGCAATCGCGGCGTCGGGTGTTGCGGGCAGCCCGACACCGGGCACGCCAAAGCACAGCGCAACGCTCAGCGTCGACTATCGCCACGACCTTTCGGACGATCGTGCGATCGTGTTCCACATCGACGGCAATCTTCGAACGAGGATCCTGCGCAACCTGGCGAGCACCACGTCCCCTGCCTACTACCTCAAGGGCTATTCGATGTGGAATCCATCGGTGACTTATGAAACCCCGCGATGGTCCGTAACGGCCTTCGTGGACAACCTGTTCAACACCAAAGGCGTCAACAGCATCAACTCGCTGACGCCCGACGTCTCGACCCGCCAGCGCTCGATGTTCATTTCCCGGCCGATCACGGCGGGGATCCGCTTCAGCCTCAATCTCGGGGAGGGCGCTCGGTAGGACTCTGCACCGTTCCGTAAGCAGGATCGAGGTGCTGCGCGAGGTCGATGGTGGCCGGCGCGGCACCGACCTTCGGCGGGCTCCCAGCTTTACGGACCTGCTTCTCCGAAATTGCCGCGACAATCCTCTCATTCTGCATCGGGAACCTCGACATGCGACTGAAGACAACGCTTTCCGCCATGCTCGCATCGACCCTGCTGGCTATGCCTGCATGGGCAGAACCCGCCCCCAGCGGCCACGTCGATCGGATCTTCGTGAACGGGCGCATTTGGACCGGCGATGAGGCGCAACCGTGGGCTGAAGCTCTGGCAGTATCGGGAGACACCCTGGTCGGTGTCGGCGACGATGCGGAAATTAAAGCCATGGCAGCGACCGACACCGCCGTAATCGATCTCGCTGGCCGCTTCGTCACGCCGGGATTCCAGGATTCGCACATCCATTTCCCGGGGCCGTCCATCAATTCGGTGGATCTGAGCGACGTTACCACGCTGGCCGAGTTCCAGGACAAGCTGAAGGCGTTTGCCGAGGCTCACCCGGAGCTGCCGTGGATCGTCGGCAAAGGCTGGGGCTACGCGATCTTCCCGGATGAGAAAGCCGACAAGAAGTATATCGACGCGGTCATTTCCGACCGGCCGGTCTATGTGGCCGCGCGCGATGGGCACATGGGTTTGGCGAATAGCGCCGCGCTGCGCGTGGCGGGTGTTACCGCGGCCACGCAGGACCCGCCCAACGGGCACATCATGAAGGCCGAGAACGACGAGCCCACGGGCGAGTTCAAGGAAGCCGCCCAGCGGCTGATCCGCCAGGTGATCCCGGCCGAGACCGAGGAGGTCCGCTATCGCACGCTGATCACCCATCTCGACCGGATGGCCCAAGCGGGGTTGACCGCAGGACACGACGCCGCGTCACGTCCCGAACTGGTGGAGTTGTTCGAACGGGCCCTTGCCGCCAACCAGCTCAAGCTCCGGGTGCGGTTCGCGATGGTCATGGTACCCGGCGTCGGCGGGTACTCGCCCCTGCACCACCTGGAACGGCCGATCACCGAAGCAGACGTCGCACCCTACGTGCATCTGCGCGACAAGCTGCGAGGACCGCTGCTCGAGATAACCTCGATCAAGGGCGTCCTTGACGGCACTGTCGATGCGATGACCGCGGTGATGGACGAGCCGTATGTCGGAACCGACATTACCGGCATCCCCTTCTGGGAGACGAACGAGCTGAACCAGACGGTCGCGCTGTACGACAAGCTGGGTTTTCAGGTCATGCTGCACGCGATCGGCGACAAGGCGGTGGCGCAGGCGCTCGATTCATTCGCCCATGCCGCCAAGGTCAACGGGACGACGGGGCGGAGGCACCGCATTGAACATGCGGAAGTGCCGCGCCTCGAGGATCTTCGGCGCATGCATGACCTGGGCGTAATCGTCGCGACGACGCCGATGTTCGCCAATCCGGACGAGACCGTGCTCCAGAACTTCGACCCGCTGCTGGGCCCCGAGCGCGCTCCGCACGCCGACTCGTTCAGGATCTTTGACGATGCCGGGGTCGTTCAGGCGTTCAGCAGCGATTGGGATGCGTTCACCTATGATCCGATCGAAGGGATCGCCGTCGCCGTTACGCGCCAGACGGCGGACGGCAAGCCGATCGGCGGTTGGTACCCGGCCGGCCGCATCTCGGTCGAAGCGGCGCTGCGGCATTACACCATCGACGGCGCCTACGCGACGTTCGACGAGGCGGAGCGTGGCACGCTGACCGAGGGCAAGCTGGCCGACTTCGTCGTTCTCTCGCAGGACCTCACCGCGATCGATCCAATGAAGATCCGCCAAACCGAGGTGCTGCTCACTGTGATGGGCGGCGAGGACACCTGGCGCAGCCCCGAATTCCAATAACGGCAGACCGTCGACTGGACCCTTGATCAAGCGTCACCAGCGTCCTGCCAAGACAAGGAGATGGAAGAATGCGCCGCCTGACACGATTATTGCTCGCCTTAGGAAGCTGCAGCCTGCTCGCTTCCCCCGCGCTTACCGCGGAGCCCTCGACAGCCGCTGCGGACCTGGTGGTGGTCAATGGCGACGTCTACACGTCGGACCCAGCCTTGAGCCGCGCGACGGGTTTCGCCGTGAAGGACGGCAAATTCGTCAAGGTCGGCAGTGACGGCGAGGTTCGCGCTCTTGTAGGACCGGCGACGAAGATCGTGGACGCAGGCGGGGACACCGTCGTGCCGGGTTTCATCGACGGTCACACCCATTTCATGATGGGATCAGACATGGTGACCGGCGTCGACCTGTCGTACATCGTGGACAAAGCGGTCTGGTTGCAGAAGATCAAGGAACGATCTGATCAGCTTCCACCGGGCGAGTGGTTGGTCGGCGGCGGTTGGGATCATACGCTGTCGGATGGTGTCCTTCCCACCAAGGAAGAGCTCGATTCCGTCGTGCCGAATCGCCCGGTCTTCCTGCACGACATCGATGGTCACACGAGCTGGGCCAATAGCCTTGCGCTCAGGATGGCGGGCATCACGGCGGACACCCCCGTGCCACCCGGCGGCGAGATCGTGCTCGATCCCAAGACCGGCGAGCCGACCGGCATTCTGAAGGAAGGCGCTTCGGAGCGGATCACGCAACAGCCGGGCCTGCAGAGAACGCCGGAAAGGCGGCTCGAGGCGCTGCGCCAGACAATTGCCTTTGCCAACAGCCTGGGCCTGACCGGCGCGCACGAGATGGCCGGGCGGGAAACGTTGCTCGATTATCTCACCCTCGCCGAGAAGGGCGAGCTGAACATGCGCGTCTGGTATGGGCAGTTCACCGACAGCCCCGATGCCATACCGCAGGCGGCTGCCGACCGTACACTGGTCGATCAGCGGCTGGCTGCGCTCCCCGTCTCGGCGACTAAGGGGCCGACGCTCAAATTCGGCTATATCAAGACCATCATCGACGGGGTGCTGTCGACGCGCACGGCCGTGATGGAGCACGACTATTCGGACATGCCGGGTTGGAAAGGCGAGCCGTTTCGGACGCAGGCTGAGCTCGAGAGCATGATTTTGGCCGCAAACAACGCCGACTTCCCGGTTTCGGTGCATGCGATCGGGGATGGCGGGGTCAGCACTACCCTCAATGCTTTCGCGAATGCGGGCAAGCGGCTTCCGGGCGGGTTCCCGAACCGCCTCGAGCACATCGAAGTTATCACTTCTGCCGACCTGATGCGCTTCAAGTCGCTCGGCCTCGTCGCCTCGATGCAGCCCAATCACGCCGTGGGCACGATCGGAAAGTACATCACCGAACGGATCGGGCCGGAACGTGAGCCCAGGGCCTATGTGTGGCAGGAGATGCTTGCCAACGATGTCCCGCTCGTCTTCGGCAGCGACTGGTCGACCTCGCCTCTAAGCCCGCTTTCGCAGATCAACGACGCCGTGTTTCGCGAAAGCCCCTTCGGTTTGGGGAACGGCCCCTGGTATCCCGAGAATGCCGTCACCTTCGAACAAGCCCTGACGGCCTATACCCAGGCGGGCGCAAATGCGACGCCGTGGGCTCAGGAGGTCGGGAGCATCACGGCCGGCAAATGGGCCGACTTCGTGATCCTCGATGACAAATTGCCAACTCCGCTCGATCGGTCCATCCGTCAGCGCCACGTGCGGGCCACTTATCTTGCAGGCCGGTCCGTGTTCGAGAAAGACTGAGGTACGGCAGTTGCTCTCAAGCGCAGTTACTCTAGCCAGCGCGCAGGGGCGGGAGGCACGGTGACCGCGTCTCTCGCTCAGCAGCCCGAGATGGATCGTGGCTGTCGGTTGCTGGCCGCCGCGGAGGCGGCGATGCAGTCGATTTCGTTGCCGGGCGCAACGGCCGCGACCTTGGGAAATGCCGCCACGGTGCTATCGGCAGCGGGACGGCACGATATCGCGCTCGACACATTCGCTCGGGCCGCGGAAATGGCGCCCGACGATCCCCGGCACTTGTTCAACCTCGCCATGGAGCGGCGCTTTCTCGGCGATCTCGCCGGCGCCGAAGCCGATTGCAACGACGTGATCGCGCGCGATCCCGATCATTTCGAAGCATGGCTGATCCGATCGGGTCTGCGCCGGCAGACTGCGGACAACAATCACGTCGATGCCATTCGCGACCGCCTTTCGCGAGGCGTGGGAAGCTGGCGCGGCGAGGG
>CBHCZH010000032.1:0-30136 GCA_965977975.1 uncultured bacterium
AACGTGGTCGGCTTCGACCTCGCCGATTTCTGCGGCTGTAGGCATGAATCGTACAATCGCCCGCGGACCTGGAGAATATCGCTTCGTTACGAACTGTAAGAACGCGATGTTCCCAATGCCATGAATGTGCGTGCCAAGGCTGGATGGGCAAGGCTCGTCAAGCCTTGGCCATCCCATGTGGGACTTACTTGATTGCACGGCTTGATGCGCCAGCATTTCAGGGGCCTGCAGGAAGAACTGCTTTTAAAATTCAGAGCGACGGCGCCAACGTTGAACGGAGTGCCGCCGCGCTTCAACGACTATGGTCTAGGAGGCCGACCGTGCGTACAGTGAAGTCCTTCTGCAGAACTTGCACCGCAGGCTGCGGTACAGAGCTGACCATCGACGACCAGGATCGGATCGTCAGCATCCGTGGCGACAAAGACAATGCGATGAGCCGCGGCTATGCCTGCTTCAAGGGCCTGCACAGTCACGAAGCGCAATATAGCCCCGAACGCCTGCTCCATCCCCTGAAGCGCCAGCCCGACGGGACCTTCGCACGCATCTCGATCGAGCAGGCGCTCGACGAGATCGCCGAGAAAATGCGCAAGATCATGGACCGGGACGGTCCCGAGGCGCTCGGCCTGTTCATCGGAAACGGGGCGAACTTCAATTCAGCAGCCTTCTCGATCCATTTGCCGTTCATGCAGGCGCTGGGATCGCGGCACTTCTTCACCACCAATACGCTCGACCAGTCCGCCAAGATGATTACCTATGAGCGCATGGGTTTCTGGGCGGCCGGCCCGCAGCGCTTCGATACCGCCGATGTGATGATGGTCTTCGGGAGCAACCCGCTGATCTCGCACGCATCGCTCAACTTCCTGATGTCCGATCCGGTGCGCACGATGAAAGCTGCGCGGGCGCGGGGCATGAAGCTGATCGTCGTCGATCCCCGGCTGACGGAAACCGCGCGCTATGCCGACATCCATCTTCAGCCGATCCCGGGGCACGACGCGACGATCGCCGCGGGCATGATCCGCATGATCCTGGCTGAAGGTTGGGAGGACAAGGAGTTCTGCGAGCGCTACGTCGGCCCGGAGGGCATGGCCGCGCTGCGCGAGGCGGTCGAGCCTTTTAACGAGGACATGGTGACGCACCGCGCTGGATTGCCCGAGGGCCAGCTGCGCGCGGCCACCGAGATGTTCGCGCGCGATTCGAAGCGCGGGCCGGTCTCGACCGGGACGGGCAACAATTTCGGGCCGCACTCGAACGTAGCCCAGCACATGGCAGACGCCATGAACGTCGTGTGCGGTCGCTTCCTGCGCGAGGGGGACGCCACGCTCGTCGAAATGCTCAGCCCCGAAGGGCCGATCTATCCCGAGGTGATCCCGCCCTCGCGCACGTGGGAGCATGTCCCGCCGGGCCGCATCCGCGGCGTGGGCACGCTGCTCAACCGCGAGGAAATGAGCGGCGCGCTTCCCGACGAAATCCTGACACCGGGCAAGGGGCAGATCCGCGGCCTGCTGATCCAGGGCGGCAACCCGGTCCTTGCCATTCCGGGCCAGAAGAAAGTCGTCGAGGCGATGAAGTCGCTGGAACTGTCGGTGATGATCGATCCGTTCATGCACCAGACCTCGCAGTACTGCGACTACATCCTGCCGCCGAAGATGCCCTACGAGCGCGCCGATCTGCCGCTGACCATTCCCACCATCGTGTTCACCAACATCAACTGGATCCAGTATACGCCGGCCGCCGTGCCGCCGCCGCCGGGATCGGAACTGGTTGAGGACTGGCAGGTGTACACCGGCATTGCCAAACGGCTCGGGTTGGAAATCGAATACAACCACACGACCGTAATCGATCTGGACACCATCACGACCGACGACATGCTCGCCATTCGCGCCGCCGATGGCCGCGTGAAGCTCGACGAGATGAAGAAGTACCCGAGCGGCAATTCCTTTCCGTTCGAGTCCGAGCGCGTATCTGCCCCTCGCCCCGAAGGTACGGCCAAGTTCGATGTGATGCCTGCAGACGTCAGAGGCGAACTCGATGAAGCACTCCGCTATGATATCACGCCCGACAATATCGTCAGCAAGGGCAAGAAATTCAGCTATCTCGTCAGCTGTCGCCGGATGCGGCACATGTTCAACAGCGTCGGCTCGATCGGCATGCCGAGCATTCGTGCCAAGACGAAGTTCAATCCTGCCTACATCAATCCCGCCGACATGGCCGACCTGGCCCTGGAGAACGGCGATCACGTCGAACTCGAATCCGATGTCGGCAAGATCACCGCGATTGCCGAGGCGGATGAGACGATGCGGCCGGGCGTGATCTCCATCCCGCACGGTTTTGGGCCTCCCACCGGTGAGATGGATGAGGACGGCGGGGTCTCCATCGGTGCTCTTATCGTTGCCGATGAGTTCTATCAGCACATCAACGCCATCCCACGGATGACCGCCATTCCGGTGAACATCCGGCGCCTGAACAGCAGGATGGAGGCTTATGAACCCGCGGAAGTGGATTGAGCGGCGCGCGTAGCGCGCCCTCGTAATCGGTGATGATCAGAAGTTGGATGCGAGTAAGGATCCGTCAGTTGGCCGGGAACGCAGTGCTATGACAATTGCGCCTCCCAGTGCTTCGGCGCAGCTTGCGTCGGGTCGACTGACCGATCCAAGCGGTCGGCGCTTTGAGTATCTGCGCCTTTCGCTGACCGACGTGTGCAACTTCCGCTGCACCTATTGCCTGCCCAACGGCTATCGCAAGGCGGCGGGACGCGCGCCTGACCTTTCGCCTGACGAGATCGTGCGGGCGGTCACGGCGTTTGCCCGGCTCGGCTTGTGGAAGGTCCGCCTGACCGGCGGCGAACCCACCGTGCGCCCCGAGTTTTCCGAGATTGCGCGGTGCGTCGCGGCGGTGCCCGGCATTCGCCGCGTGGCGATGACCACCAACGGCTATCGCCTGGCCGATCACGCGGCCGAATGGCGCGCAGCTGGCGTAAGCGCGATCAACGTCAGCGTCGACTCGCTCGATCCCGCGCGCTTTGCGGCGATCACCGGGCATGACCGGCTCGATGAAGTGCTGCGTGGCGTGGAAGCGGCCCGGGCGGCCGGGTTCGATACGATCAAGCTCAACGCCGTGCTGATGCGCGGCGTCAACGACGACGAGCTGGAATCGATCATCGCCTTCGTGCGCGAACGGGACCTGTCGCTGCGTTTCATCGAGGTCATGCGCACCAACGACAACGCGCCCTTCTTCCAGGCCCGTCACGTCTCCGGCCAGACCGTGATCGACGCACTGTTGCGCGCGGGCTGGACTCGCTTGCCGCGTGCGCCGGGAGCCGGCCCGGCGGTGGAATTCGCCCACTCCGATGCGAAGGGGCGGATCGGCATCATTGCTCCCTATGCGCAGGATTTCTGCGCCACCTGCAACCGGCTCCGCCTGTCGGCCGAGGGGAAGCTGCACCTGTGCCTGTTCGGCGATGGCGGGCTGGATCTTCGTCCGCTCCTCCAGGCTGATGGGCAGATCGACGAACTGGTCGAGCGAATCGTCGCGCTCACCGCGCTCAAGGCGCCATCGCATCGCTTGCACGAAAGCGACAGCGGGGCCACCCCGCATCTCGCGTCGATCGGCGGCTGACCTCGCGGTCATGGCAGAGCTGCACGCCCTCTTCCCCGACCTGTACGGCAAGCTCGCCGACCCTTGCGGCGCGGCGATCACTGTCAGCATCCCGGCTGCTGGCTGCACTGCCGATGAACTGCGCGATGGACGTTGGCTGGACCGAGCCGAACTTCTGAAGTGACCTCATTCGCCTGAACTTTGGCATCGCCTCGCTTTCGCCGCCGGAATGAAAGATGCCAGGTTTCCACCCGGATGTTGTCCCAAGCGGCCGATCTCCTGCTTGCCGGCGTTGCCGAGCTCACTCATCGCCTTGTCGGAGCGCAGCCCATCGGTGACCGTGCAACGGGCTGGGCGGCCTGCGACCTGAAGCATGAACCGGCCCTGCCCTCAGATCCTTACGCGCCGGTGCATTTGGCCTGACAGCGCTTTATCGAGCCGTCCTTGACGAGCCGAAGAGCCCACGTATTCAGGTCGTGCCGTCCCTGGGACTGACGCCGCCGGCGACCACCTCGTAGCGAGAAAGGCCCGCCTTGAGGCGGGCGAGATCTGCGCCGTCGGGATCGGCGGCCATGCGGCTTTCCAGATTGAAGATCATCGTCGGCCGGGTGGCGGACGAGTAGGGCGTCCATTCGGGAAAGCTGCTGTCGCTCGGCCGGCCGGTGCGCGCGAACGATACCCAGGCGGCGCACATCTGTCGGGTCATGCGCCGCATCTCGTCTTCTTCGCCAGGCTCGACCGGATTTGCGTCCACGGTGTCGAGAACGAACGCTATGTCGATCGCGTGCGGCGACATCAGCAGGCCGCCTCGTGCGCGGGTGCGCCAATCCATCCGGTAATGCCAGACCGGCGCGCCGCCGAGACTGGCCTGCTCGTCCGCGATCCGCTGGGTGAACAGCCGGGTCGGCCAGTCGGAGCGGATCAGCGCGTCGATCTCCCAGGGGCCTGCCGAGGGGTGCGACTCACGGTACCCCGCAACGATCCCCTCGGCATCGGCGCCGAAAATCGGCTCGAGGTCGGCGGCGACCTGAGCGAAATCCCGCCTCGGAGCATCGGGATGGCTGCCGAGGAAGTACTCGGTCATCTCCGTTCGCGTGCTGCCGATGATCAGCGGAATGTTCCGCGAGAGCGGCGAGGCGCCGTTCCAGAACGGTTGCTGAGGCAGGGTGACTCCGTCGACGGTAGGCGCGAAATCCTGGATGACGCCCATCACGCCGAAGCCGCCTATTTCATCGAAGATCCCGTAGTACGCGTCCATGATCGCCTCGAGCGGCACGGACTGGATGTCCATGGCGCGGGCGGCCGGGATTTCGAGATGCTTGAGCAGCCGGTCGGCAAGTTCTCTGGCATAAGGTTTTTCCAGGGTTAGCGGGGCGGGGCCGCTTTGAATGATGGCCTTGTGAAACAGCCCCTGAGCGGCTGGCATCGCCATCAGGATCGATACCTTCTGTCCGCCGCCGGACTGGCCGAAAATCGTAACGTTGCCGGGGTCGCCGCCGAACTCCTCGATGTTGTCGCGAACCCATTTCAGGGCGAGGACAAGGTCGAGCATTCCGGCGCAGGACGAGCCCGCGAACGCCGGGTCGAATTCGTCGAGATAGGCGTAACCGAGCACGTTCAGGCGATGGTTGGGGCTGACCATCACCACGCCGTGCAATGCGGCCAGGCGGGTTCCCTCCTGATCCGCGCCGGCCGCCGACAGGCGCCAGAGGCCGCCGCCGTGCAGCCAGACCATGACAGGCCGCTTGACGCCGTCGCGCAGCGCGGGAGTCCAGACGTTGAGCGTCAGGCAGTCCTCGCTTTCGGGCAAGGCGGTACTGCTCGAGGCCGCGCCTCCGCCGGGCCTGCGCTGCGGAGCGATCGGGCCGTAGTCGAAGGCCGCACGCGGTTCGGACCACGGGCGCGGCGGCGAGGGAGGCATGAATCGTCGGGCGCCATCGGCAGGTGCGCCGTACGGGATGCCCTTGAAGGCGACCGCTCCCCGGTCTCGCTTGCCAAGCACCGGGCCTGCCGTGGTCCTCGCCAACGTCGCCTTTGATCCGTCAGCCCTGCCCTGCGCGCATGCGGCGCCGCTCAGCCCGAGGATCAACGGAGCACTTGCGCTCGCGAGGAACTGTCGCCGTCCGATCTTCATTCTTCGCTCCTTTCGGTCGAGCGCGTTCAGCGCCGCGGCGCGCGGCCCGGCGCCCTGCCCGTCACACGGTCGATCAGTCGGGTCGGGTCCGTCGGCACCTGATCCCCGCGCCAGGCAACGTGGCGGTCAGGACGGCTGAGAAGCAGGCCGTGGCGATAGGCGTCCGGACGTTCGGCAAGATCGATGTCGAGGGCATCGAGCGGAACACCCGCCGCTTCCGCGGCGTCAAGCAGCGGCGCGACCTCGATCGCCCGGTCGAAGCGCAGCAGGGTATAATCCGCGCCCAGCGCATCGTAGACCGAGGTTCCGTCCGCGAGCTCGAAATGCGGCGTGCGGCATCCTGGCACCGTGGACGGCTGGTAGTCATACATCGTGTAGCCTGGCGCGTCTTCGCCATCGTACGCAATTAGCGGGGAGTCCGGATAGAAGTATCCGAAGTTGAGGCCGGCGCAGGCGAACTGCTGAACGTGGAGGCGATAGGATTCCTCGCCGATCCGGCGGCGCAACGCGTCCGCCTCGGCTCCCTGGGCGTCGATGCCGGCGGGGACTGCGAGCCTTTCGGCAATCGCCTTCATGGCGTGGTCCATCGCGAAGCGGGAGACCTGGTCGGTGATCGGCCGCCGCTCCGCTTCATATCCGTCGATTATGCCCGAGCCGCCCCAGCCATTGAGAAAGGCCGCCAGCTGCCATGACAGGGTCATCGCGTCGGCGATCCCGGCATTCATCCCGTAGCCGGCATAGGGCACCCAGAGATGCGCGGAATCGCCGCAGATAAACGCTCTGCGATCGCGGAAGCGGTCGGCTACGAGCCGGCGGCCGATCCAGTCTTCCTGCCGAATGACCTCATATTCGAACGCGGCGTCGACCCCGAGCAGAGCGCGCATGCACGCGTCGCGGTCCACCGCCTCGAAGCCGGCTTCTTCGGGCAGCAAATAATTGTGCAGCAGCCAGGTCTCGCGCCCGTCGATCGCCACCAGGTTGCCCGCCCGGCGACCGATGTAAAGGTAGCTCATCCACGCCGGCCGCGTTGGTATGAGGTCGAGCAAGGCGGGAGCCCGAAAATAGGTTGATTGGACACGTTGGATCACGGCGTCGCCTTCGAGCGTCGCACCGATCTCTCGGCGCACGATCGAGGCGCCGCCGTCGCAGCCGACCAGGAATTGGCCTTCGAGCCGCCGTTTCTCACCCGTACGCAAGTCGGTAGCTTCGGCGACCACGCCATGGTCGTCTTGCTGCAAGCCGTCGACCTGCAGTTCGTCCAACAGCGTGATGCAGGGATGCGCCGCGGCCCGTTCGGCCAGGATCGGTTCCCAGAATATCTGGTTCACACGGTGGGGCGGCTCCGGCGTCGGCCACCACCCGTCCGGTCCGCTTACGTCGGTGAACCGGTCGGCCCGGCACGGGATGTGAATGCGGGCCAGTTCGTGACCGGTCGCCCTCGTGCGCACCACGACGTCATTGGGATAATCGTCCGGCAAGCCCACCGCGCGAACAGCGTCCGCGAGACCCAGCCGGCGGAAGGTTTCCATCGTGCGCGCTGAAACATGGTTGCAGCGTACGGTCTCGTTTGCGCCGGCGCGGTTCCGCTCCGCCACGATCGTCCCGATTCCCCGTTCTGCGAGATCGAGCGCGAGGCAAAGACCCACCGGACCTGCCCCCACGATGATGACCGGAGCGGCTTGTGCCGATGAAGATCGAGTCATGTCGCTCCTTCCGGCGGCGGCAACCCTTCGCCCGCCGCGCTATTCAGACTTTGGAAGATTGCGCGCCACCGTCACCGCGCACCCCGGGTACGCATGGGCTGCTTCGGTTCATGCGCATTGCTATGCCTCGGACCGACCCACCCTGTTCGCCACGGCGGCAAAGAAGGCGCGCGCCATGTCGTCTTGCGCGATCGTTTCCGTTCGGCCGTTTCTCGTCGCCGACGGAGCCGGGTTCCAGCTGTTCTTGGCGATCACCAGGCCGGCCTCCGGGTTGACGTGAATGTACTGCCCGAAGCCGCCGATCGCCGAGAACCCCGGCTGACCGTCGAGCAGCCACCACTGATAGCCGTATTGGTACAGCCCTTCGTGCAGCTCGGGATCGCTCGGGGCCGTGAACGTCGCCTGGGTCCAGCCTTCCGGGAGTATTTGCTGGTCCCCCATCTTGCCGCCGTGCAGCATCATCAGGCCGATGCGGGCATAGTCGCGAAGCCTGGCGTTGTAGCCTCCGGGGGCGAACGCGCGGCCGACGCCCTTGGGCCCATCGGTCAGCCAGTAGGCGTCGGCCTCCGCGCCGAGGGGCTGCCACAGGAAGCGGGAGGTGAACTCCGGCAGCGGCATCGCCACCGCCCGCTCCACCAGCCAGGCGATGATGGCGGTGTCCAGCGAATTGTAGTTCAGCCGGCTGCCCGGCGCGTAGCCGCTGCGCGTTTGCCGCGCGACGTCCGCATAGCGAGCACGGTTCTCGATCAGCGAGGCGATCTGCGCGTCGAGAGACGGCCCGGGAACGAAGAAATTGTCGTCCCATTCGACGCCCGATCGCATTTGCAGGACGTTACGGATCGTTGCGCCGTCGTAGCCGCTGCCCGCCAGCTCGGGCAGGTACTGCACGACCTTGTCCTCGACCGAGCCGATCTTGCCCTGGCCCACTGCGATGCCAGCGAGAATGGACACGACCGATTTCGACATCGAAGCCGACCACAGCAGGCTTTGCCGGCTCGCGCCGCGTCCGTAGGCCTCGTGCAGGACGTGGCCGTCCTTTACGACGATCAGACCATAGGTCTTGGTGACCTGCTGGTATTCCTCGAGCGTGTAGCTGCGGCCATCGAACTCGAAGGAGAACTCGAACGGCGCGCCCGCGTCGGGCAACGGCGAGGTCCAGCTGCCGCTGCGTACCACTTCGCTTTCGAACAGTTCGTAGAACGGCGTGTAGCTTTCGCTCGGCGTGGCCCAGGTCCGGCGGCGGGCCAGAACATCCGCCGAAGGCCCGGCGGCACGCGCGGCGCAAGGAATCGTCAGCGCCAGCCCCAGCGCCCCTGCGGCACCGCAGAGCTGGCGGCGCGAATAAGTTCGAGGTGTCATGCAAACGGCTCCCGGCGCACTAGCCCGCTTGCGTCGGCGAGGCTTCGGCACCCCCTGCACCTGGCTCCATGCCAGCCGGTGCATCCGGTCCGATGGAGCCATGCCTGTTGGCGACTTCTTGCGCCCTGTCGACTCCAGGTCTGTAACAGAGCCAGACGAAACCGAGGCCCAGCACGAAGCTGCCAATGCCCATTATATTGGTCCAGACGTCAAAGGTCGAAACCGCATAAAGACCGAGGCAGATCAGCGCTATGCTGCTGACCCCGGGCAGCAGGCACAGCGCCAGCCACTTGCGGATCGACTCCTTGTAGCAATTCCTGAAAACCCAGGCCGCTGCCAACCCGGCTATGGCGAAGTAGTAATTGACCTGAAAGCCCACCGCGCTCACCGATGAGGACAATACGAGCTCCACGCTCGGCATGAGAGCCGATCCCCAGATCAAGGCCAAGCCAAGCACGATAATGGCATAGATCGCGCGCGTGGGAGATTGCGTGCGTTCGTCGACCTTCCCAAACGTGGAGGGCATCGATCCGTCTCGCCCCATCGCGAACAGGGTCCTGGAGAACATGATCATCGTCGCCTCGAGCGCCGCGATGCTCGACAGTATGACGACCGCGGACGCCAGCACTCCGCCTCCGTAGGATAGGCCGACCTGGTTCGCGATGTCGAAAATCAGGTTGTCCGAGAGACTCTGCGTATCCGGAAACACCAGCAGCGCCACGGCGGCGAACCCGAAATAGAGCAGGATTGTAATGAAGATGCTGAACAGCCCGCCCAGGCCCGCCCCCTCGCCGCCGCCTACAGTTTCTTCGCCCAGGTTCGAGGTCGCGTCCCAGCCCCAAAAGAAGTAGACGGCGATCAGGGAACTGGCGGCAAGGTTGTCGAGCGTCAGCCCCCGTCCCAGCCAATCCATTCCGAGCTTCCCGCCGGTTCCATTGGCGAAGACGTACACCAGCGCCGCGCCGAGGATGACGAAGAGGATGACCAGTTGCGCCAGGGTCATGATTGTCTGCGCCCGGCTGGTCGCGTGGATTCCGGCAACGACGATCGCCGAGACGACGACGAACCAGAGGCTCGCGACCACTGAAGTGATGACGACATTCCCCACCATGTGAGGAGCGATCACGTTGAGGGTCGCGGTTGCGATCGGGACAGTCCCCGTGACCATGTACAGCAGAGTGGCGACAAGCAGCGACCAGCCGGCAAAGAAGCCCAGGGCCTTGCCGAATATTGCGGTCGTCCATCCGTAGGATGCACCGGCGTTCGCCTCGCGTGCGCCAAGCGCATGGTAGGCCTTCGCTATGCCGAGCATCGGAATGGCGAAAACAAGGAGGGCAACCGGCGCGAAGGCCCCTGCGGTAGCAATCAGTGTCGCAGTTCCCGCGGCAATCGTCGATGCGGGCGCACTACCGGCGACGCCCATCATCAGGGATCCGAGGAACGACACCGAATTGCGCTTGAGTCCATTGCTCACATCTTGCTTCCCTCATCCGGGCGGCACCGCCATCGGAAATGCCCGGCGAGCAAGCTCGCGGGCACTCCGACGCCGAGACTGGCTCACTCTTTCAGGGACAAGGTCAAGCCGATCGTGCGCGGCCTGAGCGTCGTCGCCGCCCAGACGGGATCGTACGGGATCGGCTGCGATGCGGGACCGAGCGCGAAATAGGGGTGCGCATCGGTAAGGTTCGTGACGAAGGCCGACACATCGAAGCGATCGATGGTGACGCCGATGCGCGCGTTCAACGTCGAATAGCCAGGGGTCGGCCGCGCCAGGGGGTTGAATCCGAATGCTCCCGGCTCGGTCGCGCCGGCGCGCCGCTCCCGCGACGTGTAGGTGAAATCGACCCGCGTGTAGAAATTCAGGTCTCCGATGGGCGGCAGGTTGTAAACGCCGGACACGGCGGTGTTCCAGGGCGCGCTCGCCCCAGGGATTCCGGACCCGCCCGGGAATATGACGCCCGCGCCGTTCGTCACGTCGTCGTCGAAGGTGGCCTTGGTATAGCCGACCGATCCGGTGATGCTCAGGCCCTCGAAGGGCAACACTTCCAGCGACAGGTCGAACCCTTTGGCGGTCGCGTCGCCGGCATTGTCGACGAAGCTGTAGCCACAGGTCGGAAGCCCGAAGTTCGTCTGGATGTTCTTCCATTTGATGATGTAGCCGCTCGCCGCGACGGAGGCGCGGCCGCCCAGGAAACGGTTCTTGCTGCCGACCTCGTAGCTCCACACCGAATCCGAATCGTAGGTCGTCGGGGCCGTGGCGTAGCCGAGCGCGTTCAGATCGGCATCGCAGACGAAGGGCGGGATGATCGGGCCCGCTCCGCCGGGGCGGAATCCCTTCGCGGCCGTTGCGTAGAACAGGTTCCGCGAGTCGGGCTCATAGGTGAGGCCCACCTTGGGCGTAACCGACGTCTCGCGCTTCTCCGAATCCTCGCTCGGGTAGGCCGGTGTGAGCGGTCCCTCGCCGACCGTGCAGGTGCCGCCTGGGCCCGCGTAAACAAAGCATGGCGTGCCGTAAGGCGCGTTGATGTTGCTTTCCGGGCCGAGCAGATCGACATGTTGCTTGAACCGGTTCCGCGCAACCCGGACGCCGGCAGTCAACTTCAGCGTGTCGAACACGCGATAATCGGCCTGCGCGAAGCCGGCGATCTGAGTTTCGACGACACGCCGGTACTCGTCATAGCTGACCGATCCCGGCAGCAGGGGGGTGCCGAAAGTGTTGAGGAACGCGGTCGAACCCGGCCCGAACGGCTCCCCGTCGGTGACGCCGAACGGAATTCCGCCGAACGAGATCACCGGAAGATTGGCGGTGAAATTCTCGGAGATCGGCTGCTGAGCCTCCTGCACATTGTGCGAATAGAAGGCACCGACCAGCCACTGGAGTGGCGCAGCCGTGTCATTCGATTGCAGCCGGATCTCCTGAACGAAGTTCCGCTGCTCGTTCGTGAAATCGGAATTGGCTCGCGCGCCCGCCGGCGGGATGAATTGCTGCGTCATATAGCGATAATAGTACCGCGTATAGTCAGCCCGCTGACCCTGCAAACGATCGTAGTAAGACGTGTTGGAAGTCAGCGATGCGAAGCCGAGATCCCAGTCGACCCGCAGAGCCGGGAGAAGAAAACGGTCGCTGCCCGGCTGCCCGTCCGTGCCCGTAAGGGCCGTCAGCGACGGATCGGTCGCGGGATCGCCCGCCTGGTACCTGTAGCGAGCAAATTGGGCCTCGTCCGGATCGGACGCGGCCAGCCAGAACATGCTCGCACCACCGTTGTTGCGCAGCTTCTGATAAGTGATCGAAGGGCTCAGCGATAAGGTGTCGCTCAGATCAATCCGCAGTGCGCCTCGCAACAGAAGGGTCGTATCGGAGTTGACGTTCTTCTCGATCGTCGACGTCGTGTTGAAGGTTATCGAGTCGCCATAGGAAGCGGCGGTGGGATCCACGATCGTGTACGTGCCGTCCACATCGTCGATCCAGCCGCCGTTGCGGCGATAATAGCCGCTCACCCGGAGGCCGATCTTGCCCTCGACGATCGGGATGCCGATCGCCGCGCCTGCCTCGTAGCTTTCCTCGCCGCCTCGCGTCGCCGCGATTTCCGCACGGCCCCGATACGAGAATTCCGTCAGGCTCGGTTCTGTCTGGATGAAACGGACCGTGCCGCCTTCGGAGCCGGCGCCGAACAGCGTCCCCTGCGGACCGCGAAGAACCTCGATGCGTTCGATGTCGAACAGGCTCGGGAAACTCGTGCTCGGAGCATAGCCAAGGTTGCGAGCCTGGATGGGCGTATCGTCGATATAGATGCCCGTCGTCGACGCGCCGGCGCTGGAGGCGATCCCGCGTATCGAGACCTCGTTGCCGCCGATGGAGGACTTTTGCAGCGAGAGACCCGGCGTCAAGCGGACCACGTCGGCGAAGTCGCGCGCGCCTCTGGCCTCGAGCTCCTCCTGAGAGAACGCGCTGACGCTGATCGGAACCTTCGACAACGCCTCCGATCGTCGATTCGAGGTGACGACGATCTCGTTCATGCCTTGCGGCTGGGTGTCGTCCGGAGACACTTCCTCTGGCGCCGGCGCCTGGGCCGATGTTTCCTCTGGCGCCTGGGCCTGGGCCGATATTGCGGTCGCGATGGCAGTGATCGCGACCCCAACCGACAGCGTGCTACGCATGTTTCGAAATGAACCCATGTTCGGTGCTCCCCGTAACTTTTGTAATTGCGTTCGAGACGCGGGTGCCCGGCATCCCTCCCCAGCGCCGTTCTACTTGAACTGATCGTGCGGGCTGCGCCCTGAGCGCCACGCCATCAGGCTTGCAGCGCCAGCCTGCTGAAGCGGAAACAACCATAGAGCCGCCCGGCGCCCGCCCCCAACGTGCCGAGCGGGGCATGACCGCCTCAGCCTTCCTTGCTCGCATTCGGATGAAGCAGGTTCGCGATCGCTAACGGCGTCGCTTCGTTCTCAATCGTGGGCGGCATGGTCCAGCCTTGGCCATTGGCGATGGCGCGAAGGAGATTTCGCAGGATCTTGCCGGAGCGCGTCTTCGGAAGCCCCGGGACGAGGTGAACCTCGCGCAAGGCCGCGACCGGACCAAGCTCACGGCGGACCGCGGCGACGACCTGTCCGGGCAAATCGCCTTCGTCCGCATCGGTCCGCGCGACGACGAAGCCCAGCGGCACCATTCCTTTTACCGCGTCATCGACGCCGACGACCGCGCATTCGACCACGCCGTCCACGGCGGCGACGATCTGCTCCATCTGCCCCGTAGAGAGACGATGACCGGCGACGTTGATGATGTCGTCGGTACGGCCCATCACGAAGACGAAGCCGTCCTCATCGATGTAACCGTAATCCCCGGTCTCGTAATATCCGGGAAAGCGCCGGAAGCACTTGGCGTAGGCGGCGGGATTGTTCCAGAGCTCGCGGAATGCACCGGGTGGCAACGGTTCGCGAATGACAATTGCACCGCTGCTACCTGATGGTCGCACGACCCCATCCTCGTCGACGATCAGGACCTCGGAGCCCGGGACCGGCGGCCCGGCGCTTCCGAGACGCCTTCGGTTGTCGCCCAGCGCCAAGCAGGGTGCGATCGCCGGCCAGCCTAGTTCGGTCTGCCACCAGTGATCGACCACCGGGAGGCCGGATCGACGTTCCAGCCAGACCACGGTGTCGGGATCGGCCCGTTCGCCGGCAAGGAAGATGGCGGTCAGAACGCCAGTACCGGTTTCGGCCAGCAACCGTGCGTCCGGGTCCTCCTTGCGAATCGCTCGGACGGCGGAGGGCGTGGTGAAGAACGCCTTCACGTCATTCGCCACGATCGTTCGCCAGAAGGCGCCCGCGTCGGGCGTGCCAACCGGCTTGCCCTCGTAGAGGATCGTCGTCGCTCCGACGAGGAGCGGGGCATAGACGATATAGCTGTGACCGACGACCCAGCCCACGTCGGAGGCGGCCCAGAACACGTCGCCGGCGCCGATGCCGTAGATGTTCGCCATCGACCAGGCGAGCGCGACGGCATGACCGCCGTTGTCGCGCACCACGCCTTTCGGCGCTCCGGTGGTGCCCGAAGTGTAGAGGATGTAGAGCGGTGCGCCCGCGTCGAGCATAACGCACGGCGGCGCTGGGTCCGCGGCCGAAGCCTCCCGCAGCATTGCCCAGTCCAGATCGCGCTCGGCAGCCAGTTGAGCGGCGAGTTGGTCGCGCTGCAGCACCACCACGTGATCGACCGGATGCGCGGCGGAGGCCACGGCCTCGTCGACGATCGGCTTATAGGGAATGACGCGCTTGCCCTCGATCCCGCAGCTCGCCGTCAGCAGCAGCTTGGGGCGCGCGTCGTCGATGCGCTTGGCCAGCTCGGGGGCCGCGAACCCGCCGAACACGACCGAATGGATCGCGCCGATCCGGGCGCAGGCCAGCATCGCGAAGATCGCCTCGGGCACCATCGGCATATAGATGACCACGCGATCTCCGCGCCCCGCGCCCAGGCGCAGCAGCATCGCCGCCACGCGCCGGACTTCGTGAAGCGCCTCGTCATAGGTCCAGCGCATCGACGTTCCGGTGACCGCGCTTTCGTAGACGAGCGCGGGCTGATCGCCTCGTCCCAGCAGCACGTGGCGATCGAGGCAGTTGTGACAGGTGTTGAGGGTGCCGCCGGGAAACCACCCGTCCTGCGCATCGAACGCGCGGCGTGGTGGCGCGCCCCAGTCGATGGCCTCGGCAGCATCCATCCAAAACGCCGCGGGGTCTTCAAGGCTCTTACGCCAGGCTGCGGCGTAGCTCGCCGCCATGGTCCCGTTTCTGGAGCCATCCTTCTCGGCCAGGTGAGAACTCATTCGGCAGCGTCCGAACCGTCCCGCTCCACCGATGCCGGTGGGCCGCTCAGAGCCGCGACTTCCGCCGGAGTGAATACCCGTCCGCGCGCGAGGAAGCGCTTCTCACGGCCATTGTCGAGGCTGAACATGCCGCCGCGGCCGGGCACCACATCGAGGATCAGCTGGGTGTGCGCCCATGCTGCACCTTGAGCCTTGCCGATGTAGACCGGCACTTCGTCGACGATGCCGAGCAGGGTGTCGCTCGCGCCGATGCAAAAGCCATCCGCCGGGTAGCACATCGGCGACGAGCCGTCGCAGCATCCACCCGACTGGTGGAACAGGAGCGGGCCGTGATCTGCCTTCAGCTCCGCGATGAAGGCGCGCGCGGCCGGCGAGGCGACAACTCGCGCGACTGTCTGCGGAGTCCCGGCGTCCCCCTCGCCACTCATCGTCGTGAACCATCGCCGCCGGCCCGCCCGGATCTCAAGGATAGCCCGTGCAGCATCAGAAGAAGCCGAGCTTCTTCGGGCTGTAGCTGACCAGGAGGTTCTTGGTCTGCTGGTAATGATCCAGCATCATCTTGTGGTTTTCGCGCCCGATACCCGAATGCTTGTAGCCGCCGAACGCCGCGTGTGCCGGGTAGGCGTGGTAGCAGTTCGTCCAGACCCGGCCCGCCTTGATGTTGCGGCCGAACCTGTAGCACCTGTTCGCGTCCCGGCTCCAGACGCCGGCGCCGAGGCCATAGAGCGTGTCGTTGGCGATCTGCAGCGCTTCGTCCTCGTCCTTGAAGGTCGTCACGGAGATGACCGGCCCGAAAATCTCCTCCTGGAAGATCCGCATGCTGTTATTTCCGCGAAATACCGTCGGCTCGACATAATAGCCTCCCGACAACGCTCCGCCGTGATCGACCGCGTTGCCGCCGGCAAGCAGCTCTGCGCCCTCCTGCCGGCCGATATCGATGTACGAGAGAATCTTTTCGCACTGCTCCGACGAGGCCTGCGCGCCGATCATCGTTGCGGGATCGAGCGGGTTGCCCTGCTTGATCGCGGCGACACGCTCCAGTGCGCGCTCCATGAACCGGTCGTAGATCGACTCCGCCACGAGCGCGCGACTGGGGCAAGTGCAGACCTCGCCTTGGTTCAACGCGAACATGACGAATCCCTCTATCGCCTTGTCGAGGAAATCGTCGTCATCGCGAGCGACATCGTCGAAGAATATGTTGGGCGATTTGCCGCCCAACTCGAGCGTGACGGGGATCAGGTTCTCGCTCGCATACTGCATGATGAGACGGCCGGTCGTCGTCTCGCCCGTGAACGCGATCTTCGCGATGCGGCTCGAGGAGGCGAGCGGCTTGCCGGCCTCGAGACCGAAGCCGTTGACGATGTTGAGCACGCCGGGAGGCAGCAGGTCCCCGACGAGATCGATCCACACCATGATCGAGGCCGGCGTCTGCTCGGCCGGTTTCAGCACCACGCAATTGCCCGCCGCCAGCGCCGGAGCCAGTTTCCATGCCGCCATCAGCAGCGGAAAGTTCCACGGGATGATCTGCCCGACTACACCCAGCGGCTCGTGGAAGTGATAAGCGACCGTGTCATGATCGATCTCTCCGATCGATCCTTCCTGCGCACGGACGACACCAGCGAAATAGCGAAAGTGATCGATAGCAAGCGGTACGTCGGCGGCGGTTGACTCGCGGATTGGCTTGCCGTTGTCCCAGGTTTCGGCCAGCGCGAGCTGGTCCAAGTGGGCTTCCATGCGGTCGGCGATGCGGTTGAGGATGAGAGAACGCTCGGCGACCGAGGTCCGACCCCATCCATCCTTGGCACGATGCGCCGCATCCAGCGCGGCCTCCACGTCCTCGGCCTGCGACCGCGCGATCTGCCCAACCGCGGCGCCGGTGATTGGCGAGATATTGTCGAAGTAGCGGCCCGATTTTGGCGCAAGCCATCGGCCGTCGATGAAATTGTCATAGCGGGCCGCAAAGGGCGCTTTGAATGCAACGGCGGGGCGATCCTCGACAGGGGCGTCCATCTGTTCTCTTCCTCTCGCAATTTTTGTCACCGGGGCTTCGACGCCCGGTCCGCGAGGAGAATAGCGCTGGACGGCGGCGGCCCCTAGGCGCGCGGGATCGGCAGGACGGCGAGTGTCTCACGCGTGAGACAGGTGCGGTGCCGAATAGTACGGCCCGCCTTCACGGCACCCCCCTCTCGGACGATGTGAACGTCCGATCGACCGGGATAACCGGCTCAAAAACAAATCCAATGGGGAGGTCTGCAATGCCCACGACATGGATGAGGCACGCCGGAAAAATGTTCCGGAGCGCGCGTTACGCGGAGGCTAGCCTCGTCGCGCTGATGACAGCCCTGGCGGCGTCACCGGTGTCCGCGCAGGTCAACGAGTCTGCCAATCAAGATGCGGCGGCGGTATCGGCAGAGCCAGCCGGCGTGTTGGCCGAGGATTCCGACGCAACCGACGGTCAGGAGATTGTCGTCACCGGCACTCGCCTGCCGCTGACATCGGGCGCTACCCTGCCCACGCCGACGACTGTGCTGGACGCAGACCTTACCCGCTCACTTGGCATCACCAATGTCGGCGACGCATTGCTGCAACTTCCCTCATTTCTGAACTCGAACGGCGACCAGGGATTGATTCCCGAGAACATCGGTGCCCGCATCGCCGACCTTCGCGGCCTCGGTCCGCAACGCACGCTCGTGCTGGTGGATGGCCGGCGTTTCGTGCCGAGCACGCAGCAGGGGACAGTCAACCTTTCGCTGGTGCCGAGCGCAATCGTCTCGCGTTCCGAAGTCGTGACCGGCGGTGCATCGGCCGCTTACGGCTCCGATGCGGTAGCCGGCGTCGTGAACCTCATCGTTGACCATCGCTTGCAGGGGTTGAGGGCGCAGCTTCAAAGGGGACGCGCGCAGCGCGGCGACAACGACACGGTCCAAGCTTCCCTAGCCGGTGGCACAAGATTTGCTGACGGCCGTGGCGCGATAGTCGCGGCCGCCGAATATGAGCGGAATGAGGGCCAGGGCGATTACTACTCCCGCAGCTGGAGCGCCACCGAAGCGTGCCAGGTGCAGAACTTCGACCCCACCAACGGGCTGCCGTTCAATCTGCTCCGCAACGACTGCCACACCGGAGCGCTCACGGCGGGAGGCCTGATCACAAGCGCGAGCGATGCCACCGGCGCGCCGGTGGCGAGCGGCCTTCTCGATACGCAATTCAATACGGCGGGCGAACGCGTCTCCTTCACCCCGGGGAACTTCCGGGGTTTCTTCATGGAAGGTGGCGACGGGGCGGGCGAGAACGCTTTCTTCCTGGGCCCACTCATCTTGCCGGAGTACGAGCGTTTCAGCCTTTACGGCCATACCGAATTGGAAGTGAGCGCGGCGTTCAGGCCGTTCATCGACCTTTCGTACGGCGAAGTAACCGGCGAAAACATCGGAGCCCAAGGACGCTTCAGCGATTTCACCGGCGGTGCACTTCAAATCCGCGTGGATAATCCGTTCCTGCCGCAGGAAACGCGCGACCTCATGCTGGCGGAGGGCATCGAAACCATCGGTGTCGGCAAGGCGTTCAACGACCTCGGCAACGCCCGCGGCCGCAACCGCGTCTCGACGCTACGTGGGGTGGTTGGCGCCCAGGGCGACATCTTCGGCGATTGGCACTGGGATGCTTACCTTCAACACGGCGAAACTCGCTATCATCAGACGCTCGGCAACAACATCATTCGGCCGCGGTTGCGCAATGCAATCGACGCGGTCACCTTAAACGGCGTGCCCACCTGCCGGATAAATGCCGACGCAGATCCAACCAACGACGATCCGGCCTGCGTTGCGTACAATCCGCTCGGCCGCGGCAATTTCTCGGCCGCGGCGGCCAATTATGTCAACGGTACTTCCCTGCAGAGAAACAAGATCGAGCAAGACGTCATCGCGGCCAATATCGCGGGCGAGCTGCTCGCGCTTCCCTACGGGCCGCTGTCCGTGGCGGCGGGTGTCGAGCATCGGCGCGATTCGCTGCGTGGCGTTACCGACGCCATCTCCCGCCAGGGGGTCTTCTACACCTTCAACGGTCAGGACGTGAACGGCCGCATCAAAGTGACGGAGGGCTACGTCGAGGCCAATGCCGATCTGCTGAGGGATCTGCCGTTCGCGCACCTGCTGTCCATCAACGGCGCGGTGCGGCGCACGCACTATTCCACGTCGGGCAGCGTCACGACATGGAAGGTCGGCGGTGTGTACGAACCGACGAGCTTCCTGCGCCTGCGCGCGACGCGCTCGCGCGATATCCGGGCGCCCAACGTCGTCGAATTGTTCGGGCCGCAGACGAACGGCCAGCAGGTCATCAACAACTACTTCATCGACCCGAACGCGCCACCGCAACAGCTCGTACCTGATCTCTCGGGCGGAAATCCGGCGCTTCGCCCCGAGGTGGCGGAGACGACCACCCTGGGCGTGATCCTGACGCCGATCTCCGGCGGGCGCGACACGCTCGTTCTCTCCGCCGACTATTACGACATCAAGGTCGACGGCGTCATCGCCACCAAGGGCGCGACGTTCATCGTACGCGACTGCGTGCTCAATGGATCGACCGAAGATTGCGACCGCATCACGCTGGCCCCCGACGGAACCACGGTTCTCGGCGTCAACGACTCCAT
Organism: uncultured bacterium; assembly: GCA_965977975.1. Lineage (GTDB taxonomy): Bacteria > Pseudomonadota > Alphaproteobacteria > Sphingomonadales > Sphingomonadaceae > Croceibacterium_A. Next base: position 19,747 of record CBHCZH010000032.1, read on the forward strand.
CTTCAACCTGAACTCGCTGAACACCCGCGGCGTCGATTTCGAGCTGAGCTACCGCCACCGTTTCGGCAATGGAGGCTCGGTCAGCTTCAAGGGCGTGGCAACTTATGTCGACCGCCTCGTGACTGTATCTCCCGCGTCGAGCATCGACCTTGCCGGGCAGACCGGCTTCTTCGACAAGGCCGGCGTGCCGCGCTGGTCGGCGACCAGCTATCTCTCCTGGGCAAGCGGTGGTGGCACGGCCGTGACCGTTCAGAACCGTTTCATCGGGGCGGGCCGTTACAACAACACTCAAATCGGCCCGGACGAAGAAGGCTATGACGAAGCGCTGGCGAGCCCTGGCGGCTTCTTCACCACCAGCGACGACAACAAGGTCGGCGCACGCCTCTACACCAACCTGTCGGTGTCCCAGACCATCGAGGCGCAAGGCGGGACCAGCTTCGAAATCTACGGGGTGGTCAACAACCTGTTCGACAAGGATCCGCCGATCGCTCCCGGTCCTTCGTCGGCCACCAACGCAACCTTGTTCGATGTGATCGGGCGCTCGTTCGTGCTCGGCGTCCGCATCAGAACGTGAGAACCGGCGCGGCAGCGAACCTGTTCGTTGCCGCGTCGCGTTCCCCTGATCCCGAGAGGTCGTTCGTTTCGAAAGGGAAATGCCGCTAATCAGAGGAATAGGAGACGTCGGTGAGTGCCTCCTCCGCTGTCAACTTTCCCAAGGGTCGAAGTACCGGCTCTCCGCTCGAAGCCAGCGAAGAGCAGTCAGCCTTCCGGGTGGAGCGGACTTGAATGTAACGGCCGGCGCGGTCCCGGCGTAACCAATGGAGTTCATACATGCATCGAGCTGCACTCCTGTCGATAGCCGCGCTGACGTCGATCGCGACGCCAGCGTTTGCCGCTGACCAGCACGTCGCGGGCGCGGACGATTTTGCGCGGTACGTCCAGACGTTCAATTCCACCGACCCCTCCTTTGTCGATTTTTACGCTCCCGACATCGTCTTCGACAAAGGATCAGAGGATGGCGTGCTCATCGGACGGCAGGCGATTGCCGAGTGGTACGCCCGAATCTGGCAGGATTTCGACGAGACCCTGACGCCTCTTACCGTGGCGATCGATCGCGAGGCTCAGGTGATGATGGTGGAACTGCGAACGGAGCTCGTCGCCAAGCGGGATGGGCTGGTGTGGCGCGGACGGACCTACCGGAAAGGGGACCGGCTCGTCGTCGACGGGACAATCGTCTACGGCCTCGGCAACGGCCAGATCCAGTCGATCAGGGGTGCGGCCGAAGGGCGGCAGGTCATACCGGTCGGGTCCGAAGGATAAGATCTTGCTCCCGTTTACGCGTCGTTCGGTCATCGCCGGTCTTGCCATGGCCGGCTGGGCCGGGACAGCGGGTGCGCTCGACGGCGCTGCTCTGGCGGGTCCCTTTGCCGAGCCGAACAGGCTCGAGTTGTCCCGCCGCCTCGCAAGCTATCTTTCCCTGGTGGAGCTCGGCGATCCGCGGCGTTTCGAATACCGGGTTGCGGGCACCCACGCCGATGCCCTCGATGCGGCATTGCGCGGCGGCAGCGCCAGCGTGCGGGCGCTGGCGCTCGACGACGCCCAAGGTCTGCTGGCGGCGGAGCTGATGCTGGCCCCTGGCGAAGGTCTGCCGGAAGAGCCGCGGCTCGTCTTCTTTCGGCTCGCGGGAGGTTACATCGCCCAAACCATCCTCGTTCAGGATGGCGCCCAATTCCTGTCCGGAGATGGCCTGCGTCTGCCAACCCCGCCCCCGGCCGACAACCAACCGCTGCCTGAAAGTGTCCGCCTATCGCGAATGACGCCGGAAAAGTTTCGCGACTATCTGGACCTGTTCGGCCGGTTCGATGAGCGGTTCGTTGAGTACTACACGCCGGACGTGTTGTTCACGGCGGCTCCAGCACCCGCGCCCCTCCAAGGGCGCGAGGCCGTGCTCGAGCTTTATCGTCCGCTACGTGCCGAACTCGGGGAGAGCCTGACGGTTCACCATCTGGCCATCGACAACGAGGCGGGATTGATGATGGCGGCGCTGAGCAACCGTTTGACCGCGTTCGGCAGCGTCAAGCTGCCGAGCCGCCAATTGCAGGCTGGCGATCAACTCGTCGTGTCGGGTGGGATCATTTATGGGCTACAAGGGGGCAAGATCAGCCTGATCCGCGATGTGGGCGGCTAGCGCTCGCGGCACCTGGCCGTCCGCGATCCGCTGGGTGAACGGGCGGCTCAAGACTATCGACGCTCCGCGTGAGCCAGGGAGCGCACGTTGCGCGGTGAGGCACCGTACCGCTTGCGGAAATTGCGGTCGAAGGTGCTGAGCTCGTTGAACCCCCACCGAAACGCCACCTCGGTGATGCTTTGCCGCGAGAGGGTTGGCGCCGTGAGCTCGGCGTGGCAGCGCTCGAGCCTCCGATCGCGGATCCAGCTCCAGAACGTTTCCCCCGAAGCCTGGAAGACGCGATGCAGCGTCCGGACGGAGACTCCCCCCTTCGCTGCAACCTTTGCGGGGGTCAGCTCCGGATCGTCGAGTGCGGCTGTCGCGATCGACTTCAGGTTATTGAACAACTCGACCCGCGCTGCGTCGGCGAAGGAGCCGGTCGCCGAGGTTCCAAGCTGGACGATTGCCTCCGCAAGACTGACCTGTAGGGCAGCGCGGTCGGCCGAGGACAGTTCGGCCTGCGAGTTGAAGATCGCATCGATGAGCGACGCGACACAGGCTCCGATCCCGGACCTATTCGTGAACACGCGATCCAGCGCGATGTTCCGTCCATACGCCAGCGCATGGATCAGAACCCAAGGAATATGGACCCCTATGGTTTTGCTGCCCAACGATGAGGCATGATATTCCAGGACCTTGCGGGAGCGGAGAAAGACCAAATCTCCGGGGCCGACCTCATGGCAATGATCGTCGCTTACGATCGTGAGATTGCCTTCCACGATGTACTGAAGAGAGTAGCCCGACTGCGTCGAGCTGCGCCGTACGTGGTAACGATGAAGCGGCGAGTTGCATTTATGCACGGAGCAACTCAGTCTGCCCAGATCGAACGCCATCGAGAAGGCGTCAAGGACATCCAGTTCCTTTATCTCCGCAAGGACTTGGCGCTCCTCTTCAATAGAGCTGTAATACGCGCCAAGTACAGCGGAATACTGCTCGGCGCGCCCGCGCTCTGGCATCATGCGTGTGGTGAAGTCGAGCATGCAGTGTTCCCCACGGATACGGAGTATCCGAGCCTGACACAATCCGGACCATGTTTCAATCCTATGACCAGCGGGCGGGAAACTTGGCACGGAAAATCGAAAACGATGTCTCGCAACGCTGCGATCTTCGCACACGACTGGCGTTAGGATGTCCCTGCAACGGGGGCGTCCGGACGTACTACGGCAGGCGCCGGGCGCCATCCGCGTTAGGAGAATGACGATGGGCATCGGATATAACGCGAGACGCCGCTGGCCTACCAAACTCGGTGCGGCGGCGGTCGCTTCATCGCTGACGATCGCCTCCATCTCGCTGGCGCCAGCGTTTGCTGCTGGCCCGACCGAGGCCGATCTGGTGCTAAGAAATGGCCGCATCTACACGGTGGACGGATCGCACCGTGTCGTGGAAGCCCTGGCCGTAACGGACGGCAAGCTCGTGTTTGTGGGTAGCAACGCCGAGGTCGGCGCCTTCATCGGTCGCGAGACGGTGGTGGAAGATGCCGGCGGGAAGCTCGTCCTGCCAGGCCTCGTCGATTCTCACATCCATCCGCAGGGGATCGTCGACTTCGGCGGCTGCAACCTGCAAGCCAAGCCCTATACGCTTGCGGAAATAGCCTCACGGGTGCGCGAGTGCATCGCTGACGCGAAGCTCGCTCCGGGGAAATGGCTGGCCGTCTCCCAATGGGAGTATGCGGCTGGCAATCAGACCGATCCCGACCATCCGACGCTTCGGGCGGCGCTGGACGCGGCGGCGCCGGACAACCCGGTCATAATGACCGGCTGGGACTTCCACCACAGCGCGTACAACAGCAGGGCCCTGGCGCTCGCAAAAAACGCGAAGGGGGATACCGTCGGCTATTCCAAGGAAACGCTCGAGACCGATTTCGCTCACTATAAGGCGCTGGTCGGCGTCGACAGCACCGGCGAGCCCAGCGGCGATATCCAGGACGACGGTAGAAACGCGATCGACACGTCGGAGACGGCGGTCGAGGACTTCGCAAAGCTGCTGGCCGAACCGCAGCGGCTGGCGCATCGACTCAACAGCGTTGGCATCACGGCGGTCTGGGACGCATCCCCCTCGCACTCGAGCAGCATCCTGGGGTCGGGCAGCATCTACGACGTCTACGACAAGCTGCAGCGAAATGGTCAGCAGACCTTCCGCGTGAACATGGCGCAACTCTGGCAGCCGGAAGACTTCCGGGACGCCGACGGCCGCGTCAACTGGGAGAGGCTGTTCGCCGAGGCGGACGCGATCAGGCGCAAGTATGCGAACAATCCGCTGGCGACGGCGGATTCCGTGAAGATCTTCGCGGACGGCGGTATGGAGGCCAATCCCAACAACGTGCCGCCGACGTTCGGCGCATCGCCGCGCCCCGTGCCGTACCTGCAGCCGATCTTCGAGAAGGACGCGCAGGGGTTTCTTTCGGTCAAGGGCTACGTCGACATCTCGTCGCCCGAATGCGTCTATGCGCGGGCGGTGCCTAGCGAGGTCAGTTCGGCTGTAGCGATTGCCGACTTCACCGAGCGCTACGGCTTTCATCCCGCCCAGTGCGCGATTTCCTACGGCGTTCCGCAGCACGCGCCGTGGACCTTTGACGATTACGTCATGCAGGCGCACCTGCGGGGCTATGCGGTGCACATCCATGTGATCACCGAAACCGCGGTGCGTATGGCGCTCGATGCCATCGAGGCGGCGCGCAGCGCGGACGGCGTCAACACCCTTCCCGACACCCTGGCTCACGTTCAGTGTGCCACGCCCGCTGATGTAGAGCGCATCGGCGCCAACCGCCTGTACGTGGCCTATACCTATAGCTGGATGTATGCCGAACCGACAGGTTACGACCTCAGCACGATCCCGTTCTTCGACAAGGTGCAGGGCAACAGCTACGAGGCGCTCCACAATCCGAACGGCTATTTCGAGCAGTGCACCTATCCCGCGAAGACGACCAAGGATGCCGGGGCGACCCTCATTGCGGGATCGGACGCGCCGGTCCTTACGCAGGACCCGCAGCCCTTCGTGAACATGGAGATCGGGTTGACGCGGGCCCGCCGCGGCATGCCCCCGCTTAGCCCCTGGCAGCGTCTCACCATCGAGGATCTGATCGCCGCCTACACCATCGATGGCGCGAGCGCGCTCAACCGGCGCGCGGAGATCGGATCGCTCGAAGTCGGGAAGTCGGCCGATTTCATCATTGTCGATCAGGATATCATCCAACTCGCCCATGCGGGCCAACCCGAGAAGGTGGGCGACACAAGAGTGCTCGCCACGTGGTTCATGGGCAAGAAGGTCTATTCGCAGCCTTCTCAGGAATAGTAGAACTGGTTCAATACGTTAACAGAACAAACTTGTGCCGGCGCACCACGCGGCACGCAGGAGCTTGCCATAATGACGTCGCTCGAGATCGATGACCGCAAGGGCTTTGTCGCTGACCGTGATCGTGTAGCCCGGATCGACCAGCGGGAGCTCGCCCGCTTCCGGGAACGGACCCGCGCATCGAACGCCCTGAGGGAGCGCGCCCTACCGGTCATGCCGGCGGGCGTGCCCAATTCCTGGATGGCGGGCTACTATTCCCATCCCCAACTGTTTGCCGATCACGGGCAGGGGGCCAGCTTCTTCGATCCCGACGGCAATCGCTATGTCGACATGAACGTTTCGGATCTGTCGATGACGATCGGCTTCGGCGCGCCGGAGGTCGAGGAGGCCCTTGCCCGGCAATATCGCAAAGGCGCCCACTTCCTGCTGCCAACCGAGGACGCCATCGCCGCGGCGGAGCTGCTCGCCGCGCAGACCGGCATGCCATCGTGGCAATTCACCGTCTCCGCTTCGGGGGCGAATACCGACATCATGCGCATCGCGCGTCACATGACGGGCCGCCGCAAGCTGGTCGTCTTCGAAGGCAAGTATCACGGACATCTCGAGGAGACGCTGGTCGTCTCCCATGACGGGCACAACGTCCCGGAATACCAGGGAATGTCGGGCAGGCGTGCGGAAGACACGATTATCCTCCCGTTCAATGATCTCGAAGCGGTTTCACGGGTGCTGCAACAGCGCGATGTCGCGCTGGTCCTCACAGAGCCGACGATGACCAATTGCACGCTGGTGACGCCGGATCCGGGCTATCTCGAAGGATTGCGCCAGATCACCAGCGAGACGGGCACGATGCTGTGCATCGACGAGGCTCACACCTACTCCTTCGCCTATGGCGGTCTGACGAGGAAGTGGCAGCTGAAAAGCGACTTCATGACGTTGGGGAAAGGGTTCGGGTCAGGCGTGCCGTTCGCGGCCTACGGCATGACCCGTGAGGTGGCGGATCATGTGGAGCGCCATCTCGACATCCTCCACCGCCGGTCCGGCATCGGCCTGGGCGGCACGCTCTATGGCAATGCCCTGTCGATGGCGGTCGCCAGAGCGATGCTCGAGCACGTGCTCACGGAGTCCGCCTACGAACGCATCTCTCATCTCGGCGCGCGCATGGCGGACGGGATCGACGCCATCTGTCGCGACCTTGACCTGCCGTGCCGTGCGTTTCGCCTCGGGCCCCGGTCGGGCATGTGCCTGACGACCGAGTTCCCGCGCAACTATAAGGAAGCGCGCGCCTCGATGGACCTCGACATGCTCGATGCCCGGCGGGTGTTCATGGCCAATAGAGGATATTGGGATTGCATCGTCAGCGCCGGGCCGCAGGCATCGTTCGCTCACACGGCCGAGGAGATCGACGGTTACGTCGCCGTGATGGCCAACTTCATGGACGAACTTGTGCGTAGCTGAGCGACGATCCGCCAATGTACCATCGGAGGCCCTAAATCTGGAGTGATCGACTTTGACAGACCGACGCTGGCGCGCGATCTTGTCAGCCGGGAGAACACAGTGACTCAAGCTGCGATCCACCACACCGCCCTGGTGCTCGATGCGATCCGATCTCGGGTGGAGGCGGCAAGGTCGACCGTGGCGGCATCGTGGTGCCGCTCCATGCTCCACCATGGCCTGAACCCCGAGACGGAGCCACGGCCTGAGCGGATGGGAGGGCGTCAGCTCGCCGATCTTCGGGCCCAGCACGATCTGCTGCTTGCAGTGGCTTCGCCGGTGCTCGACCAAGTGTTCCGTTCGGTGGGCCGATCGGGGTGCGGCGTGGTCCTGACCAACGCCAGGGGCGTGATTCTCGAGCGTCGCGTGACCGACGGCGATGTGCAGACGTTCGCCGCGGCTGGAGTGGTCGAGGGCGGACGCTGGGGCGAAGCCGAGGAAGGGACGAATGGTATCGGCACTTGCCTCGCCGAGGACCGGCCGGTCGTCATTCACCGGGACCAACATTTCGCCAGCCGCAACATTGGCATCAGCTGCATGGATGCTCCGGTGCACGATGCAAATGGAAGGCTCGTTGCTGCGCTCGACGTGTCGAGTTGCCGCGACGATCACAACCTGGCGGCCGCGGAGATGATCATCGCGCTCGTGCGAGACGCCGCACGCCGCATCGAGCGCGACCTGTTTTGCCGAGAGTTCGACGGACGTCGCATTATCTTCCTGTCCGACAATGACCAAGCGGGCACCGAGCTGCTCGCCGCCGACCACGACGGCATGGTCATCGGAGCCAGCCGAGCAGCGCGCCTGCGCTTCGGCCTCGGCGACAGGCGTGTCGAGGCGCGGCCGATCGAGGAATTCCTCGGCGAATCCGAGCTGCCCTCCTTTGCGGAAAGCGAGCGCAGTGTGGTGCGCAAAGCGCTCGCCGTCGCAGGGGGCAATGCCAGCGAAGCGGCTCGCTCGCTGGGCATTGGCCGGGCCACGCTCTATCGCCGGATGGCGCGCACTGGCCTGAAACGCTGATCGGCACCGCACCTGTCTCACGCGTGAGACACCGTGCGGGCTGCCGATCCCGCTTCCGGCGATGCGGGCACTCAACGTAGCCCCCTGCCGAACGGAGTCGAACCTGTTCCGCCAGTGGCGCACGGTTTTGTGACAGATGTCGATCCCGCGCTCGAACAGCAGATCTTCAAGGTTCCTCAACGACAACGGAAACCGCACGCACATCATCATCACGAGGCGGATCACCTCGGGCGATGAATTGAAGTAGCGCAACGGGCTGGTCGGCTTTCGAGGACGAGGCATCAGCCCGCCCTGCCCTCAGTTCCTTACCAGCCGGTGCATTTGGTCTGACAGGGCCAAATGGTGCGATCTACCACGTCTATATGGACGAAGACTGGATCGAGAAGCTTCCGCAGGAGACGACGAGGACGAACCCTTTTTACGCTGGATGAGGTGGAGCCAGGAAGCCGAGATGGCGGCCGCCGCCTCTTCGTCGCGTTGAAGAACCCTAGAACGTTTCCCGATAACATTAAGAGAGAGCGAGAGAGAAACATGACTGATAATGTCGTCGTCATCACCGGCGTTCGCGGACTGGGTCTTGCATGCGCCCGCCGCCTGGGCGTTGGCAAGCAACTTGTGCTCGCGGACAACAATCCCGAGATCCTAACCGACACGGCACGGCAATTCGAGGAAGATGGCTACAAGGTGTCGTCCGCGGTTATCAACGTGGCCGACCCGGCTTCCGTAAATGAACTTGCCGAATTGGTAGCCAAGACCGGACAGTTCGGTACCCTGGTGCATACGGCGGGTGTCTCTCCGGGCATGGCGGACTGGGAGACGATCTTCAACGTGAACCTTGTCGGCACGATCCACATCCTGAATGCGTTCAGGCCGCTGGCCGCCAAGGGCACGGTGGCTTTCGTAACCGCCAGCAATGCCGCTTATTATGCTCCAGTCCCGCTGGATGTAGAGGAAAAGCTGGCTCTCGCGCCGATCGAGGATCTGAAGGCCGTGGTGCAGAGCGTGAGCGGCCACGACACTGGCATCGGGTCATACTGGCTTGCAAAGCGCTCCAATCAGCTTCGCGTGCAAGCGCAAGCCGCCGAGTGGGGCGCTCGGGGCGCGCGTTTGCTCTCCATCAGCCCGGGCATCATTTCAACCGCGATGATCCGCCATGAACGCAAGCACGGTGCGCCGATCGACCAGACCATCGCCAGCCAGCCGATCGCGCGGCTCGGGAACGCCGAGGACATTGCCGCCGCCGTCTGTTGGCTTGCCGGCCCCGAGGCATCCTACATCACGGGCACGGACCTGCTCGTCGATGGCGGAATGCAGGCTTCGCTCCGGTGGTCGAAATTGTCGACCGAATATCTGGAAAACTTCAAGAGCGATACGAACTCGTAAGGTTCGGACCACGTCGGGATCTTGCCGCGCGGACCATAGCTATCTGCGGCGCTGCGGCGCTTGTCGCCCGGTATCGCGGACGCGGCGGTCCGCTCGTGTTGTCCGCCGATCAGGCGTCGGCCAGGATCAGGTCCGACGCCTTTTCGCCGATCATGATCGCGGCCGCGTTGGTGTTACCCGAGACAATGCGCGGCATGATCGAGGCGTCCGCCACGCGCAGGCCCGCGATGCCGCGCACGCGCAGGCGCGGATCGACGACAGCATCCTCGCCGGCACCCATCGCGCAGGTGCCCACGCCGTGGAAGATGCCGTAGCCGAAGGTGCGGGCATGTTCGAGCAGTGACGCCTCTTCATTCTCGTCCGGGTGGTCGCCGGCGGGCCCTTCGATTACTGGTCCGAGCGCGGGCTGGCGGGATATCTCGCAGCAGATGCGAAGACCCGCGGCGATCTTCCGGCGATCCTCGGCAGCGTCGAGGAAGTTGAGCAGGATGCGCGGCTGACGGGCCGCGTCGGCGGTGGTGACGTGGATCGAGCCGCGGCTTGCCGGACGCAGATGGCAAGCGGCGATGGTGACGCCGGGAAAGCGATCGATCTCGCCCGTGGCGGGATCGGCCGAGGCGGTCACCGTATTGACCTGGATGTCCGGGAGGTCGAGCACCGGCTCGCTACGGACGAACCCCATGACAGAGGCAGGCGGCGCGGATAGCGTGCCCTTCCTGGCGAGAAGATATTTCGCGACCTCGCCCATGAGGCCGATCCCGCGCGCCGCCGTGTTGATCGACGGCGCGCCCGGCCGCAGGCGGAACCGCAGCATGGTGCACCAGTGGTCCTGCAGGTTCTTGCCCACGCCGCCCAGCGCGTGACGGACCTTGATGTCCGCCGCGCGCAGAACCGCCGGATCGCCGACGCCCGACAGTTCGAGCAGGTGCGGGGAATTGACCACGCCTCCGCACAGGATGACTTCCCCCCGGCAGGCGATCT
>CBHCZH010000033.1:0-29426 GCA_965977975.1 uncultured bacterium
CTAGCCCTGCGCCAAAATCCGCTCCGTCCAGGCCGTTGCGGGTTAGGAGTACAGGCCCTTGGGCGGATAGCGCGTTTGGCGTAAGCTGCCAACGGTCAGGCCGCCCTGCTATCGCCGGAAGCCCAAGTTCTTGAGCGAGAAGTAGACGCGGAAGCTGTCGCCGTCCTCGACGTCGGCTACTTGCACGTAGTCGCGCCGCCAGGTGAATCCGAACTCGAGGCAATCGTCCTCGTAAGCAATGCCGAGCCGCGTGCGTAGCGGTTTGAAGCCGTCGGAGGTGAACGAGGGATCTTCCTCTCGATCGGTCAGATTGACCACGGCCGAGCCGAACACCGACCAGAACCGCCCGAAAGCGAACCGGCCGGCCGCGCGAAGCTCCTCGCGGTCCTGCAGGTCCTCGAAAGTCAGGTCGATGTCGCGGTTGAGCCGCAGATAGCCGAGTTCGAGGTACGTCTCGTCGCTGCCGACGGTGGCGTCGATCTCGTTCCGGCGAACCGCGAAGTTGTCCTTGTCGACGCGGTACCGGTGGGTGAACTTGATGAAGTCGCGATAGCGTACTTCGGTCCGCCCGACCCAGTCGGAGAACTCCGAGGTCAGCCCGGTACCCTGCGGGAACAGCGTGGGCTTGTCGGTCAGCCGGTACGACTGCCCGATCGTCGCCTTGACGCGCCAGCCGGGCCAGTCGAGCTGCCAATCGACGCCGTAAGTCACGCGCGCGCCGTCCTCGATCCGGTCGTACCCGCCGAAGCGGTTGAGCGCGAACAGGTTGCTGTCTTCCAGGTCGATCGAGCGCGCGTCTTCGTTGGGAACGTCGATGTTCTTGAGTGTCGGGCTGGCTACGAATTGCAGGCGAGGCGTGAACACTTGCGTTCCGCCCATGAAGCTGCCGACGAACGGCCACTTCACGTCGACCGCTCCGATCGCCACTCCGCGCGCTTCCCAGCCCATGTCGCCGCGGTAGGACGGCGTCACGGTCAGCAGATTCTCATCCGAGTGATAGACGTCGCCGCGTAGCAGCGCGGTCAGAGTGACTTCCTGTCCCCAGGCGGTGATGCGGCGCAATTGCCATTGCGCGCGGGCGAAAGCGCGCTGGGTATCCTGCCCCGAGGTGCGCGTGATCGCCAGCGAATTGGCCTGCAACTCGATCTGTCCGCCTAGCACCGGATCGTCGATGCGGCGGCGATAGTCGATCACCGGCAATGCGATCGGCACCAGGCCCTGCGGCGTCGGCACCAAGGTCGCCTGGGTCACCCAGCCGGCGATAGACAGGTAGCTCTTGCTGCCGATCCGCTCGACGTCGACCATCGAACGCAGCCGATCATCGCGGCTGATGTCGTAGCGGCGCAGGAACGTGCGGTCGGACGCATAGCGCAGCGAACCGGTCACGCTCCAGTTCGGGTCGAGCTGGAAGCGGCCGTTGGCGAACAGGTAGCCGCGGATATCCTTCTCGCTGTTCGGCACCGCCGCGTTGAGCGGAACGCGCGAGCCGTAAGTGAGGTAGCCGGTGATCTGGTACGCGCCGTCCCCAGTCAGCGCGCGGTACTGGCCCGAAACCATCGGGGCCACCTCGGTGTAGAGATAGGCCGACAGCAGCAGGTCTCGGTTCTCGGCGATTCGATGGTAATAACTGCCGGTGATCTCGACGCCATTCGATGCGGTCAGCGCCAGATCGGGAATCAGGAACCCCGAGGCGGCGCCCCCGTCCGAACGGACCGCAAGCCCCGGCAACGGCAGCACCCGATGCCCGAACAGCTCGAGGAACGCGCCTTCGAATCGGATCCGCTTCTTCGCGTTGTCGTAGAATACGCGTCGCGCGGTGACGCGCCAGCTTGGCTGCTTGGGGCACCCGTCCTCGTCGACCACCTCGCAGCCCGAATACGCGGCCCGGATCAGCTCGATGTCGCCGGCTTCGTTGCGGCGTCCCTCGATCGCCGCCAACCGGCCGCCTTCGCGGAACGCGAGCAGCAGGTTGCTCATTGCTCCGGCCTTGAGCTCGTCGGTCAGCTCGAGCCGGTCGGTGAACAGCTGGTTGCCGTCCTCGTCGACGAAACGGATGTTGCCGGTGGCGACGATCTGGCCGGACATCCGGTTCCAGCTCACCGCGTCGGCGCGCACCGACTGGTCGCCCGAGCGCAGAATCACGTTGCCGCGGGCGGTGACGACTTCGGTGTCGCTATCGTATTCGAGCCCGTCGGCTTCGAAATCGATCTCCCGCTCGCCCGGAGCCTCGTCCCCGGGCACGTCACCCACGGGCTGGGGCAGCCCTTCACGCTGACGACCGATCTCCTCGGGCTCGTCGGCGCCCGCGACGCCGGGCGCCTGACCCTCTTGCGCGAAGGCGGACAGAGGGACGAGGCATAACGCGGAGAAGCCGAGGAAAGCGCCTTGCCGAAGCCGCTGCAAGCGTCGCGACGGGGGCAGGGGGCCGGGGGGCATCCCTTGCCTATGTCACCGGTCAACTCTAACTGCAACGCCAGCTATTCCGAACTGCGGCACGCCGCCGCGCCTCCCACACGTTCGAGCGGAGAGAGCATGCAGATTAGTTTCAACAGCGCCGTCCAGCCCGCGGACGCCCGCCTGGTCGCGCGAATTGTCGAGCAAGGCAAGCTGCCCGACGATCTCGAGCGTGCCGTCGTCGAGGGCGCGAAGGTGGCGCGCTTCACCGGCAAGGCCGGGCAGGTCTTCGAGAGCTTCGTCGAGCGGGATGGAGACGTGGTGCGGCTGGCGCTGGCCGGCGCCGGGCCGAACGGCGCCAAGGACGAGGGGGGACGCCAAGCCGCGCTCGAGCGCGCCGGTGCCGCGCTGGCCGCGAAATACCTGACCTCGGGCGACGAGACGCTCGCGCTCGATGCGGCCGGGCTCGATGCCGAGGCGGTCGCGTCGGTGCTGCTCGGCCTGCGGCTGCGGGCGTGGCGCCATGACGCCTACCGCACCAAGCTCAAGGACGAGCAGAAGCGCACGCTTGCAAAGGTCGCGGTGTTCGGTGCCCCCAAGGGGGCCGAGGCAGCCTGGAAGATCGAAGAGGCTCTCGCCGAGGGCGTCGAATTCACCCGCACGCTGGTCACGGATCCTCCCAACGTGGTCTATCCCGAAAGCTTCGTCGAACGCTGCATCGAGCGCTTCAAGGGTACCGGAGTGGAAGTCTCGTTCCTTGGCGAGCCCGAGATGAAGAAGCTCGGCATGGGCGCCCTGCTCGGCGTCAACCAGGGCTCCGCCCGGGCGCCTCGGCTGCTCGCGCTCAAGTGGCTCGGTGGCCGCAAGAGCGGACAGCCGACGGTATTCGTGGGCAAAGGCGTCACCTTCGACACCGGCGGCATCTCGATCAAGCCCGCCGCCGGGATGGAGGACATGAAGTGGGACATGGGCGGCGCTGGTGCGGTTGCGGGCGCGCTTCTCTCGCTCGCGCTGCGCAAGGCCAAAGCCAACGTCATCGGCGTGTGCGGATTGGTCGAGAACATGCCCGACGGCAATGCGCAGCGGCCGGGCGATATCGTGACTACGATGTCGGGGCAGACGGTCGAGGTGATCAACACCGACGCCGAGGGTCGCCTGGTGTTGTGCGACGCGCTGACCTGGGCGCAGAAGGAGTTCAATCCGGCCACGATCATCGATCTCGCCACGCTGACCGGTGCGATGATCATCTCGCTCGGTCACGAGCACGGCGGCTTGTTCGCAAACGACGACGGGCTCGCCGACAAGCTCATTAAGGCAGGTCTGGCGAGCGGCGACAAGCTGTGGCGCTTCCCGCTCTCGCCCGCTTACGACAAGCTGATCGATTCGCAGATCGCCGACATGAAGAACGTCGGCCCGCGATGGGCCGGCTCGATCAGCGCGGCACAATTCATCCAGCGCTTCATCGACGACGCGACGCCCTGGGCGCACCTCGACATCGCCGGGATGGTCTGGGCGGACAAGCCCGGGGCGACCTGGGACAAGGGCGCGACCGGCTTCGGCGTGCGGCTGATCGACCGTTTCGTGCGTGACACGCTCGAAGGCTGATCGCCCTCGAGTGGTGCGGCGGTAGGGCAAGCAGGATGCGGGTCGACTTCTACCTGCTGTCGCGCGACCCGGTGGAAACCGCGCTGCCGCGCATCGCCAGGTCGGTGAAGGGGGTGGGGGAGCGACTGCTGGTCGTGTCGGACGATTCGAACCAACTCGCTGCCATCGATAAGGCGCTGTGGGAGCAGTTCCCCGAGGACTTCCTGGCCCACGGCCGCGCCGGCGAGGTGCACGCTGCACGCCAGCCAGTGCTGCTCGGCGACGCGTGCGCCGCCGAGAACGAAGCGCGTTACGTCGCTTTCGCCGATGGGAAGTGGCGCGAGGAGGCGTTCGGTTTCGAGCGCGCCTTCCTGTTCTTCGACAACCGCACCATCGACGCCGCTCGCGGCACCTGGCGCATGCTTGGCGAGCGCGAGGATATCGAGCGGCGCTTCTGGAAGCAGGAAGACGGGCGCTGGGTCGAAGGCCCCTGAGGGTTGCGACTCCCGGCGCCCCTCGCTAGGGCGCCGCGCAAATCTCCACTCCCATTCCGACGGACATCCCGATGGCGGCCACCCGCACCTTTTCGATCATCAAGCCCGACGCCACCCGCCGCAACCTGACCGGCGCCGTCACCAAGATGCTCGAGGACGCCGGCCTGCGCGTCGTTGCGTCGAAGCGCATCCACATGACCCGCGAGCAGGCCGAGGGGTTCTACGCGGTGCACAAGGAACGCCCGTTCTTCGGCGAGCTGGTCGAGTTCATGACCAGCGGTCCCGTGGTGGTCCAGGTCCTCGAAGGCGACGACGCGGTAAAGCGCAACCGCGAGGTGATGGGCGCGACCAACCCGGCCGACGCCGCCGAAGGCACGATCCGCAAGACCTTCGCCGAAAGCATCGAGGCTAACTCGGTCCACGGCTCGGACAGCGACGAGAACGCCGCGATTGAGATCGACTTCTTCTTCAAGCCCGAAGAAATCGTCGGGTAGTTCCTCCTCGGAACGGGGAGGGGGGCACCTGGTCCCCCTCTCTCAGTGGGGGAGGAACTAAAACTCGTCAGCCACATCCAATAGCGACGTGAGCTTCTTCGGCGCGACGCTGCGCCAGCTGCGCGCCAGCCAGTCGGCGATCGCGTTCCAGTCGGTGTCGCCGAGGTCGAGGCGGATGCCGATCCAGCCGTCGCCGAAATAAGCCGGGCGGTAGTAGCGGTCGGGGTCGTTCTCGATCAGCTGGGCCTGCTCGTCCGGCCCGCTGATCTTGACCAGCAGCGCCGTCTTGCCGTCGCCGTGGTGGTCGAGGCTGACCCAGGCGAACTTCTTGCCCTTGACGATTCCGAAGCAGGGCATGCCGTGCGAAAGCGTCTCCTCGGCCTCGGGCAGCGCCATCGCCCGCTCGCGGACTTGCGCGGAAAGCCACTCGGGCGAGCGTTCGCGCGCCACGTAGTCGCCGAGCATCCGCGGATAGAGCTGGTACTCCGCCATCAGCACCCGGCGGGCGAGCGTCTCGGCGGTATCTCCGGGTAGGATCGCCACCGGCACCTGGCCGAGCAGCGGGCCTGCGTCGAGCTCGGCCGTCACCACGTGAACCGAGCAGCCGCCGTGGCTGTCACCGGCTTCGATCGCTCGTTCGTGGGTGTGCAGGCCCGGGTACTTCGGCAGCAGCGAGGGATGGGTGTTGAGCATTCGCCCCGTCCAACGATCGACGAAACCTTCGGTCAGGATGCGCATGTAGCCGCATAGCGCGAGGTACTCGGCGCCGGCTCTGCGCAACGCCTCGTCCATGATCGCCTCGTGTGCCTCGCGAGCGTGACCGCGGTGGCTGCGGGCGAAAGTCGCGATGCCTTCGGCCTCGGCGATCCTCAGGCCGGGCGCCTCGGGCTGGTTGCTGGCGACGAGCACGATCTCGTAGGGGCAATCGGGCAGGCGCGAGGCGTAGAGCAGCGCCGACATCGTGGTGCCGTTGCCGGAGATCAGGGCCGCGACCTTCGCTTTCACTTCTACCCTCCCGCTTGCGGGAGGGGTCGGGGGTGGGGCAGTCCGAGGCCCGAGCACTCGCCTACTCCTAACCCCTCCCGCAGGCGGGAGGGAGATTGGTCGCACTCACGCCTCATGCGTCGCGCTCCAGTCCGCCTTGGCGCTCCAGGCGCCGGCCGAGCCGCGCACGGTGCAGCCGCGCGGTCCCTCGGTCACCTCGCCGATGCGCATGACTTCTTCGCCCTCGGCCTCGAGCTCGGCGGCAGTCTCGCGGGCAAGCTCGGCCGGAACTGCCAGCACCATGCCGACGCCGCAATTGAAGGTACGCGCCATCTCGCCCGGCTCGATATTGCCCTGGCCCTGGAGGAACGCCATCAGCCGCGGTTGCTCCCAGGCGTCGGCGTCGATCACCGCGTGCGCGCCTTCGGGCAGCACGCGCGGGATATTCTCGAGCAATCCGCCGCCGGTGATGTGGGCGAGCGCGTCGACCTTGCCCGCCCGGATCACGGGCAGCAGGCTCTTCACGTAGATCCGCGTCGGCTCGATCAGCGATTCGATCAACAGCCGCTCGGGATCGAACAGCGCGGGACGGTCCATCCACCAGCCCAGGTCCGCCGCGAGCCGGCGTACCAGCGAATAGCCATTCGAATGCACGCCCGAGCTGGCGAGGCCGAGCAGGACGTGCCCCGGGGCCACCCGCTCGCCGGTCACCTGCTCGCCGCGTTCGACCGCGCCGACGCAGAAGCCGGCGAGATCGTAGTCGCCCGGCGCGTACATCCCTGGCATCTCGGCAGTTTCGCCGCCGATCAGCGCGCAGCCGGCAATCGTACAACCTTTGGCGATCCCCGCGATGACCCGTTCGGCGACGCCGGTATCGAGCTGGCCCGTGGCGAAATAGTCGAGGAAGAACAACGGCTCGGCGCCCTGCACGATCAAGTCGTTGGCGCACATCGCGACGAGATCGATGCCGACTGTGTCATGCCGGTCGAAGTCGATCGCGAGCTTGAGCTTGGTGCCGACACCGTCGTTGGCAGCAACTAGCAAGGGATCGGAATAGCCGGCCGCCTTCGGATCGAAGAACCCGCCGAAGCCGCCGATCTCCGCGTCGGCACCAGGGCGACGCGTCGCCTTCACCAGCGGGCCAATCGCCTTGACCAACGCATTACCGGCATCGATCGAAACGCCCGCTTGGGCATAGGTGTAGCGGTCGGACGGAGGGTTGTTCGCAGACATCGGGGGTCGCTTTATCCTTTCGCGCTTGGATTTCCACTCGCCATTGGGCAAAAGGCCGCCGATTTCCCCGATGGCCAGTCTCGCTCTCCCCAAAGTCCCGCCCATGCGCCGCCTGTGGGTCCTGCTCGCGGGGGCGCTGCTGTTCGCTCTCGGCGTGGCGCTGGTCGCTCAGGTCGGCGGCGACCGTGGGATCATCCCGGTCGCGAGCAGCGAGGACATCGAGGTGCGCGGCATCAAAGTCGACGTCACCGGCAAAAACCCCGAGGACGCTCGGCTAAAGGGCTGGCGCGAGGCGCAGAAGCAGGCCTGGGAAAAGCTCGGCGGTCCCGACATTCCCGATTCCCAGCTGGAAGGCCTGGTCTCGGCAATCGTGGTGGAGCAGGAGCGGCTGGGACCGCGCCGCTACATCGCCACGCTCGGCGTGGTGTTCGACCGCGCGCGCGCCGGCGGGCTTCTCGGGGGCGAGGGCGAGCGCGCTCGCTCGGCGCCGATGCTGACCCTGCCGGTGCTGATCACGGGCGGCACGCAGACGATGTTCGAGGTGCGCAACCCCTGGCAGCGCGTCTGGGCCGAGACCCAGTTCGGCGGCAGCGCCATCGACTACGTCCGCCCCTCGGGCGCGGGCGGCGAATCGCTGCTGCTGACCTACGGTCAAACCGGGCGCCGCAGCCGGGCATGGTGGAACGATATCCTCGACCAGTTCGGCGCGGCCGACGTGCTGATCCCGATCGCCAACTTGCGCTACCTTTATCCGGGCGGTCCGGTCGAGGGGCATTTTACGGGCCGCTACGGGCCGGACAGCCGATACCTCGGCGAATTCACTCTGCGCGTGCAGAGTTCGGAACAGGTCCCGGCGATGCTCGATCGCGCGGTGGAACGCTTCGACGAGATGTTCACCCGCGCGCTCGCCGAGGGCAAGCTGCGGCCCGATCCGACGCTCGCGCTCGGCAACGTCGAGATCAGTCCCGAGGTTCGCGCGCTGATCGAGGCCGCGCGCCGCGCCGAGGAGGCCGCGGCTGCGAATGAGGTCGTTCCGAGCGAAGTCGGTCCGGCTACGCCGGCCGGCACGCCCACGCCCGATGTACCGGTCGCCCTCGGCACCTACACCGTGCAGGTCGCGACGCCCGATGCACGCTCGGTCGACAGCGCGCTCGCCTCGGTGCGGGGGGCCTCGGGTGTGCGCGGGGTCGCGACCAGCTCGATCGCGATCGGCGGCACCTCGGTGTTCCGGGTGACATACCTCGGCGACCTTGGCGGCTTGGCCAACGCGTTGCGCGCAGCCGGCTGGCAAGTGACCCAGGGCCCCAACGCGCTCGGCATCTCGCGCTGAGGCGCGGTGTGACGCAAATCCCCCTCCCGCTGGTTGCGACTTCGAGCGGCCCGTCGCGCATCGTCATCGGCTCCGCCAATGTCCACGCCGCGGACGCGTTGGCTCATCCCGAGAACTGGCCGTTCCGCACGGCTGTCCTCACCGGCCCGCCGCGCTCGGGCAAGTCGCTGTTTGCGCGCTGGTTCGCCGAGAGCGGCCAGGGTGAAGCCATCGACGATGCGCAGACCCTCGATGAGACGGAGTTGTTCCACCGCTGGAACCGTGCGCAGGAACAGGGAACGCCGCTACTCATCGTCGCCGGCGAGCCGCCCTGGGACATCGCGCTCCCCGACTTGCGCAGCCGTCTCGGCGCTGCCTTGCAACTGGAGATCGGCCCGCCGGACGATGCCATGGCCGAGGAGTTGCTCTATTCCCAGGCGGAGCAACGCGGTTTGGCGCTCGGCGCCGAGGCGGCCGACTACCTGGTGCCGCGCGCGGGCCGGTCGTGGGCCGATCTCGAGAAGCTCGTCGCCGCGATCGATCGTCTCAGTCTTGAACGCAAGGTGCCCGCCACCCAATCTATATGGCGTGCCGCCCTGGAGGCCGTCCACGGCTCTGAAGAGCCCCGCTTGCTTTAGAGACGGGATTGAGGGAGAATCGGGAACAATGTTCGATCGGCTGACCGCCTATCTGGACTCGATCCGCGCGCGCGATCCCGCGCCGCGTTCGCGAGCCGAAATCCTGCTCTACCCGGGGGTGTGGGCACTCGGCTTCCATCGCCTCGCCCACTGGCTGTTCGAGGGTGAGCTCTACTTCCTCGCCCGTCTGGTCAACCACACGGCTCGCTGGATCACCGCGATCGATATCCATCCGGGCGCGAAGATCGGCCGCAACTTCTTCATCGACCACGGCTTCACGGTGATTGGCGAGACCGCCGAGATCGGCGACAACGTGACGATCTATCAATGCGTCACGCTGGGCGGCACCAACCCGACCAACGGAATCGGCGGCAAGCGCCACCCGACGCTGGAGGACGACGTGATCATCGGCTCGGGCGCACAGATCATCGGGCCTATCACGGTCGGCAAGCGCGCCCGCGTCGGCGCCAACGCGGTGGTGACCGACGACGTGCCCGAGGGCGCCACGATGGTCGGCCTCAAGGCACGCTCGACGCTGGTTCCGGCCGAGACCTGGCTCAAGGAATTCATCCCTTACGGCACTCCCTGCGACGAGGCTTGCGAGCAGGCGATGGCCAACGGCAACGGCGCCAGCGAACGCGTCGAATCGCTCGAGCGCGAGCTCGCGTCCTTGCGCGCCGAGCTCGAGGAGTTGAAAGCGGAACGCACGCCCGCACGCAAGAGCGGCGCCAAGGCCTGATGCGGCACCCGCCCATCGGAGCCGACATCGTCGCCTTCCCGAGGGCTTACATCCAGCAGCAGGTCGGCTTCGAGCGTTTCGAGCTGATGCGCATCCTCGACCTCTACGGTCGCATGGTTTCGGCGGGCGAATGGCGCGATTACGCGATGGACTTCACCCGCGACTACGCGGCGTTCGCGGCTTTCCGGAGGACCGCGGAAGTGCCGCAGATGCGGCTCGAGAAGCGTCCTGCGCTGCGGGGAAGGCAGGGCATGTGGGCGTTGTTCGGCGAACACGGCCAGGTGCTCAAGCGAGGGCATGAGCTAGCCGGCGTGCTTGCGCCGGTCGAGCGAAGGCTGCTCAAAGTGGTGAGCGGGTAACGTCCTGTCAGGCGAATACTTCGCCGATGCCGATCGATTCCTGCCGGCGCGTAACCGTTTCGACTATGATCCACAATGAAATGGCGGATGCCAGTAGCGCCGCGACGCCGATCAATCCCAGCGTTCCATCGACCGTATCGAGGCCGGCGAAGCCGCGAAATATCCAGGTAAGCCACCAGACCCACAATAGCGCGGGCGCGGTTTCGGAATAGTCACCGACTGCCCCGTTGCTCGCGTTCCAGAGCTCGCGCATCGCCGAGAAGGGCTTCCACAACGACGCGAAAGGAATGAAGAACCATCCGATCGACTAGCCCGGCGTGTATTCCAGGCCCGGCAGGTTCGCTGCCTCCAGGTTGGCATGCGCGCGGTGGATCCACATGCCGACCAGAATCGCCGACACCAGCATCGCGAGATCGGGCGCCCAGAAGGTCAACCCGCCGACGGTCGAAAGATCGTCAGGGTCCGAGAGGCTGAACGGCCACAACAGCATCACCGCCGCCGTCGCCACGCCTGTAAGCACGACGAGCCCGATGCCCACTTTCGCGCCAATCGCCCGCGCGCGCAGCATGCGGCGCGCTTCGTCCAGATTGCCCATAAAAGCCCCCGCTACCCTCCGGAGAGGTTCGGTCATAAGCGGCGGCGTGTCAAATGCGCGGAAAGCTGGCGCGCAGCGCTCATTGCTGCGATCATCGCCGGAGCGGGCCGCACGGGGAGGGGACTTCATGCAGACTCAGCGTCTCGAGGCATTCACCGATGGCGTCATCGCGATCATCATCACGATCATGGTGCTCGAGCTGCCGGTGCCGGAGGAGGCCGGAATGGCCGCGCTCGCGCCCTCGGCGGTGCTGTTCGCGGCCTACGCGGTCGCGTTCATCAAGGTCGGTATGTACTGGATGAACCACCACCACATGCTCCACGCCGCGCACAAGGTCGACGGTCGCGCGCTGCTGGCCAACTTGCTACTGCTGTTTTGGCTGAGCTTGGTGCCGTTCGTGGTCCGCTGGGTCGGCGAGGCGGGAGTGACCCGCGACACGGTCGCTGCGTTCGGCTTCCTGATGCTGATGTGCACGCTGTCCTACGGGCTCCTCAGGCTCGCGCTGATCAGGGCCGACGGTCCCGATAGCCGGCTGGCGCACGCGACCGGCAAAGGCATCAAGGGCCGGATCAGCATCCTCGCCTACGCGCTTGCGATCGGCACGGCCTACCTGTGGTTCCCGCTTTCGATTGCGATCTATCTGGCGATTGCGGCCATGTGGCTGCTGCCGGATCGGCGATTCGAGGGGATGGGGTAGCGAGGCCCGAACCATCTCTCTTGCCAAGTTTTGCCAAGGTGGTGAGCGGGTAGTCTCCGATCGCGCTGTCAGGCAAACACGTCTGTTTGGGCGATATGCAATCCCTGCCGCTGTGCTTTGGTCACCGCCCCGATGGTGCGGAACAGGAATGCGGCAGAGCCGGTGAGCAGCACGAGCGAGAACAGGAACAGCCCGGTGTTCACTCCCGGCGGCTGGACCACGTAAAGGTTCGGGATTGTGGCCAGCATCGCCACAAACGTGGCGACCACGAGCACGACCAGCGCGGCGAGGTGGCACGACCACCACGAGGTGACGTCGGCGACCGGCGAGTCAGCCTGCCACTGATCCTCTCCGTGGCTGCGGTTGTGCAGCTCGCGCATGGCGCGAAACGGAATCACGAAATTGGCCAGCGGCACGAAATAGCTGCCGACCGTCCAGCCGGGCGTGTATTTGAGGTCGTGCAGGCCTGCCTCGCGTAGGTTCGCATGGGCTCGGTAGATCCAAATCGCGATTGGGATCACCGCGAGCAGGAAGAACAGGCCGAGCAGCACGACCGAGCCGCCCAGCAGCACAGCGAACAGCTGGCTGTAGGCGCTCACTTCTCTTACGCCCGTCGCGGGTTCCCATACGGTCAGATTACCGCCGTTGCCGCTGAGCTCGGCGACCAGCAGGCAGCCGTTGCCGACGATCAGCAGCAGCTGCATGACGAGGAAGATCGCTATCGCGCCGCGCGCGACGCGCGACCATGTGCGCAGCGCTGCGATGCCTCCGTCGAGACCGCCCATAAGTCCTCCCCCAATCCCCACCGGGAGGTTCGGATAAAAGTCAGGGGATGTCAAAGGGGTGCTCCGCGGCACCCGTCACAACGCTTCGAGCGCGCCCAAAAGCTGGTCGTAACGATCGATCACCGCGTCGGCGCCGAGCTCAGCGGCGGGCAGATCGTTGTAGCCGAAGCTCAGTGCCACCACCGGCACGTTGGCGTTGCGCGCGGCGCGCACGTCGTAGCTGGAGTCGCCGACCATGGCGAACCGGCCGCCGCCGCACATCAAGATCGCAGTGTCGATCATGTCGGGCGCGGGCTTGGCGCGGCCGGGGCCGAGGGTATCGCCGCCAAGGATTGCAACGAAGCGGCCGGACATGCCGAGCGCATCGAGCAGCTTTCTCGAGTATGTCTCGATCTTGTTGGTGATCACCGCCAGCTTGCAACCGCGCTCGAGCAGCGCGTCGAGCGCGTAGAGGCAGCCGGGATAGGGAAGGGTATGGTCGGCGATGTGGGCTTCGTAATGCGTGAGCAACTCGCCGTAGCACCCCTCGAACTCGGCGTCTTCCGGCATGCCGCCGGTCAGTTCCATCGCCCGCTCGAGCATTCGGCGCGAGCCGCCGCCGATCAGCTTGACCGTGGTTTCGGGCGGGATCGCCGGGCGGCCAAGGGTGGCCAGCGCGTGGTTGATCGCCGGGGCGAGGTCGCGGTTGGAATCGACCAGCGTGCCGTCGAGATCGAAGCCGACGATCTGGAAAGGGAAATCATGCATCGGTGGGCGCCTTGGCCCAGGGGTGTGGAAACCGCAACCGAATGGTGGCATGCCCCCGCGCCATGACGCAGCTCGCCGAAACGCCCGCCCGCCCGCTTGCCGCCGTGATCCTCGCCGCGGGCAAGGGCACTCGGATGAGGAGTGCGAAGCACAAGGTGCTCCATCCGCTCGCCGGACGGCCGATGATCGAGCACCTTATGGTCGCCCTCGCCGAGTTGGCGCCCGAGCGGACGGTGGTGGTGGTCGGCGAAGGACGCGAGCAGCTCGAGCAGGCGCTCGCCGGGCGGGTCGAGTTCGTGGTGCAGGATCCGCAGCACGGCACCGGCCATGCGGTGCAGCAGGCCGAGGCGGCGCTCGCGGGTTTTGAGGGCGACGTGCTGGTGCTCTACGGCGACGTCCCGATGGTCCGCGCGGAAACGATGCGCCGGATGATCGAGCGGCTTCACGGGGAGGGCGAGCCCGTGGCCGTCGTGCTCGCCTTCGAACCTGACGACCCGCTGCAGTACGGCCGCGTCATCGCCACCGGCGACCATGTGGCCTGGATGGTCGAGCACAAGGACGCGAGCGAGGACCAGCGGGCCGTGCGCCTGTGCAACTCGGGCCTGCTGGCGGCGCGCGCCGATGCATTGTTTGCGCTACTCGGCCAGGTCGGCAACGACAACGCGCAGGGCGAATACTACCTGCCCGAGATCGTCAATATCGCGGTTTCCGAGGGACACATTTGCGCGGTCGTCAGGACCGAAGATCCCGACGAGGTGGCCGGGATCAACTCGCGCGCCGAGCTGGCGGAAGTCGAAGCGCGCTGGCAGCGGACGCGCCGCGCGAGAGCGATGGCCGAGGGGGCGACCCTCGTTGCGCCCGAGACTGTATTCTTCAGCTGGGACACGCGGCTCGGCCGCGACGTCACCGTGGAGCCGAATGTGGTGTTCGGGCCGGGAGTGGAAGTCGCCGACGATGTGGTGATCCACGCTTTCAGCCACCTCGAAGGCGCGCGGCTCGCATCGGGAACCTCGGTTGGCCCGTTCGCGCGTCTGCGCCCCGGCGCGGTGCTCGAGGAAGGCGCCAAGGTCGGCAACTTCGTCGAGATGAAACAGGCCACACTCGGTCCCGGCGCCAAGGCCAATCACCTGACTTATCTCGGCAATGCGATTGTCGGAGCCGGAGCGAACATCGGCGCGGGCACCATCACCTGCAACTACGACGGCTACTTCAAGCACAAGACGGAGATCGGCCCGCGCGCGTTCATCGGGTCGAACAGCGCGCTGATCGCGCCGGTCAGGATCGGTGCCGACGCGATCGTCGCTGCCGGCAGCGCTGTCAGCCGCGACGTCGCCGACGGCGAGCTGCGGATGGTCCGCGCCGAGCAGCTCGTGAAACCCGGCTGGGCCGATCGCTTCCATGACGCGATGAAGCGCAAGAAGGCCGATGCGAAGAAATAGGTTGCTATGATATCATGATATGATATCAGTATATCAATGACCCGCATTCTTGCTGACCTGCCCGACGAGGATATCAAGTGGCTGGATGCCCGCGCTGCCGAGCAGGGAAAGTCGCGTGCCTCAGTGCTTCGGGAGGCAGTAGCTAGCTACAAGGCGCAGCCGCGGGATGACGACACCAGCTGGATCGATGAAGGTTTCGGTCTGTGGGCGCGGCACGGGATTTCGATCGACCCGCATGACTACGAGCGACGGCGCCGGGCTGAGTGGACTCGGCCCTGGGATGATGACTACGAGGAAGTTCGAGCGGAATCGCCCGACCTGTTCGATGCCGAGGATGATCGGCAAAGGCAGATCTATCTGGATATGATCGCTGGCAAATATCCCGATCCCAAGCAGCCGCATTCGAAGTGAGCGGCTTTACCTTCGACGCCAACATCGTGATCGACGCGCTGGTTGGGTATCGGCCGGCGCGCGACGAGATCAAGCGGGCCGTCGCGGCCGAATCGCGGGCATGGATCAGTCGGATGGCCTGGATCGAGGTCTTGTCCAAAGGAAACGCGGCCTTGGTCAAGGACTCACTCGCGTTTCTGGCCCATTTCGGCCTCGATGAAGTTGACGAGGAGATCGCCCTTCGAGCGGCGGCGCTTCGCCGGGAGCGGCCTCGGTTGAAGTCGCCGGACGCGATAATTCTGGCGACCGCGCAGACGCGTGGCCGGGTCTTGATCACTCGCAACACCAAGGACTTTCCTCCGCAGATGCCGGGCATCCGCGTTCCCTATATCCTCTAGTTCAAGGTCGATTTCTCATGTGCGGAATCATCGGCATCGTCGGCAAGGCCCCAGTCGCAGAGCGGCTCGTCGACGGCCTGCGGCGGATGGAATACCGGGGCTACGACAGCGCGGGCATCTGCACGCTGCACGACGGCCAGCTGATCCGCCGCCGCGCCGAGGGCAAGCTCGCCAACCTGGTCTTGGAGCTCGAACGCGATCCGGCTCCGGGCACGGTCGGCATCGCGCACACCCGCTGGGCCACGCACGGCGCGCCGACGGCGCACAACGCACACCCCCACGCCACAGGCGAAATCGCGCTGGTCCACAACGGTATCATCGAGAATTTCAGACCCTTGCGTGAGGCGCTGATCGCGCGGGGCCGCACGTTCGAAAGCGAGACGGATACCGAGATCGTCGCTCATCTCATCTCCGAGCAAGTCGAGGCTGGAAAAGCTCCCGAGGAGGCGGTCAAAGCGGTCCTGCCGCAGTTGCGCGGCGCTTTCGCCCTGGCGATCGCGTTCCGCGCCCATCCCGAGATGCTGATCGGCGCGCGGCTCGGTTCGCCGCTGGTGGTCGGCTATGGTGAAGGCGAGACCTACCTCGGCTCCGACGCGCTGGCGCTGGCGCCGCTCACGCAGCAGATCGCCTATCTCGAAGAGGGCGACTGGGTCGTGATCACGCGCGAGGGTGCGGCGATCTTCGACAAGGACAACAACGCGGTCGAGCGCGAGGTGACCACTTCGGGCGCGTCCGCCGCGGCGATCGAGAAGGGTAATTACCGCCACTTCATGCAGAAGGAGATCTTCGAGCAGCCGACCGTGGTGGCGCAGACGCTGCGCAGCTATCTGCGCCCGGTCGAGATGCAGGTCGCGCTGCCGCAGATCGATTTCGACATCTCGGCGGTCGAGCGGGTCACGATCGTCGCCTGCGGCACCAGCTACTATGCCGGAATGGTCGCCAAGTACTGGTTCGAGCAGTTCGCGCGGGTACCCGTGGACATCGATTATGCCAGCGAGTTCCGCTACCGCGACCCCGTCCTGCCGCCGGGTGGGCTGGCCCTGTTCGTGTCGCAGAGCGGCGAAACCGCGGACACGCTTGCGGCGCTCAGGCACTGCAAGGCGGAAGGTCAAACCATTGCGGTCGTGGTCAATGTGCCCACCAGCTCGATGGCGCGCGAAGCGGACCTGTTGCTGCCCACGCACGCGGGGCCGGAAATCGGCGTCGCCTCGACGAAGGCGTTTACCTGTCAGCTAGCGGTCCTCGCGGCGCTTGCCGCGCATTTTGCGGTCAGAAAGGGGCGGTTGAGCCGGGAGGCCGAAGCCGAAATCGTACGGCAGCTGCTCGAAGCGCCGGCCTGCCTCAACGCCGCGCTCGCTCACGATGACGAGATCGCGGCGATGGCGCACCTGATCGCACCGGCCCGCGACGTGCTTTACCTCGGCCGCGGGCCCGATTTCCCGCTCGCGCTCGAGGGCGCGCTCAAGCTTAAGGAGATCAGCTACATCCACGCCGAGGGCTATGCTTCGGGCGAGATGAAGCATGGCCCCATCGCGTTGATCGACGAGGCCGTGCCGGTGATCGTTCTGGCCCCATCAGGCCCACTTTTCGAGAAGACCGTCTCGAACATGCAGGAAGTGCGCGCGCGCGGCGGCAAGATCGTGCTGATC
Source organism: uncultured bacterium (assembly GCA_965977975.1). Classification (GTDB taxonomy): domain Bacteria; phylum Pseudomonadota; class Alphaproteobacteria; order Sphingomonadales; family Sphingomonadaceae; genus Croceibacterium_A. Next base: position 16,929 of record CBHCZH010000033.1, read on the forward strand.
TCCGACAAGGTGGGACTGGAGGAAGCGGGTGAGGGCTGCCTCGCAACCATCGAGATGCCGCGGGTGCACCCCCTGATCGCTCCATTGGTTTATGCGGTCCCGGTTCAGTTGCTGGCCTATCACACGGCTTGCGTGAAGGGCACCGACGTCGATCAGCCGCGCAATCTCGCGAAATCCGTAACCGTGGAGTAAAGCAAATTACTTTGCCTGTTCGCGTGACGGGCTTTACCGGCCCCTAACCATTGCCGCGCTACGCGGGTGTGGTGACGGGCAATCATTCAGATCTTCCGAAGCTGCCGCTGCGGCTTTCGCCGCTGCAGATTCTCGGCCTGCAGGATCCTGCGGAGGGCGATTGGGCCAGCCTCAGGGCCTTGCAGTACGCCCAGATTCACAAGGTGGTGCTGACACGTGCCATCGCGCATACGCTGGCCGCGCTGCTCACCGTGAGCATCTTCATCGGCAAGGCGCCGCTCTGGCTGCTCGTTGCCTGGATGGCGGCGGTAGCCGCGGCGGTGTGGAACGCCACACGTATCGACCGCAGCCTGGCGGACATCGATCGCCGCTCGATGAAGCGGCACGAATTCAACCGGCAGGCAGTCGGAGTGGGCGCCTGCGCCCTCGCTTGGGCGGTGGCACTGGCGGCTTTCGTGCCGTTTGCATCCCACGCCGAGCATTACGCCCTCTGGACCCTCATCGCGATGCTGATCGCGAGTTCGGGGGCGACGCTATCGGCCGCGCCGATCGCGACGGTGATCTTTGCCGGGATCACAGGCGGCACAGCGATCGTCACCTTTGCGCTCGGCGGCGATTTCGGTTTCGCGGCGGTAACCGCGGCATTCCTCGCGATCGCCATGGCCGGCTCGATCGAGGCCGGGCGCATGTATCTTTCCGCTCGAATCGCCGAAGTCGGAGTGGCCGAGAAGGACGAGGTCGTCTCGCTGTTGCTGCGCGAGTTCCAGGAGAACGAGGCCGACTGGCTCTGGCAGATCGACACCAATCGCCGCGTTCGCTCGGCCAGCCCGCGTTTCGCCTATGCGCTGGGCCGTGATCCGGGTGCGCTCGACGGTACGCCGTTCATCCAGCTGATCGCGGGCGATGCTTGGGCAAGCGGGCAGTTTCCGCCGAGCCTGCACGACCTCGCCGAGCGACTGAAGCGGCGCGAGAGCTTCTCCAACCTTCTGGTCCAGGTCCAGGTCGACACGGGGCGGCGCTGGTGGGAGCTGTCGGGCACGCCGATGCTCGACGACCAGGGCAATTTCCTCGGCTTCCGCGGCGTCGGTTCCGACGTCACCGAGCAACGCGAATCCGACGAGAAGATCGCCTACCTGGCGCGTTACGATACGCTGACCGGCCTGCCCAATCGACTCATGCTGACCGAAGCGCTCGGCGAGGCCATGCGCTATGCCGAACAATGGAAGAGCCGCTGCGCTTTCCTGATGATCGACCTCGACCGCTTCAAGTCGGTCAACGATTCGCTCGGACACCAGGTGGGCGACCGGTTGCTCGCGCAAGTCTCGCTACGGTTGAAGGCGGTCGCGGGCGAGAACGAACAGTGCGGCCGGCTCGGCGGCGACGAATTCGCGATCGTGATCCGCGACGCGTCCGACAAGGGCCACATCGCGCGTATTGCCGACGCTGTGATCGAAGTACTCTCGCAGCCCTACGACGTCGATCACCACAAGCTCTACATCGGCGCCAGCGTCGGCTCGGCCGTTTGCCCAAAAGACGGCAACACGGTCGAAACGTTGATGCGCAACGCCGACCTCGCGCTCTATCGCGCCAAGGACGAAGGGGGTGGGCTGCATTGCCGTTACGAGCCTTCGCTCCATGCCAATGCCGAAGAGCGCCGCAAGCTCGAGTTCTCGTTGCGCCATGCGATCGGCAACAACGAGCTGCGGCTTAACTTCCAGCCGGTCGTCGGCGCCAACAGCGAGGAGCTGGTCAGCTTCGAGGCGCTGCTGCGCTGGCACAGCGAGGAGCACGGCATCGTCAGTCCGGGCAAGTTCATTCCGCTTGCCGAGGACACCCGCCTGATCGTGCCGATCGGCAACTGGGTGCTGCACGAGGCGTGCAAGGAGGCGGTGCGCTGGCAGGGCGAGCCCAAGGTCGCGGTCAACGTCTCGGGCGAGCAGCTGCTCGAACCCGGCTTCGCCGGCCACGTCGTCCGCGCGCTTGCCGACAGCGGTTTGCCGGCACACCGGCTCGAGGTCGAAGTCACCGAGAGCATCTTCCTGCGCGACGCCCGCACCGCACGGCAGACGCTCGAGGAGATCATGGCGCTCGGCTGCTCGGTCGCGCTCGACGACTTCGGGACCGGCTACTCCTCGCTCGGCTACCTGCGCGCGCTCAAGTTCTCGACGATCAAGGTCGACCGCAGTTTCGTCCAGGGCGCCGCGCAAGGCAGCCCCGAGAGCCTGGCGATCATCCGCGCTGTCGTGGCGATGGCACAGAGCCTGGAGATGACCACCACGGCCGAGGGGGCCGAAACGATCGAGGAAGTCGAGCTGATCCGCGAGCTCGGCTGCGACAAGATCCAGGGATACTACTTCGGCCGCCCGATGGAAGCGGCCGACGCTTACAACCTGACGACGCGGACGGGGCGCAAGGCGGTGGCGTAGGCATTAGGCATTAGGCATTAGGCATTAGGCATTAGGCATTAGGCATTAGGCATTAGGTCCTTGGTCTGGGGTTCTCTTGGCCACGGACCTGATCAGGCCTCCCAACATCTTGCCCAGCTCGTCGGCCTGTTGCAGCGCCTCGGCACAGTTTCCCGGCGCGGTGAGGCCCAGGCGCTCAGCCAGCAGCAGATGAGTTTCCAACTCCATCAGCGAGCCTCTCGCGATCTTGAGGAACTGCGCATAGCTCGCCGTGCTCTGCCGGCCGTATCCTTCGGCGATATTGGCAGGAACCGCCGCTGCTGCCCGCCGTGCCTGAGAGGTTAGGCCGCAGAGCTCCTCTTTCGGCCAGCTCCGGCTCAGGCGATAAACATCCGCAGCGAGATCCATCCCTCGCTGCCAGACGAGTAGATCGCGATAGGATCGAACCCTCTCGCCCACGGCCCGACGTCCTAATGCCTAATGCCTAATGCCTAATGCCTCTCACGCCTCCACCAACCCCCGCACCGCACTCTCGAACAGCGCACGTCCGTCGCTCGAGCCATGCTCGGGCTCGATCGCGCGTTCGGGATGCGGCATCATGCCGAGCACGTTGCCGGCCTCGTTAAGGACCCCGGCGATATCGCGCCGCGAGCCGTTGACCGCTTCGCCGTAGCGGAATGCCACTCGCCCATCGCCCTCTAGCCGGTCGAGCGTCGCCTCGTCGGCGAAGTAGTTGCCGTCGTGATGTGCGACCGGGATCTGGACGATCTGCCCCACCTCGTAGGCCGCGGTGAACAGCGACTGGCTGGTCTCGACCCTGAGCGGAACCGTCCGGCAGACGAAAGTCTGCCCGGCGTTTCTCATCAGCGCGCCCGGCAGCAGCCCGGCCTCGGTCAGCACCTGAAAGCCGTTGCACACGCCGAGCACCGGCACGCCGCGCTCGGCAGCGCGCACCACGGCCCGCATGATCGGGCTGCGCGCCGCCATCGCGCCGGAGCGCAGATAGTCGCCATAGGAAAAGCCGCCGGGCAGGGCGATGAAGTCGAGCCGCTCAGGCAAGTCGGCATCGCCGTGCCAGACGCGGTAGGGAGCGGTGCCGGAAACCTGCTCGAGCGCCACCGCCAAGTCGCGGTCGCAGTTCGAGCCGGGGAAAGTGACGACCGCCGATCGGAAGCTCACGCCACCGGCTCCGGCTTCTCGATACGGTAGTTCTCGATCACCATGTTGGCGAGCAGCTGGCGGCACATCGCGTCGAGATCCGCGTCGCCGGTGCCCTCGGCGACGTCGAGCTCGATCAGCCGGCCCACCCGCACGTCCTCGATGCCGGCGAAGCCGAGCCCCTCGAGCGCATGGTGCACCGCGCGCCCTTGCGGGTCGAGCACGCCGGGCTTGAGGCTGACGTGGATGCGGACCTTCATCGGACCTTCCTGTAGATGTGGGAGTCGCGCGAGCCTATGGCGACTGGCGGCGCGGGCGGCAAGGGGGTGGGGCGCCTGCTCATGGGGCAATCCCCGATTCTATTCCCATCCCGGGCTTGTTCCGGGATCCAGTTATGTCGCGGGCGACCGCAAGGCAGCTGGGCCCCGGAACAAGTCCGGGGTGACAGGGGACGAGCGATGCGTCGGTGATCCTATTGAGCTGCGCGCGGGAGCACCACGATCTCCAGCCGCTCCTCGGGCTTGAGATACTGCGCCGCCATCGCCTGCACGTCCGCCGCCGTCAGCGCCGCGAGCCGTTCCTTGGCCTGGCTGAACCGCTCGATGCGGTGCGGCTCGCTCTGCGCTCGGTCGACGAGGTTCATCCAGCCGGCGTTGGTCTTGAGCGCGTTGTCGTAGCTTTCGAGCAGTGGGCGGCGAGCGCGCAGCAGGGTGTCGTCGTCGACCGGCCGGGCGATCAGCGCGCGGATCGTCGCCAGCATCGCCTGGCGCGCGGCGTCGACCTGGGCTGCATCGACCGGCGCCGCGATCGTGAACGTGCCGTAGCCCGGGTAAGTCGCCGACTGGCTCGCGTTGGCGCTGGGCGTATAGGTCTGGCCGAGCTCCTCGCGGATCTTGTCGTTGAGCTCGAGGCGGACGACGCGCTCGAGCAGCTCGAACTTGAGCACTTCGTCGAAGTCGCTGTCGTCGCGGGTCGGCCAGGTCATCCGCACGATCGCCTGGTCGGACGCACCGTCGTGGAGGATCGTGCGCGGCGTGCGGTCGGCGGTGAAAGTGCGCTGACGGTTCGCGTCGTACAGCTGGAAATCGGGCTCACGCGCGGGCAGGGCGCCGAGCGTCCTGGCGACGAGGTCGATCGCCCGCTGCTCGTCGAAATCGCCGACAAGCGCCAGCTCGAGCGCGCCGTTGGCGAGCCGGTCGGCGATGTCCTCGCGCAGCCTGGCGAAAGTCAGCGCGAGGTATTGCTCCTTCGGCTGCATCGTGAAGCGCGGGTCGCCGTCGGAGACGATCTCGCCGAGCTTGTTGGCGAGCGCGTTCTCGGGCGTCGCGGTCAGGCTGGCGAAGAAGTTTTCGATGTTACGACGGTACTGCGCTTCGCCCGCGGGGCGGTAGCCGGGATCGGTGATCGCCGCGGCCAGCAGCTGGAGCTGCAGCTCGAGGTCGCGCGGCGTAGTTGTCGCGTTCATCACGAACGTCTCGTCGCCCGCGCCGAAGCCGAACCCGACGCTCCGACCGGCGAGGATCGATTGCAGCTCGTCGGTGGTGTGCTTGCCGAGCCCGCCGACCGGCAGGGCACCGGCCATCGCGGTGGCGATCGGGTCCTCGCGGGTGTTGAGCAGTTGTCCGCCGTCGACGTTGAGCTGTACCAAGATCCGGTCGCGCTGCAGGTCGGTCTTGTTGAGATTGAGCCTGAGGCCGTTGGCGAACCTGATCTCGCGGATGCCGAGCAGCGGCTCGACCGTGTCGGAGACGATCGTGCCCGGCGCGCCGAAATCGGTGTAGCCGAACTCGGCGAGCGCGCTGGACTCCTCGGCCGCGAGTGCCGCGGCCATGCCTTCGTTCCACGCGGCGCGCAGCGCCTCGGCGCCGCCTTCGGGCGCGGTGCGGCCCTCGAAGCGAATCAGCGGATCGTCGAGCGGGACGAGCTCTTCCTTGAGCGCTTCGAGCACGGAGGCCGGCGTGATGTCCGGCAAGTGCTCGAGGAACCGTTCGAGACCGCTCTCGGGCGTGGTCGGCACCTGCTCGTCCTGCAGCAGCGTGATCGCGCTGGTGATGAAGCTGCTGTTCGAGCGCGTCGCCGATCCCGCGGCGTTGGTCTCGAGCGCGTTGCGCAAGGTCGCGACCTGCTCGGCGACTTCGGCTTCGGTGAACCCGAATTCGAGCGCGCGGCGGTACTCGGCCTGCGCCGCGGCGAGCCCGCGCCGCCACTCGCCTTCGGCCGCGTAGACCACGAGGTTGGTGGTGCGGCCCGCGTCGAACACTTCGCCGGTGCCGACGCCGGCGCTGCGGAACGGCGGGTCCTCGAGCCGGGCGAGGCGCTGGAAGCGGCGGTTGATGATGTTGTAGCCGAGCTGGCGGCGCACGTTCTTCTCGCGGAACGCCTTGGTGTCGGTGCGGTCGAGCTCCGGCCCGTTGCGCGATACGGTAACCTGCTCCGACAGCGCCGGATCGATGTAGATATCGGTCGCGCCGGCATGGTCGAACGGGATCGGGCCGGGATCGACCGCGGGGACGATCGGTTCCGCCTGCCAGCTGGAGAAATGCTTGCGGATTTCCGCTTCGACCTGATCAGGATCGAAGTCGCCGACCACGATCAACGCGGTGTTCTCCGGCCGGTAGAGCCGATCGTAGAGCGCGCGCAGCTTGTCGGCGGTCACGGCCTGGAGCGTCTCGACCGTGCCGATCGGCAGCCGCTCGACGAAGCGCGCGCTGGGGTAGAGGAATTCGACGTTATCGACGTAGTTGCGCAGCTGGTACGTGTCGCGCACGCGCCGCTCGGAGAGGATGATGCCTTTCTCGCGCTCGACCGCCTCGGGGCTGAAGGTCAGCTCGCTCGCCGTCTCGCGCATCAGCATCAGCGCAGTGTCGAGCAGCGCCGGATCGTTGCGCGGCAGGTTGAGCATGTAGAGCGTAACGTCGAAATTGGTCGAGGCGTTGGTGTCCGGCCCGAACGCCAGCCCCTCGCGCTCGAGCAGCTTGATCATCTCGCCTTCGGGCACGCGGGTCGAGCCGTTGAACGCCATGTGCTCGATGAAGTGCGCGTAGCCGAGCTCGTCCTCGTTCTCGGCGACAGAGCCGGCATCGACCCAGAACTGCACCATGCCTTGTCCCGCCGGCGTGCCGTTGGGGCGGATGATGTAGCGCATCCCGTTGTCGAGCCGGCCGAAGCGATATTGGGGGTCGGGCGGGAGGTCGCTTTCCTCGAACGGCCATTCGTGGCGCTCCTGTACCGGCGCCTCTTGGGCCAGGACGGGAGTTGCGAGGACGAGGGAGAGGGCGAGCAGGAACCGGCGGATCATCGGCGGGGTGTTTGGCCGAGGAATGCTGAACGGGCAATGGCTTGTGGGAGGCGGCGCCTTCCCCCTTGATGGGGGAAGGATAGCGCAGCTTGCTCGCGAAGCCAGCTAGCGGAGCTTGGATGGGGGTGATGGCGCGGTGGGCGGAAGGCGCGGGATCACCCCCATCCAACTCCGACTAAGCCACTACGTGACTAAGTCTCCGTATCCTTCCCCCATCAAGGGGGAAAGTAAGGGATTAGTTGGCTGAGGGCTCCTTCCCCAGCACCTTCAGCACCGCGAGCGTCATCGCCGTGACGCCGGTCCGGATGGTCGGCTCGGGCACGGGGGCGAAGTAGGGATTGTGGTTGTAGGGCAGCGGCTCGCCGCCGGCCTCGGCCGCGGCGACCTTGGCCGGGTCGTGCACGCCGACCGTGAAGTAGAGCGACTTCGGTACGCCGGCGTTGACGAAGGCCGAAAAATCCTCGCTCGGCGTGCCGGGGCGGGGCTGAGCGGAGGCCTTGTCGCCGAACGCAGCAGCGAAGACTTCGGCCACTTCCGCCGTCAGTACCGGGTCATTGACGACCGCATCGTACGAGGTGGTGCCGAGCACGATCTCGGGCTCGGGCGCGCCGGCCATTGCCGCTTCGGCTCGCGCGACGCGCTCGATACCGGCCTTGAGCTTGGCGCGCGTCGCGGCATCGAAGCTGCGTACCGTGCCGCGCACCACGACCTGATCCGGAATGATGTTTCCGGCGCTGCCGCCCTCGATCGCGCCGATCGTGATCACGCCCGGCTCCTGCGGGTCCTTCTCGCGGCTGATGACGCTCTGCACGTCGACCACGAAGCGCGAGGCGATCAGCACCGGATCGATCGTGGCACTCGGATCGGCCCCGTGCCCGCCGCGGCCTCTGAAAGTGATCGCGAGGTTGTCGGAATTGCTGGTCAGAACGCCCGGCCGGTACTGCACGGTGCCATAGGCAACCGGCGAGGTGTGCAGGGCGAAGGCGAAGCCGGGCTTGCCGAAGTGCGTGAACATACCGTCGTCGAGCATCCGCTGCGCGCCGCCGCCGCCTTCTTCCGCGGGCTGGCCGACGAACATCAGCGTGCCGCTCCATTGCGACTTCATCGCCACCAGCGCGCTCGCGGCGCCGACCCAGGACGCCATGTGAATGTCGTGCCCGCAGGCGTGCATCACGTAAGTCTGGCGCCCGTTCCATTCGCCCTGGACTTGCGAGGCATAAGGCAGCCCGGTCAGCTCGCGCAGCGGCAGCGCGTCGAGATCGGTGCGGACCATTACGGTCGCCCCCGGACCGTTGCGGTAGATCGCGACCAGCCCGGTGCCGCCGATCCGCTCGGTGACTTCGAAGCCGAGCGCGCGCATTTCCTTCGCCAGGAGCGCGGCGGTGCGTGTCTCGGCGAAGCCGAGCTCCGGATGGGCGTGGATGTCCTTGTAGAGCGCGTCGAGGCGCGGATAGCTCGCATCGAGCTGCCGGCCGATCTCGGCGACAAGCTGTGCCGGCTGCTGCTGCGCGGCGCCGGGAGCGGCGACGACGAGGTAAAAGGTAAACAGGAACCAGCGGATCATCGGCGCGGGTTGTGGCGGAGGAAGGCTAAACGGGCAATGGCTTCCTCCCCGAGAACGGGCAGGGGGCTCAATCCGCTGATTTTACCGCCGGCGCAACGCGCACGACGATCAGTGGGAGGCACGGCACATTGTCGGCGGTCCAGTCGATTTCGTTGGTAGCCGGAATGCGCCCGACGTTGCGGGCGGCGGGCCTATCGCCGGAGGGGTCGTAGTAAGCCCACGCCATTGAGTTGTCGAAGCCGGCGATCCGCGCGTTGTCGCGCTGGGCGCTAGCGGCCTCGATCTCGGCCTGTTCGACGCGGAAACCCCGGATCATGCGGATCGCGCCGCCACGCATCTCGAAGGCCCGATAGTAATGCTGGCCGAAGAGCCGCGTGCTGAACGTCGAGTTGAACGACCAGTGCGCCGGGTTGGTCGCTTCGGGCAGACGGACAGTCGTGACTCGACAATCGAACTCCGGCTCGTTGTAGTAGGGTAGGTCCTGGTCCTGGTCGGCCGCTCGAACTCGCCTTTCCGGAGGGCTGAATCCGCCGCCGGGCAGCGACAGCGACCTGGCCCCGTCGCCGTCGTCGTCCCAGTCGATCGTCCCCGTGCCGCTGATCGTCAGTATGCTCGCCTGTGCCTTTTCATCGTAGCGCCACTGGACATCGTCGATTGTCTGCCAGGTATCCCCGACGGCTTGCTGGCGAAAGCCGTTGAGCAATTGACTTGGGGTCGCGCCGGAAAGCTGGACCTGTTGCTGCAAGCCTTTGATACCGCGGGTTATGGTCGTGTTGGTGATCCGTGCCGGTTGGTCGAAGCCAGCCCGCGCGTCAATCTCGTGCAAGACGAGTTCGTCGGGCCTTTCCGCCGGGCGCCACTCGAGATGCTCGATCGAGCTGCCCTGCGCGGTGAGCGGCAAGGTCCACCGATACGGCATCACTGGCGTAGCGCTTGGCGGAGCCACGGGCGGAAGCGTGCCGTCGAGCCAGTAGTTCGAGCCGTCGATCTGCGCCCGCACGAGCACGTGATCGAATAGCTGCGGGTTCGGCAGCCGTTCGTCGAGACCGTCGTCGACCCCCCCGTTGCTGACCAGCATCGCCTGGGCCTCGATCCCTAGTTCGGTCAGCAGCGCCAGCAGCAGTGCAGTTTTGCCCTTGCAGTCGCCATAGCGCCGCTGCCAGGTTTCCTCGGCAGTGGCAGGCGTCAGGTTGCCGCCATCGAGGCCGACGTAAATGTAGCGCACTTCCTGCTGCACGAGCTTTAGTGCAGCGCTTGCCCGGTCGAGCGGGCTCGGATGAGCGGCGGCTATCCGCCGGGCCTCCGCCTTGAGCGGCGAGGCGGCATCAAGGCTTGCGGCGTTGGCATACAGCGGCGCAAAGTGCCGCGAGATCGCGGTCCAGTCGGAGAAATCGCTATATTCGACTACACGCTGCCAGCGGTAGCGCGCCGGCGCGTCCTTGGGCGGAGTCCAAGTGGCCGGATTGTCGAACTGGAATTCGACCGCCCGCTCGCTCCGTTCGGCGGCGGCTTCCATGTCGGCGGACAACTTGAGTCCGGGCTGCTGACCTTCTTCCCAGCTCAGCCCCATGCGGAAACGGCCCGCCGGCGGCTCCGGCGCAAGCACGAGCAGCCCGGAGATGTTCGGACCCAGAGTAGGATCGTTCATCCGGGTGGTCAGGTCGACTTCCAGCTCGTCCCCAACCCGCAAGTCGGGAACGCGCAGCACCGCGGTCAGCGTGCCGTCGAGCCTCGCCGCCTCGAGTTGATCTTCGCGGCGCAGGATCTCGAACGAGGCGCGTTCCAGCACGTTGGTCGTTTCGCTGCCGCGGTGGACGCGGACGGAGTGAACTGTAGGCGCGCCCGCAGCGGGGTTCCATGCAATCGAAAGGTTACCCAGCTGCAGCGCATTCGGGTGAAGGATACGAATGCGATAGCCGATGTATTGCTGCTGCCCCTGTGCATCGAGGTGGATCAGCGTATCCTGGCGCCGCACGAATACGAGGCCGCTGGCATCCTCCGCCACGGGCATGAGCTCGGACGGCGTTACCCAGCCGGGTAGGGGCCCCTGCTCCACCTGATCGTTGGCGGCATGGGCCGGCGCGACGGCAAGCGCCAAGACCATGAGCAGCGAAACCGAAAAACGCATTGCCACCCCCCCAACCCCTAGCGGCCATAATGACCGGGAGTGCCCGGGATGCAAAGCGGAAACGAGCCGAAGCAGCTGATGAACTTTTCATTTTCCTACAGACCCTCTTGTGGTATAACCATTTCGGTTCCCTCATCTGAAGAATGGAGCCAAAATCGATGTTCTGCAGCGGTCCTTCCGACCAGCCCACCTTTCGCGCGGGGAGCGGCGCCGGGCGCACGCCCTCTCCCTTCCGCAAGCGGGACGAGAGCGCAGCTAGTCGCAGCGGGGAAGACGGGATGCCCAAGCGCCGTACCCGCGATGGCGAATGGACGCGGGCCAAGATGGCGGCGTTCATCGATGAGTTGTGGGCCACGCAATCGGTCAGCCGCGCGGCGCGGAGCGTGGGGATGGGGCGGCAGTCAGCCTACAAGCTGCGCAAGCGGCTGGCCGGGCAGCCATTCGCCGAGGCGTGGGACGATGCGGTCGCGGCGCTGCGGCTGGCCGGTCCAGTCGCGCCGTTCGTCGGGTCGCAGCCTTGCCCGTTCTGCGGCGCCGTGCCGCGGCGGCCGGCGGGCCGTCCCCTCGCGCCGGCGCAGGGGTGAGGGCGACATTCACGCCCCTGGAGAATTTGTGTGACCTGTCGCCCGATCGGCAGCAAGTGTCTCGAAAGACGGCAAAAGTTAGGGGCGACAATCGGGCACGGTTGTGACCGTTTGTGTCAAAGCGTCGCCCTCGGGCTCCCCTCCCGCTTGCGGGAGGGGAGCGTCGTCACTTCTTCGGCTTGGGCGAGCCGCGCAGCTTGCTGCGATGTGCCGAAAGGTCGAACACCTCGCCCGGCGTATTGCCGTCATCCTGCAGGAGGCCGAGCCGGCGGGCGACTTCCTGGTAGGCCTCCTCTTCCCCGCCGAGGTCGCGGCGGAAGCGGTCCTTGTCGAGCTTCTCTCCGCTGGTCATGTCCCACAGCCGGCAGTTGTCGGGGCTGATCTCGTCGGCGAGGATCACGCGGCTGTAGTTGTCCTGGTCCCAGATACGGCCGAACTCGAGCTTGAAGTCGATCAGGCGGATGTCGATGGCGGCGAACATCCCGCACATGAAGTCGTTCACCCGGATCGCCATCGCGGCGATGTCCTGCATCTCGTCGTTGTTGGCCCAGCCGAAGCAGGCGATGTGCTCTTCGGCGACCATCGGATCCTGCAGCTCGTCGCTCTTGAGGTAGTACTCGATCAGCGTGTGCGGCAGCGGCTCGCCCTCTTCCATGCCGAGCCGCTGGGCGAGGCTGCCGGCGGCGACGTTGCGCACCACGACCTCGAGTGGGATGATCTCGACCTGGCGGACGAGCTGCTCGCGCATGTTGAGGCGGCGGATGAAGTGGGTCGGGATGCCGATGTGCGCGAGGCGCAGGAAGACGTGTTCGGAGATGCGGTTGTTGATCACCCCCTTGCCCTGGATAGTGCCCTTCTTCTGGGCGTTGAAGGCGGTCGCGTCGTCCTTGAAGTACTGGATCAGCGTACCCGGTTCGGGACCTTCGTAGAGGATCTTGGCCTTGCCTTCGTAGATCTGGCGGCGGCGGGACATGGCGGCACCTTCTGCAGGGAAAAGCGAGCGCCCCGGCCTAGGGCCTGCGGTCACGATCGGCAATGGCCTGGATCGCCCTCAGAAGGCCGCTGGCTAGGAGCGCCCATAGCTACGTGCCAAGCAAGCGACGCCGTCCAGCGGCCGTCTGAGGGCGACCGCCTTCGGCGGCGGGCGGATTTTGGCGCAGGGCCGGTTC
>CBHCZH010000034.1:0-27924 GCA_965977975.1 uncultured bacterium
GCCGCGTTCATCGCTCCATTCGATGGTGACCATGTGGTCGGTGAACACTTTGCCGAAGCCCGGATCGGCGATCGCTTGCTCGCGACTGGCGCCGGGGACGGGGGCAGGGTGGGGGATGCGGGAGAAATCGAGTGCGGGCGCGTCGGCCATGAGTCCTTGTCCTTGCTTGGCTCGATCGCTCTAAATTAGAAAATTACAAAATCGCAAGGAAAATTGTAATAATTGGTAAGGATCGAAACCAAGTCGTTCCATAGCCCTAGCACGATGGCCGCAAAGGGGAAGGGCGAAGCGGGACTTGCCTTCCCCGCTTGTCGGGGCTGTAGTCTGGGGAGAATGACTGCTTCACTAAACAACTTTCTTCGGCCGGTTTGCTTGGCGATTGCCGTCGCGGCCTGTCAGCCCGCCGGCGAGGAGCGCGAAGCCGCGACCGAGCGATCGGATGCAAGCGTCGAGCAAGCGTCCGAGCTGGAGCCCGCGCAATCTGCCGCTGAACTGGCTTGTTCGGACCCGGTCAGACCCGACGATACGGCGGCTTCGTTGCAGCTGCGGTTCGGTGAGCAGGCGCGCGTGGAAACCCTCTACGGGCCGGAAGGCATCGAGCTTCCTGCCGTCGTCCTCTGGCCCGCGGATCCGGTACGACGCGTCGAGATCGTGTTTACAGATGAGACCAGGCAGCACGTTTCGATGGTGCAGCTGACCGGTCCTTCGGAATGGCGCATCGCCGGCCTGGCTGTCGGCGATCCGATAGCCGACGTCGGTGTGGCCAACGGCCGCCCGTTCGAGCTGTGGGGCTTCTCCTGGGATTACGGCGGCTACGTCTCCGATCTCAAGGGCGGTAAGCTCGCGGCTCGGCCCGGCGGATGCCAGGTGATGCTCAGGCTGGCGCCGCGCGACGATGCCGTGCTGCCCGACGCGCTGATGGGTGAGGTGCAGCTATCGTCCGACGATCCGCGCCTCGCTGAGGCGGGCGTGCGGATCGAGGAGCTGGCGCTGGCCCTGTCGCCGGAATGAGCGCTGCAAATGAGAAGGGCCGCTCCGGTATCCCGAAGCGACCCTTCGCATGGTCAGCGGTCGGAAGGACCGCTCACGAAGCCTTTATCGGCGAAAGAAGAGACTACCGATAATGCTCCGCGCGGGTCGTCACCGACCTCCCTGCTGAACCATGAGACATCGGATCACCTCCTTTCGCGCTTGGAAGCCATGCCCGCCGCTTCACCGCCGGGCCAGGCCCGCGTGGACCGCTGGCCTGAGTTGAATGTGAGTCAGCCAAGGGGCTAACACAAGTCTTGTAATTATGTTTTTCCCCGTCAGTATGGGCGCTTCGCGTTTCGGCACGGACTTTCCTTTAGCGGCAATCCTCGATCACCCGGGTCACCTCGGGATACGAGGGCATGTAAAGCGCCGGCAGCCCCGCCACCTCTACCGCGAACCGCCCTTTCGAGAACGCCATCGCGTCGAGCAGAGGGTCGCGCGCGGGCACGCGGGCGATCACCTGCGGCTGAACGGAAGCCGCCGGTACCGAGGCGACGGAGCGCTCGGCCAGTTCCGCGCGCAGGATCATCGGGCCAGCGGAGCTGCCTGCGCGTGCGATCTCGACAACGCCCGCAGGGAGATCGCAGCGTAGTGTCAGCAGCGGCTCCGACGCGGGCTCGCCGAACCGCGCGATACCACCCTGATAGCTCCAGTCGCCCGGCGTCAGCGGGGCATCCATCCAGGTTCCCGAGGACGGCGGGGCCGGGGCAGGCGGAGGCACAGGGGCCGGTGCGGGCGCTGGCGCCGGAACCGGGGCCGGTACTGGCGCCGGGGTGGGCCCGGGTGGAGGGACGCACGCGGCCAGCCCTAGGCAGATAAGCACGGCAATGGGTGTGCGCTGCGGGAAAGCCCAAGCGCGACGAGGTGGGCGTTGTCGCATCGAGAAGCTCCTGCAGAGGGACCGGACAACCCGGCAAGCAACAAGCGCTGGCCTGCCCGGTTCCATCGCCGTATCGCGCGCAAACATGAGCGCCAAGCGACGGATAGACCAATTGCTCGTCGAGCGCGGGCTAGCCGAGAGCCGTGCTCGCGCGCAAGCGCTGGTGATGGCGGGCCTGGTGTTCGCTGGGGAGATGCGCGTCGGCAAACCCGGTCAGCAGGTACGCGAGGACGCCGCGATCGATGTGCGCGGCCGGGATCATCCGTGGGTCGGGCGCGGCGGGATCAAGCTGGCGCACGCGATCGAGCGCTTCGGGCTCGACCCCGCGGGCGCGGTGGCAATGGACATCGGCAGCTCGACCGGGGGCTTTACCGAGGTGCTGCTCGAACATGGCGCGGCACACGTCTTCGCGGTCGACGTAGGCACCAATCAGCTCGCCTGGAAGCTCCGCCAGGACCCTCGCGTGACCGTGCTCGAGCAAACCAATGCCCGCGCGCTGACATCCGAGCTGATTGACCGTCCGTGCGACTGGGTGGTGTGCGACGCTTCGTTCATCGGTCTCGCCAAAGTGCTCGACGTGCCGTTGCGTCTCGCGGCACCGCGCTGCACCCTGGTCGCGCTGATCAAGCCGCAGTTCGAAGTTCGGCGCGAGGAAGTCGGCAAGGGCGGCATCGTCCGCGACGCGGCGCTCCACGCGCGTGTCTGCGAAGAGGTGCGTGAATGGCTTGAGACGAGTGGCTGGCGGGTGCTCGCCATCATCGAAAGCCCGATCAAGGGAACCGAAGGCAACGTCGAGTTTCTGATCGCCGCCGAGCGCGGCTGATTGCACCGTTCAGCCGGTCCCGTCATAGGCTGGCGCCGATTCGGTCGGGATGCCGTGATGAACCGCCTTGCTTCGCCCGCGCAGCTTCGCGCCAGTTTCGTCCGCTGGGCACTGTTCCTGGTGCCGGCGGTGCTGCTGCTCGGGTTCCTATCGGGGCGGTTCGGCAGCCAGGCCCAGGACCCCTGGTTCCTCGCACTCGTGAAGCCGTCGATATTTCCGCCGCCGGCGGTGTTCGGCGTAGTCTGGCCGATCCTCTACGTGCTGATGGGTTTTGCCGCCGCGACGGTCTGCGCGGCCTGGGGCTCGCGCTACCGGTTGCCGGCAATTCTCGCCTTCGTGCTGCAGCTGCTGGTCAACCTGACCTGGACGCCGGTGTTCTTTGGGTATCACGAGATGACTTTCGCACTTTATGTCATCCTTGCGCTCGACGTGGCAGTCATCGTGACGATCGTCCTGTTCGCGAAAGTGCGCAGCGCCGCCGCGTGGCTGCTGGCGCCGTACCTTGCGTGGATACTGTTCGCGACCGTGCTCAATTACGAATTCCTCCGCCTCAATCCGGAGGCCGACGGAATTGAGGGGTCCTATCCCGTGCAGCGCATCGAGCTTTAGCTTGCGCGCACTCGCGCTCGGGACCAGATATGCACTTATGCAAAGCGAAAATCCCCTGATCGCCGACTTCGTCAAGCTTGCCAACTCCGCTGCCGGCACGCTCGCCGGCATGACCCGCGAGGCCCGCCAGGGCGCGCGCGAGCGGATGAAGGAAGCCTTGGGCGGCCTCGACTTCGTGTCCCGCGAGGAGTTCGACGCGGTCAAGGACATGGCGAGCCGCTGCCGCGAGGACTGCACGAAGCTCGAAGCGCGGATCGCGGCGCTGGAGGCGAAGGCCGCGAAGTAGTTCCTCCCGGTGGGGGAAGAACATGTAGACCCACCCCATGCACCTGCGCGCTCCCGCCATCCTGCTCGCTGCCCGCCCGCACGGGGAGACCGCGATGGTCGCGCGGATGCTGACCAGCGAGTTCGGGGTCGTCGCCGGCTATGTCGCGGGCGGACGCGGGCGGCGGCTCAGGCCGGTGGTCATTCCCGGCAACCTCGTCGAGCTCGAGCTGTCGGCGCGCTCGGACAGCCAGCTGCCGTTCGCCAAGCTGGAATTGCTCGAGAGCCGCGGGCCGTGGCTCGCCGAGCCGCTTCCCGCGGCGGCGATCGGCTGGGCGAGCGCGCTCACCGCCACCGCGCTGCCTGAACGCCAGCCCTATCCCTCGCTCTACGAAGCGCTGAGCGGCCTGCTCGCTGCGATCTGTCACGCCCCTTCGGCGCGGGGCTGGGCGGGGGCGCTGGTTGGCTATGAAACATTGCTGCTGCGCGAGCTCGGCTACGGCGGCGGCCGGCAGCCGCAGGGCGATTTCGAGGCCATGCTCGTCGCCATGGACAAGCTCGCCGGCCCGCTCGACCACTACCTGCTTGCCGACCGGCGCGGCGATGTTATGGCCGCGCGCGCTCGCCTGAGGGAAATGCTGGGACGGATATGAAGATTGCCTGCCTTGCCGGAGACGGTATCGGGCCCGAGATCATGGCCGAAGCGCGTCGCGTGCTCGCGGCGCTCGAACTGCCGGGCTTGACCGTGTGGGAAGGCGACGTCGGCGGCATCGGTTATCGCCGCCATGGCCACCCCTTGCCGCCCGAGACGCTCGAGATGGCCAAGGCAGCCGACGCGGTGCTGTTCGGCGCGGTCGGCGATCCGGCCTGCGACAATCTGGAACGGCACTTGCGCCCCGAGCAGGCGATCCTCGGCCTGCGGCAGGCGCTCGGCCTGTTCGCGAACTTGCGCCCCGCGACGATGTTTCCCGGCCTCGAGGACATGTCGGCGCTCCGGCCCGAAGTCGCGCGCAGCATCGATTTGCTCATCGTCCGCGAGCTGAACGGCGACGTGTACTTCGGTGAGAAGGCGATCCGCACTCTGCCGGACGGCCGCCGCCAGGGCTTCGATTTCATGTCCTATGCCGAAGACGAGGTGCGTCGCATCGCACACGTCGGCTTCCGTGCCGCGCAAGGCCGCAAAAAGCGCCTCACCAGCGTGGACAAGGCCAACGTGCTCGAAACCAGTCAGTTGTGGCGGGAAGTGATGATCGAGGTCGCCGCCGAATATCCCGACGTAAGTCTGAGCCACATGTACGTCGACAACGCGGCGATGCAGCTGGTGCGCGATCCCGGACAGTTCGACGTCGTCGTAACCGGCAACCTGTTCGGCGACATCCTCTCCGACCAGGCGAGCATGTGTGTCGGCTCGATCGGCCTGCTCGCCAGCGCTTCGCTTGGGGAGCAGCAGACCGACTACGGCACCAAGGGCCTCTACGAGCCGATCCACGGCTCCGCGCCCGACATCGCCGGGCAGGGCAAGGCCAACCCGATGGCGATGATCCTGTCGCTGGCGATGATGCTGCGCCACTCGTTCGGCCGCGAGGCGGATGCCGCGCGGATCGAGACGGCGGTGGCCACTGCGCTCGCCGAAGGCATCAAGGGCGCGGATCTCGGCGGCAGCTCCGGGACGGCTGCGATCGGCGAGGCGGTGCTTGCCCGCCTCTGAGGGCCTGCCGCTCGAGCTCGCGGTCGTCCTGCCGACCTACAACGAGCGCGACAACGTGGCGACGATGGTGGCGAGGCTGGAGGCGGCTCTGGCCGGCATTGGTTGGGAAGCGGTCTTCGTCGACGACGACAGCAGCGACGACACCGCGGGCGAAGTTCGCCGCATCGCCGCCGCCGACCGCCGCATCCGGGCGATCCAGCGCATTGGCCGGCGCGGTCTTGCCAGCGCGGCGATCGAGGGGATGTGCGCCACTGCCGCCCCGGTTGTGGCGGTCATGGATGCCGATCAGCAGCACGATCCGGCGTTGCTGGCGCCCATGCTGGCGGCGGTTCGCGGCGGCGAATGCGATCTCGCCGTCGCTTCGCGCTTTGCCGCCGGAGCGAGCACCGATGGGTGGAATGAGCCCGAGCGCGAACGGACCTCGATCCTCGCCAATGCGCTCGCTCGCAAGGTTACCGGAATACCCCTGACCGACCCGATGAGCGGCTATTTCATGCTGCGCACGGAACTCCTGCGCCGCGATGCGCATCGCCTGTCCGGCATCGGTTTCAAGCTCTTGTTCGATATCCTCGCCACCGCCGACAAGCCGCTCAAGGTGAAGGAATTCCCGCTCGCCTTCGCCGCGCGGGCCAGCGGCGAAAGCAAGCTCGACCGCACGGTGATGTTCGAGTTCCTGGTCGGGCTTTACGACCGGTGGCTCGGTCGGATCGTTCCCACCCGCTATGCCCTGTTCGGAACTATCGGCGCGGCCGGCGTGGTCGTGCACATGGCTGTCCTGAGCACGTTCCTTGCGGTATTCGGGGGGCGCGTCGAGGACCAGCTGATCTCGACGTTCGAAGCCGGTCAGACGGTCGCCGCGCTGGTGGCAATGACTTTCAACTTCGCGCTCAACAACGCGCTGACTTACGCCGATCAGCGCCTTCGCGGACCGGGGTCGCTTCTGCGGGGCTGGGCGAAGTTCGCGCTGACTTGCTCGGTCGGTCTGCTTGCCAATGTCGGCGTCGCGGCAGTGCTGGTGCGGCAAGGCGTGCCTACCTACGCCGCCGCGCTCGCAGGTATCGTGATCGGCTCGGTGTGGAACTACGCGCTGTCCAGCCGCTTCGTCTGGGGGCGCTTCAGGTAGAAGTGGGGAACGCTAAGCGATCCGTAATCAGCGCCAGCTGTCGAGCCAGGTCCAGCGTACGAACGCGTCGGCGCCGTCGAGCGGGGCGGCAGTTAGGATCGGCCAGAAAAACGCGAACATGCCGGCCGAGCCAGCCAATACCAGGATGGGAATACCCCGCCGGCCACGCCGCCAGAGCGTGTCCAGAGCCAGTGCCAGCGCCGCCATCAGGAACATACCCGGCAGCAGGTAGTGGTAATAGAATTGCACCGGCTTGGCGGCGACGATCCATAGGCCCAGGCTGGTCGCGTAAAGCACCGTCACCGCCAAGGCGTCCCATCTCCACCGAGAAAATCCTGCCCAAGCACACCAGGCCAGGGCGGGCAGGCCAAGCAGCATCGTCAGCGGATTGCCGATCAGCATGATCCCACGCTGGGCGCCGTCGACAGGCTCGTACAAATACCAGATCGCGCGCCAGTTGGTGGCCCACTCGTACCACACGCTCTGGTAGGTGTGAGGGGTGACGACCTGCTCCTGCAGCGTAAGCATCCGCCGATGCAAGTCGAACAGTCCGGTCGGGCCTACAGCGCTTTCCGCAAGGAACGCGTAGGGAGCAAAGGTCAACGCGTAGACAGCCAAGGGCAGCGCCCCGAGCCAGATTGCCGCCTCGATCACGCTCATGCCGCCCACCGGCAGCCCTCGGGTTGCCGTCAGGAAGCCCCAACCCGCGATCCGCGCGCGCATCATGAGGAACGCCAGCCCCGGCACCACCGCCAGCGGCACGGCGTTCCATTTTGTCGCCATCGCGCAGCCGATCGCGGCGCCCGCAAGGGCAAAGCGCCAGCGGGCGGTCTCGTGCTCGCGGAACGCCCCGGCACACATCCAGGCAGCGACCAGTGTGAAGCTCGCCATGATCCCGTCGAGCATGGCGATCCGCGCATGGACGAACAGCGGGAAGCCGGTCGCCAGCAGCACTCCGAAGGCCATCGTGGCGAAGCGCGACAGGCTTGCGAACCATAGAGCTCGCATGGCCGCGAACAGCCCAAGCGTGCCCATGAGCGCCGGCACGAGGCGCCAGCCAAGCGGCCGGTCGCCGAACAACGCGATGCCGAGCGCGATCAGTTCCTTTCCAAGCGGCGGATGCTCGGGGTTCGCGAGGTGCGACAGATCGAGCAGCGCACGCGCCGCGGGAAGGTAATGAATCTCGTCGAAGTACGGTTTGGACGGGACCGTCAGCCGCACCAGGCAGAGGGAGAGGAAGGTGAGCGCGATGACCGCAGTCCAGCCGAGCGGATCGCGCGGATGGAGGGGGGCAGGCTCGGGCAATGCGGTCATCGATGGTGCGGATAGGGGCGACGGCGAGGGCGAGCAATGAGTAGGCGGAACCACGCACTGCAATCTACGTTCCATCGCCGTAGCCGTTTTCCCGGCCGCTCGCGGCCGGGTGCCGAAGATTCACCAGGAGATGGCACGATGATTCGCTCGCTCGCCCTCATGGCCGCTGCCGCTTCGCTCGCCATCGCCCCCATGGTCGCGCAAGCCGCCCGTCGCGCCTCTCGGCGCCGGTGGCCGCCGAATCCGAAGAGTTCGGAGGCCGCTCTCTGTTCCTTCCGATAGCCATTGCGATCGGCTTCATCATCGTGCTCTATCTCGCAATCGACAGCGAGGATGACATCGACGTGCCCTTCAGCCCCTGAGCGATATAGCGGCCGTATCTGCGAGCGGGGCCCGCGCGCCCCGCTTTTTCGTTGCGTAGCAAGCCCCGCGAACCCTAGACGCGCGGGGCGATGAAGAAGACCACCGGAACCGACCGTTCGATCACCTCCAAGTGGCGCCCGCAGACGCGGGCGATACGCGCCGGGACTTGGCGCTCGGAGCACGGCGAAACCAGCGAGGCGCTGTTCCTCACCTCGGGCTATACCTACGACGACGCCGCCACCGTCGCCGCACGTTTCGCCGGCGAGGCCGAGGGTATGACCTACTCGCGGTTGCAGAACCCGACCGTGGCCATGCTCGAAGAGCGGATCGCAGCGATGGAAGGCGCCGAAGCGTGCCGCGTCCAGGCGAGCGGGATGGCTGCGATGACCGCCGTGATGTTATGCCAGCTGTCGAGTGGCGACCATGTAGTCGCTGGGCGCGCCGCGTTCGGCTCGTGCCGCTGGCTGGTCGATAGTCTGCTGCCCAGGTTCGGCATCGAGACCACGGTGATCGACGCGCGCGACAACGCCGCCTGGGAAGCCGCAATCCGTCCGAATACGCGGATGTTCTTCTTCGAAACGCCGGCCAACCCGACGATGGACGTGGTCGACCTCGCGTTCGTGTGCGGGCTCGCCAGGTCGCGCGGCATCGTCAGCGTCGTCGACAACGCCTTTGCCACCGCCGTGCTGCAACGGCCGCTCGAATTCGGCGCCGACGTCGTCGCCTATTCGGCGACCAAATTGATGGACGGACAAGGCCGCGTGCTCGCAGGCGCGGTCTGCGCCAGCCGCGACTGGATCGACAACGTGCTATTGCCGTTCCAGCGCAACACCGGCCCGAACCTCTCGCCGTTCAATGCCTGGGTGGTGATGAAAGGGCTCGAGACGCTGAGCCTGCGCGCCCACAAGCAGAGCGAAAACGCGCTCAAGGTCGGCAAGTTCGTCGAAGGTCGGGTGCCGGTCATGCTCCATCCGGGGCTGCCGAGTCACCCGCAGCACAACCTGGCGATGAGCCAGATGGATGCTGCGGGGCCGATCTTCAGTTTCGTGCTCGACGGAGGCCGGGCCCAGGCCCATGCGGTGCTCGACGCGCTCGAGTTGATCGATATCTCGAACAACATCGGCGACGCCAAGTCGCTCGCGACCCACCCCGCGAGCACCACTCACGCCAACATGGGCGCGGAGACGCGCGAAGCGATGGGTGTCGGCGAAGGGATGCTGCGCCTCAACATCGGTCTCGAGGATCCCGACGACCTGATCGAAGACCTCGACCATGCTCTGACGCGGGCGGGGCTGTAATCTCCGGTCGCGGACGCGTCATCCGTTAACAACTCGCCGCAAGCGCTTTGCCCCGGCGCCGCAAAGCGGTTACGCTTGCCGCACTATGCAGGACGTCCTCTCCAGCCTGTTCCAGCACGCGGCGATGACCGCGGGCGTCACTGTGCGGGTCGCGGTCAACTTCATGCCCGACCAGTCGCGGACCGAGGCACGGCGTTGGTTCTGGGTCTATCACATCCGCATCGAGAACCGCCGCGACGATACGATCCAGCTGCTCACCCGCCACTGGCGGATCACCGACTCGCGCGGGATGGTCAGCTTGGTCGACGGCGAAGGTGTGGTCGGCGAGACGCCGGTGCTCGGCCCGGGCCAGACTCACGACTACGTCTCGGGCTGCGAGTTGATGACCAACATGGGGTCGATGGAAGGCCATTACACTTTCGCGGCCGAGGACGGCTCGCGCTTCGACGTGGCGATCCCGTTCTTTCCTCTCGCCGCCCCCGCGGCGGCGCAGGGGTAGGGCCTGGATCCTACGGGATATCGATTTCAGGCATCACGGCGATATGATCCTTCTTCGCCCGTAAGCGGGAAGGTTTGCCTGAAGCTCAGCTCCTCCACGCCGGCGGCGAACTGCTTTGTCCGGCCGCTTTGTTTTCCGCGCGCCAGGCTTGCGGCGACATCCCGAACTCGGCCGAGAACCGGCGCGTGAACGAGCTTGGCGAGGCATAACCGAGCAGCCCGGCGATCGTGGTCACGGTGTGCCCGGAGTTGGCCAGATAGGCCGTCGCGAGCTCCCGGCGCACTCCGCCGAGAAGGATCGCGAACTGGTGGCCCTCATCGTCGAGGCGACGCTGCAGGCTGCGCGCGCTCACCCCGAACTGCGCCGCGACCTGGTCGATCGTCGCCCGCCCTTTCGGCAGCAGCAGCGTGATCGAACGCCGCACGCGGTCGCTCAAGCTTTCTTCCAGGGATGCGACCGGCACCAGATGAAGCAGCCGGCGGGCGTTTCGGGCCATCGTTTCGTTGGCGCGCGGCAGCGGCACGAGCATTGCCTCCCGGGTGCTCGAGAGGCCGTTGAACGTGTCGTCGAACTCGATCGGTGCGGCGAACATGCGGCGGAACACGGTCAGGTCCTGCGGCGCTTGGCGCACCAGGTGCACGCAGTCCGGCATCCAGCGGTTGCCCGATGCGGCGGTGAGCACGCGGTAGGCCACGCCGACGACGTTGTCGAACGTCTGTACGCTCCAGTAACCGGGCGCGAGGTCGAGCCGCACGGTGCAGGCATCTTCCGCTTCCTCGAGCGAGAACTCGACCACGTCGTTGAGGTGCCGCTGAAAGACGCGGGTCTCGCGCACCACCTCCCGGACGTTGGGCAGGTGCTCGAGCAGCAGGCTGACCGGACCGAGGCTGGCGAAAGAGCGCGCCTCGGCCATCAGCAGGCCGAAGCTGTCGCAACCCGACAGCTCCGCCGAACGGTCGAGCAGTCCGATCACGACCGTCGCCGGCAGCCGCCTTTCGGAGTCTTCGAGCACTTCGCGTGAAAGGCCGGCCTGGCGCAGCATGCGGAGGCCGTCGAGGCCGACGGATGCCGCAACCTCCAGGTAGGACGATAGCGAGGCAGCTCGCATCTGATGCATAGGCGCACCCCCCGGCGGGGCCGCCCCGATGGCTGTCGCTGGTGGTGTGGCCCCTGCCGCCCGGCAAGATGCGCCTTTTCGGCGCCGATTGCCATGAAAATGGCGCGTTTCGCAAAGCGCTTGCAGGGTTGTCCCACAATGGCGCACTACTTTTCCGCGCGCGCGTTTACGCAACCCAACTGGGACGTGATGCTCGATCTGTTCACGCAGTCCGCCGGAATCGTTCGGCCAATCGCTGGGGCCGCCTGAGCGGGAAACCGTCGAGGCCCAGATTTCCCTCCCGCTTGCGGGAGGGGTACGGGTGGGCCAGTAGGCGGCCCACTCCAGTTCTCGCTCACGCCCACTTCCGCCCCCTCCCGCAAGCGGGAAGGGAGAACAGAGTGCCGCTAGGCGGGCTCAGGCGCCCGTTGCACGATCGTCTCGGCGACCTTGCCGGTAACTTCGGCCAGATGGTCGAAGCGCGCCTCGAACGTCGCCATCCCCTGGCTCAAAGACCGCACGTCGGTCTGAAAGCCGGTCATCTCGGCCTCCGGGACTTGTGCCTCGACCGTGTCCCAGCGCGACCAGCCCTCGCGCGGCGCCATGCCGAGCACGCGCGCGCGCCGGCTCGGCAGTGCCGACGTAATACGCGAGGTTGCAGTGCCCGGGCATTGGATGGTGACGTGTGCGATCGGCTCGAGCAGGTAGGGCGAGGCAGCCGCAAGCGCTTCGCTCATCGCAATTCGTCCCGCGGTGCGGAAGGCCAGCTCGGAGCTGTCGACGCTGTGATACGAACCGTCGGTCAGCGTCACCGCCACGTCGACCACCTGACAGCCGAGCGGTCCTTTCTGCATCGCATCCTTGATCCCGGCTTCGACCGCCGGAATGTACTGGCGAGGAATCACACCTCCGGTGATCTTGTCGACGAACTGGAAGCCTTCGCCACGCGACAGCGGCCTGACTTCGATCACCACGTCCCCGTATTGGCCGTGGCCGCCCGACTGCTTCTTGTGCCGGCCGCGCTGGGTGACAGGCTTGCGGATCGACTCGCGGATCGCGACCGAGGGCGGCTGGACGTTGACTTCCAGCCCGTAGCGGCGCCTCAAGCGGTCGAGAGCGAGCGAAAGGTGCTCGTCGTTGATCCCGCGCAGCAGCGTTTCGTGCGTGCCCTCGCTGGTCTCCCAAGATAGGCCGCGGTCCTCCTCCGTCAGCTTGTTGAGAGCGGTCGAAAGACGGACCTCGTCCTTGTGGTCCTTGACCGAGATCGACAGCGCCGAGTTGGCCGTACGCGGAGCATGCCCCCGGCGTGGAGAAGGCTTTGCGCCGCCAATGCCGAGCCGGTCGCCAGCATGGACGTCGTCGGCTTTGGCGATGCCGACCACGTCGCCTGGATTGGCCTGCTTGAGCCTGACGGTATTGCCGCCCTGCACACCGAACAGCGCGCCCGCGCGATGGGTCTCGCCATCGGCTGCGGTGAGATCGGTGCCTTCGAGCAAAGCCTTGCCGAACACGCGGCAGAGCGCGAGGCGGCCGACCGAGGTGTCGTTGGCGGCCTTGAACACTTCGATGGCCGGACCGTCGATGCCGAGCCGTCCGGCCGTCGCGGCCGGAGCGGGGGTGTCATGGCGCAGCGCCTTCAGCAGGCGGCGCATGCCGAAACCATTGGTTGCGGAGCCGAGCATGACCGGGATCACCAGACCTTCGGCAGTCTCGCGCTTCAGGTCGCTGCACACCGTTTTGAGGTCGGGCTCCTCGTCGTTGAGCAATTGCTCTAGCAGGTAGTCGTCGTGGTCGGCCAATTGCTCGAGCATGTGGAAACGAGCGGCGTGCTCTTCCTCGCGCAGCTCGTCGGGAATGGGAACCTGCTCGGACGGCTGTCCGGAGCGGAACTTGAATGCGCGGTCGAGCGCAAGGTCGACGAAGCCGACCGCCTGTTCGCCCTCGCTGATCGGAATTTGGCGATCGACTACCGGGGCGACACTTAGCGGCTTCAGCGCTTCGAGCAGGTCGCCGATCGAGCCGCGTGCCTTATCGATCTTGTTGATGAACACGATGTGGGGAACGCCGCGCTCCTCGAGCTCGCGCAGCACGGGCTCGGCCAGCGCGGCACGCTCGGCTTCGGGCGTGATCACCACCAGCGCGAGGTCGGCAACCTCGATGGCGCAGTCCGTGTCGGCGGCAAAGGCGACCGAGCCGGGGCAGTCGAGCAGGACGTAATCGTCGCCCGCATACGCGAACCGGGTCAGGTTGAGCTCGGTAGACCCGCCTCTGGAACGGGCTTCGGGGCTCGCGTCGCCTTGCGTGGTACCGGCGTCGACCGAGCCGAGGCGGGGAATCGCCCCCGCGGCGTGCAACAGGGCCTCGGCGACGCTGGTCTTTCCAGCGCCTGCGGGCCCGACCAGCGCGATGGCTCTCGCACCGCTGCCGATGGCATCCATGTTCCTCTCCTCGGTTGCTCCCGTCCGGAAGTCCAAGGCGATCCCAATCGGGCAGGATGACCGAAGCGGCGGAAAACGCAAGATTCGTTTGGAGATTCCCCTCCCGCAGGCGGGAGGGGAGACCGCCGCCTCGGCGGGAAACCGTCCGGGCCGAAAGCCGTTGGTGCGATCGAACCGATCGACGCCGTAACGGCACTCATCGGCTCAGGACGGGATTGGAGGCGTGTATGCTTCGCTCCGTCGCTCCCGTTTTCGCGCTGTCTTTGCTCGCCGCCTGCGGCCATACCGCCGAGGTGCCGATCGCACGGACCGTCGGTCCCGCGCCCGAACTGGCCGCGCCGACCAAGACCCTGCTGCCGACCGTGCACGTCGCCGAAGCGGTCGGCTGGCCGGCGAACGCCACTCCGGTTCCTGCCGACGGGCTCAGGGTGAACGCCTTTGCCACCGAGTTCCAGCATCCACGCTGGCTGCATGTCCTGCCCAATGGCGACGTGCTGGTGGCCGAAACCAACGCTCCGCCGAAGCCGGAGCAGTACCAGGACAAGAGCCTGCGCGGCCGGATCATGCAGCAGTTCTTCGAGAAGGCCGGCGCCGCGGTGCCGAGTGCCAACCGCATCACCTTGCTGCGTGACACGAACGGCGACGGCGTGGCCGACGTGCACCGGCCCTACATCACCGGACTGTTCTCGCCCTTCGGCATGGCCCTCATCGGCTCGACGCTCTACGTTGCCAACG
Source organism: uncultured bacterium (assembly GCA_965977975.1). Taxonomy (GTDB): domain Bacteria; phylum Pseudomonadota; class Alphaproteobacteria; order Sphingomonadales; family Sphingomonadaceae; genus Croceibacterium_A. The sequence continues at coordinate 14,183 of CBHCZH010000034.1, forward strand.
CCGACGCGCTGGTCGCCTTCCCCTACGATCCAGCCGCCGATGCGATCGTCGCGAGCCCACGCACCGTCGCCCGCCTGCCGGCCGAACGCAACCACCACTGGACCAAGGGCCTCGTCGCCGGGCCCGACGGCAAGCTCTATGTCAGCGTCGGCTCGAACTCGAACGTCGCCGAGAACGGCTTGGCCGAGGAGGGAGGCCGCGCGGCGGTGTGGCAGATCGACCCGGCGAGCGGCGCCGCGCGGCTCTACGCCACCGGCCTGCGGAATCCGGTCGGGCTCGATTTCAACGGCGGCCAGCTCTTCGCCGTCGTCAACGAGCGTGACGAGCTCGGCAGTGACCTCGTGCCCGATTACCTGACCAGCGTGCGCGACGGCGCGTTCTACGGCTGGCCGTGGAGCTACTACGGCGACATCGTCGACACCCGGGTGAAGCCGCCGCACCCAGATATGGTCGCCCGCGCGATCCGCCCCGACTACGCGCTAGGCTCGCACGTCGCCCCGCTCGGCCTCGCGTTCTCGGACGGCGCCCGCCTCGGGCCGCTGTTCGCGAGCGGCGCGTTCATCGGCGAGCACGGCTCGTGGAACCGCGTTCCGTTCAGCGGCTACAAGGTAGTGTTCGTGCCCTTCGCGAACGGCCGCCCGATCGGCCAGCCGATCGACGTCCTCACCGGCTTCCTCGCCGGCGACAAGGCGTTCGGCCGCCCGGTCGGCGTCGAGATCGCCCGCGACGGCGCGCTACTGATCGCCGACGATGTCGGCAACACCGTGTGGCGGGTCAGCGCAAGGTAGGACCCGCACCGATTCTCCCGCTGGCGGCGCCGGCCACACCGAGTTAAAGTCGACTTGCCGTTGGTCCGTGCAGGGGGCTGGGTCTTGCTGCGATGTTGTGCCGCGGGTCGGGCCGGGTGACGCGCAAACGGGCCTTCCGTTTCCCGCCGGACCGCAGGGCGCCGGTGACCGATCGTCAGCTCGCCTGGCTGCGGCCGCTGTGGTTCCTTGCCTTGGCGCTGGCGATCGTGCTCGCCATCGCCGGCACGGTTTTCGTGCTGCGCGATACCTACCAGAACGACCCCGAGTTCAACCGCCTGGCGATGGTCTCGCAGGTCGAGACCGACGGCTCGATCACCGTCGAAGCCATTCCAGGCCTCGCCGGTGCGCCGCACCTAGCGCGGGATTAGCGGTTTGGTTGGACTTCGAGCGAACCGGGCAACTCACCAATCGACCATCACGTTCCTGGTGGGTTTCCCACGCCCTGAGGCAGGCCGGACTATACCGTGGAGTGGTAGATGCCGCGTCTTAACCTAAATTGTAATATGAATATGCACAACTCGTCGTGAGAATGTTCACGTTGTCATCCTGATAACATCCTCAAGCGGAGGCCTTATGTTCGATATTTTGATCATGTATGCAGGTCTTTTTAGTGAGATAGCGAAAGTTTTTGATAGGCTTACTAGCTTTTGACAAAATACGGTTGGGGGCGGCAGTCCATATGCAGCCCCCCAACTCGCCAATCATAACAGAGTGAGAAAGAGTTATCGAAAATATGTCCATTTCCGATCTCCTTTGTTTCTATTATAGATCGGAATGAGAAGAGTTTTCGTAGTGCCCACTCACGGAATCGGCCGCATCCAGCGGCTGATCGACCGGCTCGCGGTGTGGCGAACGACCGACACGCCCGAGGAGATCGGCGTCCGCACGCTTTCGGCTCTGACCGCCGCCGTCCACTGCAACGCCGCCGCATTGCTGGTGGACGGGCCGCGCGGGCTGCGGCTGCTGGCGGCGCGGGACGTGGAGGATGCGGACGAACTCGGCCAGCCGAGCTACCAGCCGTCCGACGACGCGCGCTTCGCCATGGCCTTGCCTCTCGAAGACGAGGAGGGGCCTATCGGGCAGCTGCTGGTCGGCCCGCGCAGCGATCTCAACCGCTACAACTCCGCGCAACTCGACGGCCTTGCGGCAATCACCGAGCCGCTGGCCGAGTCGCTGCGGGCGGCGCTCAAGCGAGCTCATCTCGTAGAAAGCGTCCATGTGCAGCGCGGCTCGGTGGAAGAGGCCTGGCCCGCCTCGAGCAGGGCGGTGGGCCAAGTCTGAGTCCCACCTGACGGACGGCGGGGCAGTCGGGCGGATCGGTCGCGGGTCGGTTGGTCTCACACCGGCCACATCACTGCGATCAGCGGCACGCCGAGCACGACTACCAATACCGACAGCGGCAGCCCGAGCCGCCAGTAGTCCCCGAAGCGGTAACCGCCCGGGCCCATCACCAGCGTGTTGCACTGGTGACCTATGGGCGTGAGGAAATCGCACGCCGCGCCGACCGCCACGGCCATCAGGAAGGCCTCGGGCCGGTGACCGAGCTGAGTGGCGAAGCCGGCCGCGATCGGAGCCATGACCAGGACCGTCGCAGCATTGTTGAGGAAGGGGGTAAGCGCCATCGCCGCGACCATGATCAGCGCCAGCGCGCCCAAGGGGTTGAGCCCGCTGGCGAGATGCGAGAGGCCGACGGCCATCAGGTCCGTGCCGCCGGTGTCGCTGATGGCTTCGCTGACCGGGATCAGTGCGGCGAGCATGATCAGGATCGGCCAGTCGACCGCGGCATAGGCCTCGCGCAACGGCAGCGCCCCGACCAGCACCGTTGCCGCGGCGGCCCCGAAGAACGCGATCTCGACAGAGAGAAGCCCCAGCGCGGTCAGCGCCATCGCCACGCCGAGGATCAGCAGCGGCAGCACGCCGCGGCTCAAGTTGCCGAGCCGCACCTCGCGCTCGGCCAGGGGAAGGCAGCCGAGCTCCTGCAGGCGCAGCGGGAACTGCGAGAGCACGCCCTGCAGCACGATCACGTCCCCCGCGCGCAGCCGGATGTCGCGCAGCCGCTTGACGAAGCGCTGCCCGCTCCGGCTGACCGCGAGGAGGTTGATGTCGTAGCGGCCATGCAGCTCGAGCCTCCCGGCCGCCTCGCCAATCAGGATCGAATCGGTCCCGATCACCGCCTCGACAACACCGACTTCCTCACGACTGCGGCGAGAGTCGAACGGACGGTGATGGCCTTCGAGTTCGAGCCCTTCCCTGGCGATCAACCGCTCGAGCGCGTCGGGCGCGCCTTCGAGCATGACTATGTCGCCTTCGCGCAGCTTGGTGTTGCCGTGCACACCCTGCTGCGGATCCCCGTCGCGCAGCAAGGTAGTGACGGTGACCTCGTCGCCGTCGCGACCACCGAGCGCGGCGACGGTCCGGCCCACCGCCGGCGCTCCTTCCGGAACGCGGGCCTCGGTGATGTAGGCCTGCACATCCAGTGCCTCACCCATCGCCACCGCCGGCTTCTGGCCGCTCGGCAGCAGGCGATAACCGACCGCCAGAAACGCTACCCCCGCCGTCGCCAACGCGAGCCCGACGGGGGTGTAGTCGAACATCGAAAACGGCCGCCCGGTCAGGTCCTCTCGAATCCCCGAGACGATCACATTGGGCGAAGTCCCGACCAGCGTCATCAGCCCGCCGAGCAGCGAGGCGAACGCCATCGGCATCAGGTAGCACGAGATCGAGGCGCCCGACTTACGCGCCATCTGGAACGCGATCGGCATCATGATCGCCAGCGCGCCAATGTTCTTGACGAACGCGCTCATCGCGGCGACCGCGACGATCAGCGTCACCAGCTGGCCGCGGAACGTGGTCACGTGCGGCGAGATCGTCTGTACGGCGCGTTCGACCACGCCCGAGCGGGCCACCGCCGCGCTGACTACCAGCGCGCTGCCGACAATGATCACGATGTCGTTGGAGAAGCCGTCGAACGCGTTGTCGGCAGGCACCACTCCCACGATCACCGCCACCAGCAACCCGGTCACGGCGACCAGGTCGTAACGCCAGCGTCCCCAGACGAAGAGCGCCATAACTCCCGCCAGCACCGCGAAGCTCATGCCCTGCTGGAACGTCACCCGTCGCGATCCCCTGCCATGCGTTAACCAACGCGGCGAGGGGCCCACGGCTCCCGAACTGCCAAATCAAAAGCCGATCGGGCCCGAGAGTCCGCCCTTGGCATCGACCTCGGCGCGCAGTCGGGCGACGATGTCCTCGGCGCCGCTGGCCGGATGGTAGCGCAGTTGGCGCGCGACGACCGCGAAGTCGCCCGGCGTCAGCCCGTGGACGCCGCCGAGCGAGGGCGGGGCGGGGCGGGCGAAGAACCGCTCGAACGCCCGCGCGGCGCGCGCGGGATCGAGCGCGCGCAAGGCGAGCTTGAACACGAACCGCCGCATCGTCGCGGGGTCGAGCCGCCCGTCATGATTGGTCGCGGCGACCACCGGCAACGGGTGATGGTCGAGCCAGGTCAGCAGCTCGTTGACCTGGCTGACTTCCCAGCTTGCTCGCGCGCGGCTGCGGTCGAACAGGAGCGAATCCGCTTCGTCGAACAATAGCACGGCGCCCTGGTGCCGCGCCTCCGCGAAGGCCTCGGCGATCTGCTTCTCGGTCTCACCGACCCACATCGACAGCAGGTCCGAGGTCCGCTTGACGAGCAACGGGCGATCGAGCGCGCGCGCGAGCTGGTGGGCCAGCGCGGTCTTGCCGGTGCCCGGCGGCCCGGTGAGAAGCAGCGACACATCGGTTTCGCCGTTTTCGCGAATGCGCTCGAACAGCGGGCCGATCGGGACGTCCGCCGCGTAGAGGTCGAGGTCGACGTCGCCGAAGCGGCCGGGCGGCAAGTCGCGGCCGCGCAGCGCGCGCACGATCGCGCGCGCGGGCCGCACGCCGCCGTCCGCCTCTCCCGCGAGGCGGGCGCTACGCGCGGCCACGCGCAGCACCGACGCCGTCTCGGGCGCGGCTTCGAGAAGCTGCTCGAACGTGCCGTCGGGCGTGACGCCCTCTTCGGCGGCGACATGGCTCAGCATGCGCAGCGCGGTGTTGCGCGACGGCAGGTCCATTCTGAGGACGTGGCTCATCCGCCGCAGGACCGCGGGATCGATGTTGCCGATCGCGTTGCTGGTCCAGATGACGGGCACGACGTTCATCTCGAGCAGCCGGTTGACGAACACCTTGCTGCCCTGCCGGCCGGTGCGCCAGTCGCCATGGCTCGGGCGCTCGCCGCCGATCAGGTCCTCCATCTCGTCGAACAGCAGCGCGGAGCGCGTACCGCCGAGCAGGCGCTGGCCCATCAGCAGGGCGCTGATACGGTCCCAGCGGTCGGGCTCCTCGTCCTCGTCGTTCGTCTCGCCGGCGCCGTGCAGGGCGAGCTCCGCCGCGGCGGCGAGCGCGCGGACGAACTCGGTTTTGCCAGCTCCGGGCGGGCCGTGAACGAGGATGTTGACGCCCTTCGCCCGCTCCCGCGCCGCGCCTTCGAGCAGGCGGCACAGGAAGGGCGCGTCCTCGACGTGGCCGAAGGCGCTCAGCGGCAAGTTGAGCGGCTGGTGCGGACCGACCATCAGCTCGACGATCCCGGCCGCGTCCTGAGGCATGCGGTCGATCAGCCGGCTGAGCGTCCAGCGGACGACGATCGCTTCCCATTCGCGCCGCTCGGAGTTGAAAGTGACGAGCCCCTGGCGGACGAGCGGGTTGAGGCGCACGCGGCGTTCAGCTTCGGCGGGCGCCGCGCCCGCGGCTTCACCGACCAGCGCGGGCAGCGCGACCCGGTGGCGCGCCAGCAATGGCACCAGCGACGAGGCGAGCGGCAGGCGGTCGGCGGCGAACAGTACCTCGACGATCGCCTTGTCGAGGGCATCGAGCTGCATCAGGCGAGCGAACTCGCCGGCCAGGCGCATCACGCCCGGCGGTTCCTCGCATGCGCCCTCGGGCGCGTCCTCCAGCATCCCGGAGAGCGCCGTCCAGCTAATCTTTTTCGCCTGCGTGACGGTCAGGCCAAGCAGGTCGGTGGCATTGGCTCGCGCCCAGTCGAGCACGGTCTTGGCCAAAGGTGCGGTGGCAGGAATGCCCCGCATGGTCCGCCGCAGCATGCGGCGAACTATCTCGTTCTCGGTCATAACAGCTCGCTTCGGCTCCGTCGGACGCCTTGCGGGTTCCGACGGCAGTGGGTTTCGGTTCTCGATCGAAGCGTCGCGGCCGGCTTCAGCCCTGCCGCAGCGGAGAAACGCCTAGGCGAAGGGCTGGAACAGGACGGGTGCGAGGCCCCGACGTTTGCGTAGTTCCAGCAATGCATCTCTCCTCAGGCAGGCGGGATTGCCGGCCGGGGTCGCGCCCATAGGCTCGTCGCGCGATTGAATCAAGCGGCCTCCCAGTTGCCGCCGAGGCTGTGCCCCACTACACGGGCCGCGCCATGAAGCGTACGCATCTGCCCCTCAACGCCCTGCGCGTGTTCGACGCCGCCGCGCGGCACCTCTCGTTCACGCGCGCCGCGGACGAGCTCGCGGTCACGCCCGCCGCCGTCGGCCAGCAGATTCGCGCGCTCGAGGACGTGCTTGGCGTGGTGCTGTTCCGCCGCACTTCCAAGGGTCTCGAGCTGACCGACGAGGCCGAGGCCGGGCTCGATCCCTTGCGCGAGGGCTTCCTGCGCTTCGAGGAATCGGTCCAGGCGATGCAGGCCGGGCAGTCGAGCCACCACTACACGATCGCCGCCCCGCGCGAGTTCTACGCGCAGTGGCTCGCTGCTCGCCTGGCCTCGTTCCGCCGTACGCATCCCGAAGTGCGCTACCTGCTCATAGGCGGCGAGGAGGTCGATTTCACCGAAGCCAACCTCGATGTCGCGGTGCGGCTGGTCGAAGGCCCCGGGGATCTCGAGGGCGTCCAGCTCGCCCCGGCGCAACGCGTCGTCGTCGCCGCCGAGGACGCGCCCGACGAATGGATCGCCTGGTCGGGCGCGCCGCTCCCCGAAGGGGTCGAGCCGGCGATGCAGGCCGGCAACGCCGGGCAGGCGCTCGCCAGCGCGCTCGCCGGGCTCGGCAAGGCGATGCTGCCGCTGCTGCTGTGCGAGGAGGCGATCGAATCCGGACGTCTCAAGGTGCTCGAAGGTCCCGACGAAGGCCGCCGCGCCTACTGGCTCGTCGCCCCGCGCCCGCAATGGCGGCAGAAGAAGGTCAAGGCGCTGGTCGAACATCTGACGGGCGGGTGAGCACTCCCACCCTCCGGACCGAGCGCTTTATCCTGCGTCCGGTCACCCGCGCCGACGCTTCCGCGCTGTTCCCGAGCTTCTCCGACCCCGAGGTGATGCGCTGGTGGAGCCGCGGCCCGTTCGCCAGCGAAGCGGAGCTGGCCGAATGGCTGGTGCCCGACGGCGGCTGGAAGGAAGGCCGCAGCTGGGCGATGGCCGAAACGATCGATGGTCGCGCGATCGCTCGTCTTGCCGCGATCGACCGAGGCGACGCGATCACGGAGCTCGGCTATCTCGTGACGCGTGACCGCCAGGGCGAGGGCGTCGCGCGCGAAGGGCTCTCCGTGCTGATCGACCACCTGTTCGCCGCCGAGCACCGCCGGCGCCTCTACGCCGACGTCGATCCCGACAACCTCGCCTCGAACCGTCTGCTCGAACGGCTCGGCTTCTCGCTCGAAGGCCGCCTGCGCGAGCAGTGGACGACGCACATCGGCCGCCGCGACAGCCTGATCTGGGGACTGCTGGCGCACGAGTGGCAGGGCCGCTAAGAGTCGCTCTCGGACAACAGGAGTCGGGGGGATCATGCCGAACTGCACCACGGGGCGCTTGCTCCCCTTCGCCGCGGCGCTGCTCGCTGCCACGCCGCTTGCTGCTCAAGAGCTCGATCTCGACAGCGAGCCCTCGGTCGGCAAGGTCTTCAGCGGTGAAGTGCCCGAAGGCGGCGGCCCGGCCCAGTACCTTCTGACGCTCCAGGCCGGCCAGGCGATCGACCTGACGGCTGCGCCGGTCGGCGGTTCCGATCCGGTCGTCAAAGTCTATGACCAAGCCTCCGGCACTCTGATCGCCGAGAACGACGATTCGGCCGGCACGCTGGCTTCGAACGTCCGCCTCTTTTCGGAAGCGACCAAGCGGGTCCGTATCGAGGTCGCGAACGCCGCGGTCGAAGGCAGCGACGCCGCGATGCGCTTCGACTTGATCCTGCGCCCGAGCGACTATCGTCCCAAGCCGGTCGTGCCGCTCTCGCTCGGCGACAGCCACACCGGCACGCTTGCCCGCGGTGACGAACAGCTGTTCAGCTTCCGCGGAGAACGGGGCCAGTTGTGGGACATCACGCTTAATGCCGTGCCGGGCTCGGAGCTCGATCCCGCGCTGCAGGTTTTCGCCGGCGACGTCGCCGGTGGCGAGGCGCTGATGGAGGACGACGATGGCGGCGGCACGCTCAACTCGCGGTTGCGTTTCCTGGTCCCTCAAGCGAGTACCTATACGGTGCGCGCTTACGGGGTCGGGCAGTCGGAGGGTGATTTCGCGCTCTCGGCGGGCCGCTCGGCCCCCGCGGTGGTCAAGACCGTCGATCTCGGCCGGCCGACCATGGGCACACTCGACCAGGGCGCCGGCGAGGACGTTTATCGCCTGAGCGAGCGCGCCCGTCGCGCGGTCGACGCGGGCGACCGGCCGCTCGTGGTCGAGCTGCGCCGCATTGGCGATGCCGAAGAAGGCAGCGAGACGCTGCTCGATCCGATGCTCGAGGTCGGCTTCGAGACCCCGCTCGGTTTCACTTCACTTCTCACCGACGACGACGGCGGCGGTGACACCAACGCCCGTCTGGTGCTCGATACCTCGACGCTCACCGGCCCGTGGCTCGAAGCGCTGCGCATCAAGGCGCGCGCTTTCGAGCAGACCTCCGGGCATTACGAGCTGGTCGTGACCGAGGCTTCCGCGGACTGATCTCCCGTCACGGGCGCAGCCGCGTCAGGCGGGTTGTGCCGAATGAGGAAGCCGATTAGGGCGTCGTACCAGGCCTGCTCGTCCTCCGGCTTGAAGAAGCCGTGCCCCGCTTCGTCGATCACCACGAACTGCGTATCGGTCACGCGTGCGCGCGTGAGCGCGTCGCGCATGATCTCGAATTGACTGAACAGCACGGTCCGGTCCTTCTTGCCGTGGGCCAGCAGCACGGGCCGGGTGACCTCGGCGGCGCGACGCGCGGGCGATACCGAATCGAGGTCAAATTGGCGGTCTTCGCCCCGCACCCGCTCGCGCCATTTGCGGCGGCCCTGGCGTGAAAGGAAGTCGGCAGCGTAAGCGAGCTGCCGGTCCCACTCGGTCACTCCGGCGAAGCTTGCCGCGCAGCGATAGCGTTCGGGATTGCGGATCACGCCCCATAGTGCTGCATATCCGCCATAGCTCGATCCGACGAGGCAGACGCGTTGCGGATCGGCAATGCCCTGCGCTACTGCCCAGTCCATCGCGTCGTCGAGATCATCCTGCATCTTGCGGCCGATCTCGCCCTTGCCTTGCTCCTCGAACGCTTCGCCAAAGCCGGCCGAGCCGCGAAAGTTGGGCTGCAGCACCGCATAGCCCCGGTTGGCCAGGAGCTGGACCTCATCGGAATAATCGAGTTTGTCGCGCACTCCGTAAGGCCCGCCGTGCGGCATGACGATCAACGGCAGCCCCTTGGCTTCGCGGCCCTTCGGGAGGGTCAGGTAGGCGCGGATCGATGTGCTGTCCCGCGCGCTGTAAGTGATCGCGCGGACTTCGGCGAGCATGGCCGGATCGATGCCCGGGCGGATTTGCGCGAATTCCTTCAGCTCGCGCGTCGCCGGGGTGTAAACGAACCAGGCGCCGGGGTTGCTCGCGCTGCCCGCGGAGATCAGCAGCCGCGATCCGTCGCGCGAGCGATCGGCGATCTGGGCGTCGGGGCTGCCGAGCGCCTGCTGAAGACGCGCCTGTAACCGCTCCAGTTCCGGATCGAGCCACACGATCCTGTCGCGATCGTCGGTGAAGCGGATCGCCAGGGGCTTGCCATCGTCGTCGAGCTCGACCGCCGTCAGGTCCCATTCGGGGTTCTCGTAGACGACTTCGCCGAGCTCTCGCGTGGCGTAATTGAACCGGCGCAGCGCCAGCCGGCCGTCCGTGGCGGGTTCTATCACCAGACCTTCGTCCGCATCCCTGAGGATATGGACGCCTTCCCAGATCTCGTCCTCGTCTTCGGGGTTGACCCGTGCGATCAGCCGGAACTCATCGTGCGCTTCCTTGCGATACCAGAGCTTGACCTTGCGGTTCTCGAACCCGAGTCCCGCGCGGATCACGCCGGCGTCGTCTGCGATCCAGCGCAGGATGCCGCGCTGGGCCACTACCTTCTCGCCCCTGGCGTCCGTGCCGTCGAGCCGGAAGCGCCATACTTCGGGCTCGACCCACAATTGCGGCTGCAGTGAGAGCAGCACGAACTCGCCTGCCGGATCGGTGTAGAGCACGTCGTCGCCTTCGAGGCCCTGCCCACGGCGCGGCCCGATGTAATGCGATTGGCCGCTCGCCAGGTCGGCCACGAACAGCCGCGCGACCCGGCCCTCGGCCCAGTTACTGGTGATCGGCACCACGAGCGAAAGCATCAGACGATCGCTGCTGGCCCACCGGAACCAGCGCAGCTGCTGGTCTTCTTCCAGTGGAATTTTGCGGATCAGCGCGCCGCTGTCGATATCGATCACGCCAAGCCAGACCTTGTCGTCCTCGTCGAGGCTGAAGGCTATACGTCTGCCGTCGGGCGAAAGCTGAGGAAGGCCGTTGAAGGGACTACGCGCGGCAAAGGCGCTTGTCGGGATTTGATCCGGAACGGTACCAGCCGATGCTGCCGGGCTGCCTGATTGGGCGAGGGCGGGTGCCGATGCTCCCACGCCCAGCGCCAGCGCGGCCACAGCCAGCCATCCCTTCGCCCACCTGCCGATCATCGCGCGTGCCCCCACGATTTGCAGATTACCGCCCTATCCGGCCAAGACAATAGAATCGCGCGCGATCGGTCTCTCTGAAGGAGCCCTCAGCCCCGCGATAACCCCGTGTTAACCATCGTAAACCTACAATTCGCTCGATCCGCACCTATATGCGCGGACCAACAGGACGGGGTCGCACCCATGCAATTCGATCGGCGCCGGTTCATCGGCGCAGCCCTCGCCGCGGGCGTCGCGGCCTGCACGACACGTTCGGTGGCTCCGCCGCCGGGACCTGCCACCATTCCCGCGCAACCTGCGCAGCCTGCACCGTTGCCGGCTGTCGCCGCGCAAGCCGAGCAACCGGCATTGCTGACCGAGGCTCTCGCCGCTCTCGACAGGCATCGTATCGCTGCGCGCGACCGCCTGGCGCTGGTCGACTTCTCGCTTGCCTCGCGCGAGCCGCGCTTCCACTTGGTCGACGTGGCCGGCGGGCGGATCGAGCAGAGTTGGCTCGTCGCACACGGTTCCGGATCGGATCCCGCACACACTGGCCTGGTGCAGCTGTTCTCGAACATGCCCGGGTCCAACGCCAGCTCGAACGGCGCCTTCCTCACGGCCGAGCATTACGTCGGCCAGCACGGCCGTTCGCAGCGGCTGATCGGGCTCGACCCGAGCAACGACCGCGCGTTCGAGCGCGCGATCGTGATCCACGGCGCTGCCTACGTCGACCCTGCACTGATCGAGGCGCAGGGCCGGATCGGCCGCAGCCAGGGCTGTTTCGCGTTCGAGCAGGGCGAGGTCGCAAGCGTGATGGAGCTGCTGGGCCAGGGCCGGCTGATCTACGCGGGCAAGCTCGCCTAGTCCCTGAAACAGGGTCTAGGTCATATCGACGTTCGTTCGGGCTCAGGCTCGATCCTCCCCCGTTTTACGGGGGAGGTGGCAGCCGCAAAGCGGCTGACGGAGGGGGCCAGTGACAAGCGGAGCGCCCGGGACAGGCCCCCTCCGCCTTCCCCCGGCTTTTGCCGGAGTCGGCACCTCCCCCGTAAACGGGGGAGGATCTTCGTGGCCGAATGCCGATACGCCTAATCCCTGTCGCTTTCGCTGCCGTCGCGATTGGCGTCGCGGCCGCCCTCTTCGACACTGCGCGCGTTGTTGCGCCGTGCCTCTTCCTGCGGCTCGCGCTCGAGCTTGGGGTCGCGTTCGTCACGGCGCTGCTCGCCGCGCTTCTCCTGACGGTCGGTCATGTGGTCTCCGATCTTTCGCTCGGACCCAACGAACGGCGTGGCGATATCGTTTCCCGTCGGCCTCTGCAGTCATCCACAACTTTTGACTCAAGCTGGGGAACCGCCTTCGCGAACCGGCGTTTGCAGCGAATTCGCGGCACCGGGGCCCCCCCGCCGCGAAAACCCGGAAGGGTTCGGGCCTCCGCGCATCCCCCCCAAAACGACGCGCGGAGGCCCGCATTGGGGTCAGGTCGACCAGGGACGTTCTTACCGTGAACGAAAAGCCGGACGGAACGCTGGCCAGCATCGAAGCAACCCAGGCGGCGCTTCGCGAAAGCATCGAGGCAGCCAGGCAGCTCGCCGAGAAATCCGATTTCCTGCTCCGGAAGCACAGGAAAGCGACCGAACAGGATGTCGCGAAGCTCGACGCGCATCTGCGCAAGGACGCGGAGTAAGGAACCCGGCGCCTTCGCCTTCCGTCAGCCTTCCTTCACCAGCGGGCCCGACAGATTTCCGGTCGTGGCGTTGACCTGTACCCGGTAGGCACCCGGGTTGGCCTTGATGCCGTCGATCTGCGCGTCGGTCACGTTGTCGCAGTCGTCGCTGTCGTTGTCGTCGGGGACATCGATGTCGGCCACCGGCGTGTTGCCCGGGCCGAGGATCGCGCCGGCGGTCATGTTGACGCCGTTCGATAGCTCGAGGTCGGTGCACAGCATGTTGGTGGCATCGTTGAGACTGACTTCGGCCTTGCCCGAACCTGAGCCGCCGGCGGCGGGACTGAGGATCGCGGTGTACTCGAAGCCGATCGCTTCGGTCGCCTCTTCCGCGACGGTCTCGCAGCCGGCCAGAACAAGCAGCACTCCGGCCGAAGCGAACAGGCGTGTGGTAGCGCGGGTTCTCATGACGCTTTTCCTTCGGTTGGCCCCGCCCTCCCGAATTCAACGCGTGAGACGGCTAATCGTCGTCGTCGCGCTCGCGCCAATATTCGCGATAGCGGCGCTCACGATAGCGGCGGTCGCGATACCGGCGCCGGTCATCGCGATAGACGCGGCGCTCGGTCACGCGCTCGCACCAGCCGTCCTCGCAATAAGTGTCGGTCACGCGCTCGCGCACCACGCCATTGTTCGACGAGCTGTTCGAGCTGGTGTTCGACGACTGGCTGCCGGCGAGGGCGGGGCTCGCTAGAGCGAGCCCCACGCCGAACAAAAGGACTTTCCGGATCATAGGTGGCCTCCTGTGCGCCCGCCTCAGCGGCAGCGCATGCTCCTCTGTACTTCGCGGCCGAGCAGCGCGCCTGCGGCGGCGCCGAGAATGGTGCCGGTGGCGCGGTTGCGCCCGCCGTCGAGCTCGCGACCGAGCAGCGCGCCGCCCGCGGCGCCGATCACCAGCCCGGTCGTGCCGTTGCCGCGACGGCAGTAATAGCGTCCGTCGCGCCCACGCCAGACGTCGCGCGAGGAAACCCGGCGTGGCTCGTAGTACCGCCCACGGTCGTCGTAATCGCGGCCCCGCCAGCGGCGATCGTCGTCGTCGGCCATGGCCGGAGCAGCGGAAAGCGCCATCGAGGCGGTGGCAATCCCGATAAGGCAAGTCCTGAGCATGGTGGGTCTCCGTTGGTCTGTTGGGCGGTCAACGGCTACCCTCGTTCAGGGGTCCACAACGCCAGATGAACCAAATGCCGGCTCCGTAAATGCACGCCGAGCAGTGGTGCACATGCGCCGAACCGCTGCCAGCGCGCGTCGCCTAGACTCTGTCCTGATGGGGTTGAATCTCCCCTCCCCGGCGGGGTGGGGTCGGGGGT
>CBHCZH010000035.1:0-26943 GCA_965977975.1 uncultured bacterium
CGACATCGTCAATATCGACGTGACGCCGCTGCTGGACGGCTGGCATGGCGATTCAAGCCGTATGTACCTCGTCGGAGATGTCTCGCTGAAAGCGCGGCGGCTGGTCGACATCACTCACGAGTGCCTGATGCTGGGCATTGCGCAGGCGAAGCCGGGCGCGCGGCTCGGCGACATCGGCGCGGCGATCCAGGCCCATGCCGAAGCGCACCGCTACGGCGTGGTGCGCGATTTCTGCGGCCACGGCCTCGGCCGCCTCTTCCACGACGCTCCCGAGGTGGTCCATGCCGCGCGTGCCGGCACCGGCCCCGAGCTGCGCGCCGGCATGTTCATGACCATCGAGCCGATGATCAACCTCGGCAAGGCTGCGGTGAAGCTGCTCAGCGACGGCTGGACCGCGGTGACCCGCGACAAGAGCTTGAGCGCGCAGTTCGAGCATTCGATCGGGATCACCGAGGCCGGGGCCGAGATCTTCACGCTTAGCCCGAAGGGGCTGCACAAGCCGCCCTACGCGTAACGCGGGCGCCTTTCGAAAGCGGCGAAAATCCTAGGCCGCACCCAGAACGAGATCGGCGACCATTCCCGCCTTGTCCCGTAATCGGCCGTCCCACCTGTAGACTACTTGGCCCATGGGAGTGACGATCTCCATGACGTGGAAGGGCGCCCCAACCCCTACCGAACCGGTGCTTCGAACCTCGCCGTTGTATAATGCTTCATCTGCCAACAGACTTTCAAGCCTTCGAGACTCCTCGTCGGTAAGCTGGCGCGTCACCGTATAGTCCATGCGCGCCTCAGCATCGAGGAGCCCGCCAGGGCCGGTCTGGGACACTTGGCTCCATTGCCAACGTCCGTCGGCACCTAACCACACGATCGTGCTGCCCTCCGAACGGGTGTGATGGACGGCGACGCTATCGACATAGATCGCGGAGGCGGCGACGGGAATCGGCTGACCGTACTGCCTCCTCATCTCGAGACCTCTGATGATTTCCGGTGCCGATGGCTCGGCGATCGCGCTGCCGCCTAACGGTGCTTGCGGCGCGCAAGCCATTGCTGCCGAACACGTCAGCAAAGTGAGGATGCGGCCGGTCATGGCTATCAAACATCTGTCGGCGCGAAGCTGCGCAACGGGGACCGCAGGAGGGCTCGCGCTACCCCTCTCGCGCGGCCCTGATCGCCATTCCCCCAGCAAACGGCGTGATCGCCACCAGCAGCAGGCTGATCGCCGCGGTCAGCGCGATGCCGCTTCCGCCGCCGGTCGATAGCGCGCCGGCACCGAACACGAGTAGCGGCACCGCGAGCGGGATCAGCAGCAGGCCGGACAGCGCCGCGCCGCTGCGCATGCCGACGGTGAGCGCGGCGATGATCAGGCCGATCGCGGCGAGGCCGGGCGTGCCCGCGAGCAGGCCCAGTTCGACCGTGCGCAGCGTCGCGCCTTCTAGGCCAAGCAGCGCCGCCGCCGGGATTGCCGCCAGCATCAGCGGCGGGCCGAAGCTCAGCCAATGGGCGAGCAGGCGGACCGCGACGACCAGCTCCTCGGCGATGCCGCGCAAGTGGAGTTGGTCGAAGAACCCGCGCTCGACGTCGCGCTGGAGCAGCCGGTCGAGCGGCAGGATCGAGGCGAGCAGTGCCGCGATCCAGATCACTCCGCCGCCGGTCCGCGCGAGCAGCTCGGGCGCCGGGCCGACCGCGAACGGGAACAGCATCGCCACCGCGATGAAGAACAACACCGGCAGCAGCGTCGCCCCGCGCCCGGCGCCGCCGAACATCAGTGCCAGGTCGCGCCGGAGCAGGGCGATGATCACTCTCACGGGACGAAGTCCGCGAGTTCGAGCCGCTGGAGCCCCGGCACCTGGAAGGGCTGGTGCGAAGCCAGCACCACGATGCCGCCGTGGGCGAGATAGCTCGCGACCCGTTCCTGGAAATTCGCCGCCGCAGCAGCATCGAGTCCGTTGAGCGGCTCGTCGAGCAACCACAGTCCGGCCATGCGAGCGTTCGATTGCTGGATCGCCGCACGCTTGCGCTGGCCGGTCGAAAGGTAGCGCACCGGCACTTCGGCCAGCGTGTCGAGACCGAGGGCAGAAAGGTTGCCGGGACCGTAGCCGCCGCGATCAATCCGTTCCCAGAACGCGAACGCCCGGCCGAGCGGCAAGTGGCCGTCGAGCGGCAGCCGCTCGTCGAGGATCGCCACCTCGCGATTGCGCTCGACCGTCCCGGCGGCGGGACGGAGCAATCCGGCGAGGATCCGCAGCAGGCTGGACTTGCCGGCACCGTTCGGCCCAACCACCTGCAGCGCCTGGCCCGCTGCGAGCTCGAACGAGAGCCCGCGGAACAGCAGCCGGTCGCCGCGGCGGCAGGCGAGGTCCGTCGCGGCCAGTCTCGCATCGGTGGGCCGGGCGGGTTCCATGGGAGCGCGGGTTAGGGCAGAAGGAACCCATCGACAAGCAAGGGAGGTTTGCCATGGCCGTGCCGCAGCTGACCGAAACCGAGCGCGCCGAAGCGCTTGCCGCACTGCCCGAATGGACCTTGCGCGCCAATGGCTTGGCGATCGAACGTGAGTTCAGGTTCAAGAACTTCAGCCAGGCCTGGGCCTTCATGAGCCGCGTTGCGCTGATCGCCGAGAAGCACGACCATCACCCCGAATGGTCGAATGTCTACAATCGTGTCGCGATCACGCTGACCACGCACGACGCCGGCGGGTTGTCGGAGCGGGATGCGAAGATGGCCAGCGCGATCGACAAGCTGCTGTGATGCGCTGCCTGCTCCTCGCGCCGGCGCTGCTGCTTGCCGCTCCCGCCGTCGCCCAGCAGGCCGACCCTTCGTGGGTGGGGGTGTGGGAAGGACGCGTCGGACGCTTCCCCGTGCGCCTGTGCCTCGACAGCTGGGGCGACGACGTGCCGGGGCGCGGTTCGTACTATTACCTCTCGCAGCTCGAGCCGATCTCGCTCAGCGACGCCGGCGACACGATGTGGATCGAGCGCGCCCCGGGCTCGGACAAGGAGGCCGAATGGTTCTTCGAGCAGGTCATCGGCGACGCCGCGCGTGGCCTGTGGCGGCAGGGCAGCCGCGAACTGCGGTTCGAGCTGAAGCGAGTGCCCTGGAGCGAAGGCGATTGGGGCGGTGCGTGCAGCTCGGCCGCCTATATCGATCCGCGTCTGTCGGGAGGTGACGTGGCCGAGAAGCCGGCGACGCTCGATGGCTGGGAGTACGCCGAGCACAGCTTCAAACCGCCGGCGCATCTCCTCGAGGATGTAACCGTGGTCACGTTCACTTACCCGGAGAGCCGGCCGGGCGATGCCGCGATCAACGCCGCGCTCGGCACTCACCTGCCGCGCGGCGGCATCGGCGACGATGTCTACGATTGCATGGCCGGAGCGATCTCCTCGCTCGGCGTTGACGGATTCTTCGAGCTTGCCGTCGCTCCGGCGATGGTGTCTCCCGAGTTCATCGCGACCGAGGAAACTTCGGGCAGCTTCTGCGGCGGCGCGCATCCGAACTACTACACGGTCGCGCATACTTACGACCGCCGAAGCGGCGAGGAGCTCGACCTCTTCGACTGGCTCGGCGAACCGCGCAGTGACGGCGAGGACCGCCTCGCGGAAGGCCTGCGCGAGCTCATCGTCGCGCGCTGGCCGGCCGATGCCGAAGCCGACTGCCGCGACCTCGCCGTCGACGCCGATTACTGGTCGCTCGGCCTCGCCCGTGACGGCCTGGTATTCCGGCCGGACTTTCCGCACGTCGCGACCGCTTGCGAGGAGGCGATCACGGTCGAATGGGATGCGCTCGCTCCTTTCCTCGATAGTGACGGACGCGCCGGCCTCGCGCGGCTACGTGGCGGCTGATCGTCAATTCGCGACCCCGTCCCACGCAGCTCGCCGGCTATTCGCCCTCCAGCCTCAGAGTCACATTGCCATCCGCGTCGACATAGTCGCGGTTATCCTCGCACACGTATTCGAGCAGCCGGTAGCCAGGCATCCTTCGGTAAGTGTAGCTGTAGGTCCACGGCCGCTCGAGGTACTCGTCCTCGATCGTGATCAGGTTCTGCAGAATGTCGGGAGCGAGCAGGCGGAGCCGTTCGGTGATCTTCATCGCCTCGGAGTGCGGGGTCCAGCGGAACCGGACGTACTCCTTGATCCCGGTCGTCTCGATGACCAGCGTGTCGCCCTCCCAATGGGCGACCGAGCGGCCGTAGAAGGTCGGGTCGACCTCGTCCCACCGCGGGAGCGGCTCGTTCATGACGATGCGGCGCGTCTGGTTGAACGCTTCCTGAGTGATGTTGATTTGTTCGGGCCGCTGGAAGATCTCCATCGGGAACATGCCCTGCATCATCGCCGGCATCCCGTCGGGCAGGCACTTGATGTAGTTGTCGCCGGGCGGCTGGCTCTCGGCGATCCGCGCCGCCAGCGTGGCCTGGTGTTCCTGCCATTGCGCGAGCCAGGGTTGCTTGAGCGGCGGGGCGGGCACTTCGATCCGGGCATAGCGCGGGTCGGCCGTCTCGCCCGGCTGCGGATAACGTTCCCAGCTGCCGGTGAAGTCCGGTTCGGCCGACGCGGGCGCAGCCAGGGCCAACGTCATGCCGAGCGCGAGCGTGACGAGCGCCTTCACGGCGTGCGCCTGTAATTCTGCGCGTTGGGCACGCCGGGCAGCATCTTGCGCCCATCGGGCAAGGTAAGCTCGAGCAGCAGTCCGCCCGAGCGCCCGTCGCGCAAGGGCGCCGCGATCGCGGTCACCGCGTCGCCCGCCTTGACCGTGCGCGATGTCCATCCGCCGCGGCTCATCATGTTGATGCTGGTCATCTCCAGCGTGAAGTGCCGCGTCTCGCCGCTCGGCTGCTCGGCATCGATCTCGAGGTAGCCGTGCGGGTTGGTCCACTGGTACTTGGTGACCTTGCCGTGCAGCGTGACCGAGCGCGTGTTGTCGAACATCGCGAACGAATGGTGCGCCAGCGCCGGCGCGGCCAGCAAGGCAGCGACGACCGCCGGCATCGCAATGCTCTTGTGAAAGCTCATCGGCGTCTCCCCAAACCTCGAGCGTTTGTCGAAGCATAACTCCATGCCGCGCGAGCGCAAAGCCTGCGTCCCGGTGCGGGCAGTCAGCGCCTTGCGTGTGACGCAGAACGGCCTTTTTCCGCCTGTGACCTTAGCTCCGCCCTGAGTTCCTTCTGGCTCGCGCGGAACGAGCGGTCGATCTGCGCGAGGTAGCTCAAAAGCGCAGAATTGTCGGGTTTCTGCACGCTTCCCGCGTACTTTCCGCGCCGCAGCACCGGCCGCCACTGGCCCTCACAGATCATCCGCCAGGTGGGCGCGTGTGAGACCTTCCGCGCGCGAGGCAAGGCGACACTTTTTCCAGAGATCATGAGCGCCACGTCCCATGCGTGCGCGAACTCTTCGGCACCTGGCTTGCGCCGCAGCCGATATGCCGTCTCTCGCGTCATCCCGACGAACTGAGCCGCCGCGGAGACAGAGCCAGTCTCCGCGAGCATGCCGATGAATTCCGCCTGCCGTACGGGCGTCCAGCCATCGGAACGGGTGCGGATGGGGACGGGGTGGAAGGCCGGAAGGCGGGGGCGTGACGTGTGATGCATGCTCGGAACATAAGCAGAACATACGTATGTAGGAAAGATGATTCTGATCGCGGACCCGCGTGGGGCAAGCGGGAATTGCCTACCTTCAGTTCGGTCAGCCGAAGCGAACCGGTCAGGCCCGCACGGCGTAGACCTTGGGCCGGTTCTGGCCGTGCACCGGGTCGGTAGGCGTGGAGGTGGCGCAGCGGCGCAACATTTGCGAAGCTATGTCCAGAGCCTGCAATCGTGTCGAATGGCTGGCGATCACGCCGGCATCTTCCGCGAGAGCGTCCGCGAGCGCGTCGAGCGCCGTCGCCGCGTCCAGCAAGTCCGATTTGTCGATCGGTGAGGTCCCGGCCGGCGCGACGGGCAGAGGGACGACGTTGGCCAGACCGTTCTTGATCAGGTGGACGGCCTGGTCCACCTGCTGTTGTCGGCCCCCGGCGGGAAGCCAGGTCGTGACGTCGACGTAGTGGTCGAAGCGCAAGCCCGCTCTTCCGCCCTGGCACCAGACGACCCGGCCGGCCGCGACCAGTTCTCCGCGCCGCAGCGAGAGCTGCTCGCCAACACGAGGCAAGGCCGCCCCTTCGATCAGCGCGCCGTCCGGCGACATGTTCCGGATCTTGACCGGGCCCGATACGGTTTCCGCAGTCATGGAGGCCAGCACGAACATGCTTGTCCTCGGATGAGCTCGCTGGGGGTGTGGCTCGGCGTTCAACTGGGTGACCTCCGAGCTTTCGTTTAGAGCAGGGAAGTTAGCGACCGCTGGCGTCTCGCCTAGGTGTTTTCCGGGGGGCCTAGGGAAGAGACTTACGGCGATAGTGGTGGTGATTTTCCCTCCCGCATGCGGGAGGGATTAGGGGTGGGTGAGGATTACGAGTAGCTTACAGGCCCACCCCCGGCCCCTCCCGCATGCGGGAGGGGAGAACCCTAGCTAGGCCCCCGGCACCAGCGCCCGCTAGTTGGCCGCAGTCGCCGGGGCTGACATTGCCGCCGCAGGGATCACCTCGACCGGAAGGCCGAGCGCGTCGAGTTGGGGTTTGACCGTCGCTGCGTCTCCAACGACCACCCAGACGAACCTCTCGGGGTCGAGCGTGCCGCGCATTACCGCATCGAGTTGGGCAGCCGTCATGCTGCGGTACCTCTGCGCGACGGTGTCGTAGAAGTCGTCCGGCCGCCGCCACACGTCGTTCTGCAACATCGCGTTGAGCACGGCACTCGACGTCTCGAAGCGCCCCGCAAGCTCGCGAGTGGTGCCGTTGACCTCGCGAGTGAGCTCGGCGGGCGTGACGCCGCTCGTGCTCAGGAAGTCGCGGACCTGCTGCTGGATGGCCCTGATCGAATCCGCCGTGCGATCGGCCTGAACGGGAGCGCTGACCACGTAGGGAACCGCGTTCTCGAGCCAGTTAAACCCGCCTCCTGCACCGTAAGACCAGTGCTTGTTCTCGCGCAGCTCCATGTTGAGGCGCGACATGAAACCGGACCCCAAGACTTGGTTGGCGACCTGATGTGTGAGCAGCTCGCTGCGCGGGTCGAGGCGGGTCATCTGTCCGGCCAGAATGACAGACTGCGGTGAGTTGGGCCTGTCGAGGAGCAGGATCTTCGGCGAGGACGGCTGCGGCGATACCGCAAAGGCCTTGCTGCCCGCCGTTCCCTCGCCGGACCAGTTCCCGAAGCGCGCTTCGAGCGCGGATTTCACCTGATCGAGCGGCAAGTCGCTGACGACGAAGATTTCGGCCTTGTCCGGCCGGATCCACGACCGGTGGAAAGCAACGAGGTCATCGCGGGTGAGGCTGGAGACCGCGGCCGCATCGCCGCTTCCCGCGGCCAGCTTCGCGTAGGGGTGAGTCGTGCCGTAGAGAAGCGTCGGCATGGCCCGGTTCGCGATGCTCCATGGATCGACGAGCTCCGCGGCGATATTGGTCAGCAGGGACGCGCGCAGGCGCTCCACTTCGCCCGGAGCGAAAGCGGGATTGCGCACGACATCGGCGAACAGATCCAGCGAGCCGCCGAGGTTTGGGCTTGGCGAGGCGAGTGTCAGGTAGGTCCGGTCGGGCGACCAGCCCGTGCCCAGTTGGGCGCCGAGGCGTTCGCCGGCTTCGGCGATCTGCGTCGAGTTCTTGCTGGTGGTGCCTTCCTTCAGCAGCGAGAGCGTCAGGCTCTGCGTGCCGAGCTTGCCGTCGGGGTCGGCCGCGGCCCCGGCGTCGAAGCTCATCAGGACGCGCGTGACCGGTACCGCGCTGCGATGGGCATAGGCGACCTCGATGCCGTTGCTCAGCCTGGTACGCGTGACGTCGGGGAAATCGAGATCGCCGATGCCGCCGACCGCCGGCAGCTCACCGCGGGTTCCTTGCACCGGTTGCGAAGCGGCAGCGGCCGGCGGGGCGATGGCGGCGACCGACTGGGCTTCCTCGTAGGCCTCCCGCTCGCCGGGCAGGACACTGATGGTCAGCGCCGGCCGGCTCAGCCATTTGCGGGCCACGGCCTGGACCTGCTGCGGCGTTACTTGCGCCATCGCCGCGAGCTGCTTCTTGTAAAAGGCCGGATCGCCGGAATGAAGCTCGCCCGAGGCGAGGGCCACGGCCTTGCCGCCGAATCCGCCAACCGCTTCGAGACCAGCGATGCGATTCGACACATTGGTGGTGACGACGCGCTGTACCTCGTCCGCGGTCGGGCCGTCCGCAAGGAGATCCGCCATGATCTCATCGAGGCGGGTGGCAACCGTCGTAGGGTCGACATCGGGCCGGACCACGGCCTGCACGATGAAGATGCCGAGTTGGGACATCGACAGGACCCCGGCCGAGACCTGCACCGCGGTCTTCTCCTCGCGCACCAGGGCGTTGTCGAGGCGCGAGCTGGCGAGGCCGCCGAGCACTGCCCCGAAGACCTCGAGCGGCACCGCGTCAGGATCGTTCATTCCCGGCACAGCCCAGCTGCGGATCACGAGTGGAGCCGCGACGCGGTCATGCATGACGACGTTCTTCGGTTCCGCGAGCGTGGGGATTTCCACATGCGGTTCCTGAGTGCGCGGACCGGAAGCGATCGCGCCGAAGTACTTCTCGACCAGCGGGCGAGCCTCGCTCACGTCGATATCGCCGGCGAGCACCAAAACCGTGTTGTTGGGGCCGTAGTGCTGGCGGAACCAGTTCTTGACGTCATCGAGGCTGGCGGCATCGAGGTCGGCCATCGAGCCGATCACATTATGGCCGTAGGGCGTGCCGCCGAGCAATTCTTCGAGCAGCGTGTAGAAGAGGAGGCCGTAGGGTTGGTTGTCGCCCTGCCGCT
This sequence comes from uncultured bacterium, assembly GCA_965977975.1. Lineage (GTDB taxonomy): Bacteria > Pseudomonadota > Alphaproteobacteria > Sphingomonadales > Sphingomonadaceae > Croceibacterium_A. The sequence goes on from CBHCZH010000035.1 coordinate 8,843, forward strand.
TCTCGTTCTGGACGACGCCGCGCTGCTCGTCGAGCAGGGCCTGGTCGATCGCCCCGAGCAGCCAGCCCATACGGTCGCTTTCGAGGAACAGCGCGCGCTCGAGCGCCGGTCGCGGAACGGTTTCGAAGTAATTGGTCCGGTCGAAATTGGTGGTGCCGTTGAAATCGGTGGCGCCGACATCGCGCAACGGCGCGAAGAAATCGCCCGGAGCATTCTCGGAACCCTGGAACATCAGGTGTTCGAACAGATGCGCGAAGCCGGTCTTGCCTTCGGGTTCATGCTTGGAGCCGACGTCGTACCAGGTGGAAACCGCCACGATCGGCGCCTTGCGGTCGGTGTGGACGATTACGCGCAGGCCGTTGGGCGACGTGAAGCTCTCATAGGGAATGTCGACTCGTTCGACGAGCTGCTCGACCGGAACCGGATCGGAAGTCTGGGCAGCGCCTGGAGGTGAAACAAGCGCGAACGCAACGAACGCAATCGGAAGCCACAACCGACGCATGAAGCCCCTCCCTCGAAACTGTCACCACAATAGTCGCCCGAAGTGGCGAAGCAACAGGCCACGCCGAGCGAACGTCAGGGTCAAGGAAGCAGATCGGGGGCCGTCTTCATCGCGTCGGCAGCCTCGTCACTTTCGGATTGGTCGATCCGCGCGTCGTTGGCGCCACGCGGTCCGCTCAGCTGCCTTGCGGCGCTGCGGGCTGGATCATGCCGCCGGCGATCTTGCCGTCGGGATCGAGCATCACACCCATCGTTAGCCCGCCGTTGGCGAACACCGCGTCGTAGGAATCCCCGCCCATCAGGCCCGGCTCGCGGAACGTCACCGACTTGAGCTCGCCCATGGGGCCGAGCAGGCCCTGCAATTGTGCGAGGTGTTGGCGGGTGAGGTCGGCGAACTGGGGTGTCATTGCGTCATAGTCGGGCGTGCCGCTGATCGCGCCTGCGATCAGGGAACGCACGGCAGCTTCGGTGCCGGGCAGCGGCTCGGCACGAGGCGCGAACACGCGCTCGCGCGAGGCGGCGGCGATCTCGGCGGCGGGCTCCGCACCAAGCCTTTCGAGCGCCACGCGCAAGGCATCTGCCGCCGGAACGGCGACGTCGGGATCGACGCCGTGACCTTCCCAGTTGGTCTTGGTGACGGGATTTTCGGCGCGGCCGAACGGGATCGTCGCGCGGATGCCGTGGGGGAGCGGAACCGGTCCGGTCGGGTTCGCGCCGCCACCGGTCAGCTCGCCGACCAGCACGGCGCGGCCGAGCGCTTTGACGTCGTAGGCGAATTCCTCTCCGCCGGAGAAGGTCCCGTTGCTGGTCAGCACATAGACCGGCTTCCCGGCGAAATTGACCGGGGTCGGCTCGCTGTACGAGCTCTGGCGGGTCAGCTCGCCCGTTCCGGGCACGCGGGCCACGATGTCGTTGATGTGCACGCGCTGGTCCGGGGCCAGCAGGAAGCTGACCAGGTAGGCGACCGAGGGAGGCGCGCCGCCGCCGTTGCGCCGCACGTCGATGATCAGCGCCTCGCTGCCTGCCAGCCCGGCCATCGCCCGGTCGAGCGCCGGCTTGAAACCTTCCGGCGGGGGAAAGCCGATCACTTCGATGTAGCCGATGTCGCCGGCGAGCTTGTCGGCGCGGACCACGCCGGCTTCGCTCGACGGCATGGCGGCCGGCGCTTGTGCAGCCGGCGGCGGCGGACCGTCTCCACCGCTGATCCGCAAGTGCTTGTCCCTGGCGATCGCCTCGACGTCGGCGTGGAGCCGCGCCCCGAAGGCCGCGGGGTCGTTCAAGCCGTCGTATTCGCCGGCGGCGAGCGCGGCGCTGATTCGCGCGGCCGCCTGCTCGCCGATGTCGGGGAACACGTAACGGTCGCGAAGGGCGGCGGCGAGCTCGGCTACGACGGCCTGCCGCGCGGCGGCGTCGACGACCAGGGGAGCGGCCAGGGCCGGCTGCGCAGCGGCTGGAGCGGCTGCGAGGGGAAGCGTCGCCATCGCTACCGAAATGGGCAAGAGCATCCGCCTGAGCATGCAAAAATCCTTCCTGTCCATGAAGTTATTGACGCCGCGCTCCCCGCCGGGTGCATAGCCGATCAGGCGCGGCGCCGAACGTGAAAACCGTCGCCGATCGTCGTGAACGGTGCCGCTCTACAATAGCTCGGCCCCCGCCAGAATCTGCGCGCTCGATGCCTCCACCTCGCCGCTGATCGGCTCCGCTCGTCCGCCCAGCACCGTCGCCAGGAAGTTCTCGGTGATGGCGTTGAATGCGATGCGGTTGGTCGGCTTCGCGAAGCCGTGGCCTTCGTCGGGGAACACGACGTAAGTTACTGGAATTCCGTGCGACTTCATTGCGTCGACGATCTGGTCGCTTTCGGACTGCTTGACGCGCGGGTCGTTGGCGCCCTGGCCGATGAGGAGCGGGCGGCAGATCCTGTTTGCCTTGTGCAGCGGGCTGCGCTCGACGAGGAGCGCCTTGCCTTCGGACGTCTCGGGGTTGCCCATGCGCTGGTGGAACTGCTTCACCATCGGCTCCCAGTAGGGCGGGATGGTCTCGAGCAGGGTCTCGAGGTTGCTGGGACCGACGATGTCGACACCGCAGGCGAAGGTTTCGGGGGTGAATGTGAGGCCCGCCAGCGTGGCGTAGCCGCCGTAGCTGCCGCCCATGATCGCGATCCGATCACGCTCGGCGATCCCGTGCGCTACAGCCCACTCGACCGCGTCGATCAAGTCGTCGTGCATCTTCGCGCCCCATTCGAGGTTGGCGGCATTGATGAAGGCCTTCCCGAACCCCGTCGAGCCGCGGAAGTTGACGCTGAGCACCGCGTAGCCGCGGTTGGCGAGCCACTGATGCTGGGCGTTGAAGTGGTAGCCGTCGCGCGCCCACGGGCCGCCGTGGACGAGGAGGATCATCGGGGCGGGCGCGGCCGGCACGCCGCGTCCTTCGGGATCGCTGCCGGGCGGCAGGGTCAGATAGCTGACCAGCGTGAGGCCGTCGCGCGCCGGGATCTCGATCGGCTCCATCGGCTGCAAGGGAGCGCCTTCGAGCTCGGGCCGAGTGACGTAGAGCTCGGTCAGCGTGCGCGCGGTGCGGTCGTAGAGATAGGCGCGCGCCGGGGCCACCAGCGGGTCGTTGCCGACGATCCACTTGTCGTCGAGATCGGTGCGCGAAGTGACGTGGAATTCACCGGCGAGTTGCGACTTGAGCCAATCGAGCGAGGACTTCACGTGGCTGTCGAGCGCGACCCATTCGGTCTTGAGGTAGTTGACGGAATAAGCCTCGACCACGCCGGTCAGGGGGTGGCGCATGGTACCGCCGATGTCCGCCTTCGCGTCCTCGGCGATCAGGCGTTTCTCGCCTGTCGCGGTGTCCTGAGCGAACAATGCGGCGGTGTTCCGTCCGCGGCTGTCATACCAGTACAGCGTCGCGCCGTCGGCGGTATAGCCGGCGACGCCGGTGGTGAGCGAATCGTCAAGGCCGGTGCTCTCGCTGGGCTCGGCGGCGATCTTGCCGTCGGTGATCGGGAACATGTCGGTTCCGCCTTCGGCGTTCTGCCTGAGGGCGTAACGCAGCGTCAGGCTGTCGTCCGGGAGGAAGCCGACGTAGCCGTCGTCGTTCTGCATCATCAGGGTCAGCTCGCCGGTCGTCAGGTCGAGCAGGTGCACGTCGTGAAGGCGCGGGTCGCGGTTGTTGAGACCGACGAGGACCTTGTCCTTGATCTGGTGCGAGCCACCCATCAGCCGCACGCGGGTGTTCTCGAACGGGGTCAGGCAGCGCTCCTCGCCGGTGGCGATCTGGACCTGGTAGGCGAGGTAGTTCTCGTCGCCCGCCTTGTCCTGGATGTAGAGCAGGCTCTGCGAATCCGGCGCGATGAAATAGGTCGGGATCGGGCGGTCGGTGGAATGGGTCATCAGCCGCGCGTTGGCAGGATCGCTCGCCGGCGCGAGCCAGACGTTCATCACGCCCTCGTGCGGAGCCATCCAGGCGAGCCACTGACCGTCGGGGCTGATCTGCCCGCCCGCGCGGGTCGGATTGCCGAACAGCGCCTCGCGCGGGATGAGCGGGATGTCGGAGACGCGCTCGGCGGCGGAGAGGAGGGCTGTGGCGGCGTCGGTCATCGGTAAGTCCTCAACTGTGTTATTTTGGCAATACACTGGCGGCGTGGCTGTGTGAAGGCCCCCTCCCGCTCGCGGGAGGGGAGGCTAGAGCGCCGGATTATTATAGCAATGCCAGGTCAGGATCGCGACCGCGCCCCGGTGCGGCCGCCATGCTTCGGCCAGATCGCGGGTTGCCTTCTCGCTCGGCCGTTCCGCCAGGCCGAGAATCCTGGCCAGCCCCGCCTGAACCGCCAGGTCGCCCGCCGGCCAGATGTCCTCGCGCCCCTCGGCGAAGAGCAGGTAGATCTCGGCCGACCATCGCCCGATCCCCTTGATCCGGGTCAGCTGGGCGATCGCTTCCTCGTCGTCGGCGGGGAGGTTGTGAAGGTCGAGCTCGCCGCTCGCGACCAGCTCGCACAGCGAGCGGGCGTAGCCCTGTTTCTGGCGCGACAGGCCGCAGGCGCGCAGCGCCTCGAATTCCTCGGCCAGCAGAGCCTCGGGCGGCATCTCTTCGCCGAGCAGCGCCTCGAGCTTGCGCCATACGCTCGCCGCCGCGGCGACGCTGACCTGCTGGCCGACGATGGTGCGCAGCAAGGTGCGATAGCCGGTCTCGCGGATGCGCGGTTCGGGGTAGCCGGCGCGCTCGAGCGCGGTCGCGATGGCCGGCTCGCGCGCGGCAATCGCGTCGATGCCCGCGTTGAGCCGTTTCGCCGTCAGACCCATCTTGCGCTCCTTGCCAAACCGGGTCGCGTTCCGTAGCAGCCGCGCGCCGGAAAGGAACGCCCATCGATGCCCAAGCTGATCGTCACCACCCGCTCAGGCGAAACCCGCGAGGTCCAGGCGGCCTCGGGCCTCACCGTGATGGAAGCGATCCGCGACAACGGCTTCGACGAGCTGCTCGCGCTGTGCGGCGGATGCTGCTCGTGCGCCACCTGCCACGTCCATGTCGATCCGGAGTTCGCAGACCTGTTGCCGCCGATGAGCGGCGACGAGGACGACTTGCTCGATTCGAGCGACGACCGCGACGCCACTTCACGTCTTTCGTGCCAGATTCCGTTCAGTGACGCGCTCGACGGACTGCGCGTGCGGATCGCTGAGGAAGATTAGTTCCTCCCCCACCGTGGGAGGAACAAGACCGATTTCGCTCGCAACAAGCGCATTTGCATTGCGAAGCGGGCGCGACCCGGCTTAACCCGGCGCGCATGACTGCCCCGGCTCCTCTCGGTAATGCGCTCGACCTCATCGGCAACACGCCGCTGGTGCTGCTCAGGGGACCGAGCGAAGCGGCCGGCTGCGAGATCTGGGGCAAGTGCGAATTTGCCAATCCCGGAGCATCGGTAAAGGACCGTGCGGCGCTGTGGATCGTGCGCGACGCCGAAGCGAAAGGCACGCTCCTGCCGGGCGGCTGCATCGTCGAAGGCACCGCGGGCAATACCGGGATCGGCATTGCGCTGGTCGCCAACGCGCGCGGCTACAAGACGATCATCGTCATGCCGGAGAACCAGTCGAAGGAGAAGATGGACACGCTGCGCGCGCTCGGCGCCGAGCTGGTCCTGGTGCCGCCGACCAAGTTCTCCAACCCCGGGCACTTCGTGCACACCTCACGCCGGCTGGCCGAGGAGACCGCCGGAGCGGTCTGGGCCAACCAGTTCGACAACATCGCCAATCGCAAGGCGCATATCGAAAGCACCGCGCCCGAGATTTGGGAGCAGATGGAAGGCCGCGTCGACGGCTTCACCTGCTCGGTCGGCACCGGCGGAACGCTTGCCGGGGTTGGCCTGGGTCTCAAGGAGCGCGACGAGAAGGTCTGCATTGCGCTGACCGACCCGTACGGCGCTGCGCTCTACAATTACTATGCCTGCGGCGAGCTTTCGTCCGAAGGAACCTCGGTTGCCGAAGGGATCGGGCAGGGACGGATCACCGCCAACCTCGAGGGCGCGCCGATCGACACGCAGTTCCGGATCTCCGACGAAGAAGGGCTCTACTGGGTCGCGCGGCTGCTCAAGGAAGAGGGGCTGTGCCTCGGGCTGTCCTCGGGGATCAACGTCGCCGGCGCGGTCGCGCTCGGCAAGCGGCTCGGTCCGGGCAAGCGCGTGGTGACGATCCTGTGCGACACGGGTTTCCGCTACCTTTCCTCGCTCTACAACCGCGAGTGGCTCGAGGAGAAGGGGCTGCCGGTTTTCGACTGGCTGCGTTAATCCGCCGCCGTTAGGATAGGGCCATGGCCACGGATCCTGACCAAACCGTCCACCCGCTGCCGGCGCCGCTCGCGGGCAGCCGCTCGCAATCGATACAGCGCCTGCAGATCGGGCTGTTCGGGCTGGCGGCGATGATCCTGCTGGTCAGCCTCACCAACATCATCCTGACCAACGCGCAGCAGAACGAAGCTCGCGTCGTGCCCGAGGCGGCGCCGACGGTGGCAGCGGAGGAGGAACCGGCCCCGGTCAGCGACCCGCTAGCCGACGCGGGCGTCGTACCCGACATGCCCGACGAGGCGGAATCCCAGGCCGGCGATGCGGCCCCCGCGCTCCAGCCTTAAGGTCGTTTTCGCGGCGCTGGCCGCTGGCCTGTCGTGTCTCGCCACCGCGTGCCATGCGGATGATGCGGTACCGTCGGACGGTGCAGGCGATCGGCCCGAGCTGGGACTGATGGGGACGATCCCGATTTACTGGGGCGAGACGGGCGATTTCGGCGATGTGCTGGCCGGCGGCGGAGACCCGCACTGGGCGCGCGCCAGGCTCGAGACCGATTACCGGCTCAGCCCGCTCGACTCGCTCGACGCGGTGAGCCTGGCGGGAATCGACCTGCTCATGCTCGCGCAACCGCGCGTGTTGAGCCCGGCCGAAAACGTCGCGCTCGACGGCTGGGTGCGAGACGGCGGCAAGCTGCTCCTGTTCGCCGACCCGATGCTGACCGGCGAATCGCGCTTCGCGATCGGCGACCGGCGGCGGCCGCAGGACGTCGTCCTGCTGTCGCCGATCCTCGACCATTGGGGTTTGGGACTCGAATTCGACGAGAACCGCCCGTCCGGGCATGCGCTGGTGCGGATTGCGGGGGCGGCGATACCCGTCAATCTGCCCGGCTCGCTGGAGGTTCGCGGCGGAGAGGCGGACTGCGCGATTCTCGTTGCAGACGTCCTCGCCGAGTGCCGGATAGGGCGGGGCCATGCGCTGGTGCTGGCCGATGCGGCGCTGCTCGACTTGCACGAGCCTCATCCTGACGCTGGCGCGGCGCTCGACTGGCTCGTCAGCCGTGCATTCGCGGTCAATGGGGAAGGCGCGGGACGGGGCCTGTCAGGCCGCAAATCAGTCTAATAAAATCAATGATTTGAAATGAAGCGTTGCGCTGGAGACAGCGTGACCAGCATTTGAAGTTTCGCCTATAACACTCGGTTCTGCTTTAGAAAAATTCATAGATCTCCGCATTCTCCCGCAATTTCCCCTTTCTTCCCGCTCCAACCCGCGCTAGATAGCGAGTCCATCGGACAACCCGCCGTGTTGCATCCCCGCGAGGGGATCGCGGTTCGCGCCATCGCGCGTGCCCGCACGGAGAAGCCGTGTCCGGCGAGTTTCGACATTTGCCAATGGGGGCAAAAGCGCGTGGCAAAGGCACCAGCAGGATACAGCGGGCAGGGCTTCTCCCCGCGCGGCGACAAGGGCCGCTACGTCCTGCCGCCCGCGTTCCGCAACGCCGTGGTGTCTGCCGATAGGGACCCGCGCACCCTGTGCCTTGCCAAGCATGACCGCTGGAACTGCCTGACCGGTTTCGGCCTCGCCCGGACCGAAAGCTTCGAGGCGTTGCTCGATCGCGAGGAAGACAACGCGGTGCGGCTCGGCAAGGAATTCGACCGGGAGCTGCGTTCGACCCAGCTGTGGTCGTTCACCGAAGTGCCGTTTGACGCGAGCGGGCGGTTCATTCTTCCCGACCACCTCGCCGAGCTGTGCGCGATCGATCAGGGCATCTGCTTCCTCGGCGGCGGCCAGTTCTTCACGCTGTGGGCGCCCAAACAGCTCTACGCGATGGATCAGGCCTGGGCCGGCCAGCAGGCGTTGTGCCGCAAGCTCGAGGCCGACGCCAAGGGGAAGCGCAAGTGACGGCGCCGCACGTCCCTGTCCTGCTGAAGGAGGTACTCGAGGTGGTGGCGCCTGCGCCGGGCGACCTGATCGTCGACGCAACGTTCGGGGCCGGCGGGTACAGTGTGGCCCTGCTCGACAAAGGCGCGCGTGTTTACGCCTTTGATCGCGATCCCAATGCGATCAGCGAAGGGGCATACCTCGAAGCGCGATACGACGGGAGGCTTTCGCTTCATCGGAAGCGGTTCTCCGAGTTGGCGCAGGAGATGCGCCGGCTCGGCGTGCCCGCGGTCGATGCCGTGGTGATGGATATCGGCGTCTCCTCGATGCAGCTCGACCAGGCGGAACGTGGCTTCGCCTTCTCTGCGGAAGGCCCGCTCGACATGCGGATGAGCCGCGAGGGGCCGAGCGCCGCCGACTTCCTCAACTCGGCGCGCGAGGAAGAGATCGCCGACGTGCTCTATACCTACGGCGAGGAGCGCCAGAGCCGCCGCGTCGCCCGCGCGATCGTCGCCGCCCGGCCGCTGCGCACCACGGGCGACCTCGCCCGCGTCGTGCGCAAGGCGCTCGGCTATCATGCCGGCGCGCCGAAAGACCCGGCGACGCGCAGCTTTCAGGCAGTGCGCATTCACGTCAACGCGGAGCTCGACGAGCTCGAAGCCGGGCTGCGCGCGGCCGAAGTCCTGCTGCGCGAAGGGGGGCGGCTGGCAGTCGTAACATTCCACAGCCTCGAGGACCGCATCGTCAAGCGCTTCCTGCGCGAGGCCGCCGGAGCAAACGCCGGGACCTCGCGCCATCTTCCCGCAGTTGCGGCCGGCCCTGCGCCGACGTTTGCATCCCTGTCCAAGGCAATCCGTCCATCCGACGCCGAGATCCTGCGCAACCCCCGCGCACGCTCGGCGACACTGCGGGCCGCGATCCGGACCGCAGCTCAGGCGCCAGAGCGTTTGGGGTCGGCCGCATGACGCCCCACGGCCGCCTTCGCCGGATCGGCTGGATCGCCGCGCTGGCGACCTGCACCGCGCTCTACCTGATGCTGCACCTCAAGGTGCACTCGGTGAGCAGCGAAGTGGTGCGGGCCGAGCGGCAGATCATCGCGCTCGAACAGCAAAAGCTGCTGCTCGAGACCGAGTTCGAAACGCGTTCCAACCAGCTGCAGCTCGCAGCCTGGAACCGCGTCGACTTCGGCTATACCGCGCCGAGCGCGGCGCAATTCCTCGAAAACGAGCGCCAGCTGGCGAGCTTCGGCAGTCCGCGTGCGCCCGGCGCGCCCGAGCCAATCCGCGTCGCCGGCGGTGCGGGCAGCGAGGCACCGTCATTCCCCAAGCTTGTTTCCCCGCTCACCGGCAAGCCGGTCGACGAGGCGCTGGTCGCACCCGAGCGTCCGCTCGGGGCAACCGAGCTGGCGGCCGGCACCGGCGCCATGCGCATTCCGCTCGGCGCGGTGATAGGGAGCGCATCGCAGTGAATGCGTCCATGACGGCTTGGACAGTTCCGGTCCAGGTCTCGACCGGCCGCATCCAGCTTGTCGATATTCGCCGCCGCGCGCTGCTGCTCGCGCAGCTCAGGATGCTGCTCGTCGGCGCGGCGTTCCTCGCGCTGGCCTGTGCCGCGCTGCTGCGCATCGCCTGGATCGGCGCGATCGAGCCCGTGCCGCATCAGCGCTCGATGGCGGCCGCGCTGCTGCCGCCGCGCGGCGAGATCACCGACCGCAACGGGGTGCCGCTCGCCCGCGCTTTCCCCGCCTATGCATTGTGGTTTAATCCCGATGCGATGGATGACGGCGGCCCGCCGCTGGTGCAGCCGGCCGAAGCGGTAGCCGCGCGGCTCAAGGCGATCTTCCCCGACCTCGACGAATACGCCGTCGTGCGCCAGCTCGAGTCCGGCAAGGCCGGCTACTTGCGCCGCCGCGTGCTGCCCGAGGACGCCAATCGCGTGATGGAAATCGGCGAACTGGCGCTCGAGCTCCCGCGAGAGACCGATCGCCATTATCCGCAAGGCACGATGGCCGCGCACGTCCTCGGCTACGTCGTAGACGGCCAAGGCCACGTCGGCATGGAAGCCGCCCTCGACGAGCGGCTCAACGACCCGTCCCTGCGCGGCGAGCCGGTGGCGCTGTCGATCGACGCGCGCGTCCAGGGTGCGCTTGAGGACGAACTCAGCCGCGGCATGCGCTCGGTCAACGCGGTGGGCGCTGCAGGAATCGTGCTCGACGTCGATACCGGCGAGGTCATGGCGCTCGCCTCGCTGCCTGAATTCGATCCGAACCACGTCGATAGGGAAGGCCAGAAGCACGTCTTCAACAAGGTTACCAACCAAGTCTACGAACTCGGTTCGACCTTCAAGCCGCTGACCGTCGCCGCGGCGATCGATTCCGGCGCGGTCACCGATCTGTCGCGCCGATACCCAGCGGCGCCGTTCCAGGTTTCGGGTTACACGATCGGCGACCTGCACTCGATGGGCGCCTCGATCAACGTCCCCGAAATCCTGATTCACTCGTCGAACGTCGGTACGGCGCACGTCGTCGACGCGCTCGGACCTGCACGGCTGAAGCAGGTTATGGCCGACCTCGGCTTCAATGAGCGGCCGTACATCGAGCTGCCCGCACGCGGCTTTCCGATTTGGGCCAGCGGCGACTGGCCGCGCCTGCGCGCTATGACGGTTGGCTATGGCCACGGCATCGCGGTTACCCCGCTGCACCTTGCCAGCGCGTACGCGGCGATGGTCAACGGCGGCATCTGGCGCCCGGCGACCTTGCAGAGGGTGGAGCCCGGCCACGCCAATCGCGGCCGCCGGGTGTTCAAAGCCAGCACCAGCGCACGGATGAATCAGCTGCTGCGGATGATCTCGGTCTACGGCACCGGTCGCAATGCCAATGCGCCCGGCTTCCGTGTCGGCGGCAAGACGGGCAGTGCCGAGAAGCCGGGCGGGGGCGGCTACAACAAGACTTCGTTGGTCTCGACGTTCGCAGCCGCGTTCCCGATGGACAGGCCGCGCTACGTGGTGATCGCGATGCTCGATGAGCCCAAAGGCACGCTCGCCAGCTCGTTCCAGCGCACCGCCGCGTGGAACGCCGCGCCGATCGTCGGCCGGCTGATTCCGCGGATCGGGCCGCTGATGGGGGTGCTGCCGGACGAGACCCGCGACATCGACTTGACCGATCTCAAGCCGTTGATCGGAGATACCGAGTGAAGCTCGCCCGCCTGGCCGAGGCCATCGGCATGGACGCGGGAGCATTTGGCGAGGAACCGGTTACCGGCTTCGCGATCGATCACCGTAAGGTCGCGCCGGGAACGGTGTTCGGCGCTTTCCAAGGCACCGTCGCGAACGGCGAGGATTTCATTCCCGCGGCGGTCGCAGCCGGCGCCGTCGCGGTGGTCGCCCGGCCACAGGTCGAAGTCGCGGGAGCCGCTCATCTCGCCGATCCGCAGCCGCGCCGCGCCTTCGCCCGGCTCGCCGCGCAATTCTTCCGTCCGGTGCCCGAAATCGTGGTCGCGGTCACCGGCACCAACGGCAAGACGTCGACCGTCGAGATGACTCGCCAGATCTGGCGCATGTGCGGCCATCGCGCTGCTTCGATCGGCACGCTCGGCGTGACCACGCCGGACGAAAGCGTCTCGACCGGGCTGACCACGCCCGACATCGTCACCTTCCTGTCGAACATGACCGGCCTTGCGCGTGAAGGCGTGACGCACGTGGCCTACGAGGCGTCGAGCCACGGCTTGTCGCAGTACCGCAACGAGGGTCTGCCAGTAGCGGCAGGGGCGTTCACCAACCTGTCGCGGGATCATCTCGATTACCATGCCGACATGGACGACTATTTTGCCGCCAAGATGCGGTTGTTCACGGAAGTCGTGGATGAGGGCGGCGCGGCCGTGATCTGGGCCGACGACGCCTGGAGCGAGCGGGCCATTGCAGCGGCGCGGGCCCGCTCGCTTACCGTGCTCACCGTGGGCGAGGCGGGCGACGCCATCCGCCTGCTCTCGCGCAAGCCCGGCCAGTTGGGTCAGGAGCTCGAGATCGAGCATCAGGGAGGGCGGCACAAGCTCATGCTGCCGCTGATCGGTGCCTACCAGGCGGCCAACGCGCTCGTCGCCGCCGGGCTGGTTCTGGCCACCGGCGGCACGGCGGAGCAGGTGTTTGACGGCCTGAGCCGCCTGCAACCGGTCCGAGGGCGCCTGGAACGGGCCGTCATCACCGCGGCCGGCGTCCCGGTCTATGTCGACTATGCGCACACGCCCGATGCGCTTGCGGCGGCGATCGAAGCGTTGCGGCCACACGTCGCCAAGGAATCGGGGGGCCGCCTGATCACGGTATTCGGCGCCGGAGGAGACCGCGACGTCGGCAAGCGTGCGCAGATGGGCGAAGTGGCGGCGGCTCATTCCGAGCTGGTTATCGTCACCGACGACAATCCGCGCGGCGAGGACGCCGCGGCGATCCGGATGCAGGTGCTCGCCGGCGCGCCCGGCGCGAGCGAGGTCGGCGACAGGCGCGCTGCGATCCGCGCCGCCATCGACGAGGCGAGGGCGGGCGACATCGTGCTCATCGCCGGCAAGGGACACGAACAGGGGCAGATTGTGGGCACGGGGGACGGGATGCGCGTTTTACCTTTCGATGATGTGACGGTTGCCCGCGAATGCGCCGCCGAGCTGGGAGCTCAGGCATGAACGCGTTGCTGAAGTCTTTGCGCTGGCCGGCCGAGCCGCGCGACCGGAAGCGGCTTGCTTTGTGGACTGCAGACGAGATAGCGGAAGCGACAGGCGGCTCGGCAAGCGGCGCGTTTCAGGCGGCGGGCGTCGAGATGGATTCGCGCGACGTTCGTTCGGGCGACTTGTTCTTCGCGCTCAAGGGCGAAAGCTCCGACGGCCATCTCTATCTCGACAAGGCCTTCGCCAGCGGAGCAGCGGCGGCCGTGGTCGAAAGGCCGATCGCGCAGCCGCATGTATTGGTTGGGGATACCTCAAAGGCCCTTGAGCTTCTTGCGAAAGCGGCACGAAACCGCGCGTCGGCGCAGGTCGTCGGGGTCACCGGCTCGGTCGGCAAGACCGGCGTCAAGGAAGCGGTCTTCGCGGCACTCGAACGCGGCAGCAAGGGTGCGGCGCATCGCTCGGTGCGCAGCTACAACAACCATGTCGGTGTACCGCTGAGCCTGTCGCGCATGCCCGCTCGCAGCAAGTTCGGTGTGTTCGAAATGGGTATGAACCATGCCGGCGAAATTGCCGGTCTGACGGCGCAAGTCAGGCCGCACGTCGCGGTCATCACGACGATCGCACCGGCCCACATCGAGAATCTCGGGAGCGAGGAGGCGATCGCCGACGCCAAGGCCGAGATCTTCGCCGGGCTTGAACCGGGCGGCACCGCGGTGATCCCTGCCGACAACCAACACTTTATCCGTCTGCGCAGTGCCGCGGAGGCCCGCGGAGCGCGAGTCCTTTCCTTCGGCCGATCCGGAGAGGCGCAAATCCGGCTCCTCGACGCGATTCCGGCGGCCAACGGCGGCTCTCTGGTCACCGCCGCGCTCGAGGACCGAAGGCTGTGCTATTCGGTCGCCGAGCCGGGCGAACATTGGGTCGCGAATTCGCTCGCCGTCATGGCCGCGGTCCACGCCGCGGGCGGCGATCTCGGCGCGGCCGGGCTGGCGCTCGCGGAAATGGGCGGCCTGAAAGGGCGCGGCGCCCGCCACCGGCTGCGGGTGCCGGGCGGCCATGCGCTGCTTATCGACGAAAGCTACAATGCCAACCCCGCTTCGATGCGCGCCACGCTGGCGCAGCTCGGCGCGACACCGGCAACGCGTCGCATCGCGGTGCTGGGCAGCATGAAGGAGCTCGGCGATTTCGCTCCTTCGTTTCACGCCCAACTGGCGGAGCCTCTCGCTCAAGCGCATGTCGATTACGCGATCCTCGTCGGGGAGGAGATGGTCGCGCTCGCGCGCGAGTTGGGGAAAGCGGCGAACTTGATGCTTGGCAACGCCGTCGCCTACGCGCATTGCCAAAACCCGGGCGAAGCGATCGCCGCGCTGGAGGAATTCGGCCTCACCGGCGGCGATGCAGTGCTCGTGAAAGGGTCGAATTCGGTCGGACTGGGCAGGGTCGTTGCCCATTTCGCCGCCAGAGAGGGCTGAACGCCTCTAATGCTGTATTTGCTCGCGCAGTGGCTTGAATTCGAAGGGCTGTTCAACCTCGTCCGCTACCAGACATTCCGTGCCGGTGCGACGCTGCTGACGGCGCTCGCGCTCGGGCTGATCATCGGCCCGAAGTTCATAAACATGTTGCGTGTGCGCCAGGGCAAGGGGCAACCAATCCGCGCCGACGGACCGCAGACGCACCAGGCGAAGGTCGGCACGCCGACGATGGGCGGGCTGATGATCCTGACCTCGCTGGCGATCTCGATGCTGCTGTGGATGAACCCGGCGACCCCGCTGATCTGGGCCTGCCTGGCGGTCGCGGTCGGCTTCGGAGTGATCGGCTTCCTCGACGATTTCGACAAGGTGACCAAGCGCAGCCACAAGGGCGTCTCGGGCCGGGTCCGGCTGATGCTGGAGTTCATCGTCGCGGGCGTCGCGACCTGGATCATCGTCGGGCCGAGCAGCACCGATGTCTACGTGCCGTTCCTGTTCGATCAGTACGTGCCGCTGGGACCGTTCTACTACGTGTTCGCGGCGCTGATCATCGTCGGCTTCGGCAACGCGGTCAATCTGACCGACGGGCTCGACGGGCTTGCGACGATGCCGGTGGTGATCGCGGCGGGCGCTTTCCTGCTGATCTGCTACCTCGTCGGCCGTGTCGACTATTCCGCCTACCTCGGCATTCCGCACGTGCCGGGAGCAGGCGAGCTCGCCGTGCTATGCGCTGGGATCATGGGCGCGGGTCTCGCCTTCTTGTGGTTCAATGCGCCGCCGGCGGCGGTCTTCATGGGCGACACGGGCAGCCTCGCGCTTGGCGGCGCGCTCGGCGCCATTGCCGTCGCCTCGCACCACGAGCTGGTGCTGCTGATCATCGGCGGGCTGTTCGTGATGGAGACTGCAAGCGTCATCATCCAGGTGTTCTGGTTCAAGCGCACCGGGAAGCGGATCTTCCGCATGGCTCCGATCCACCACCATTTCGAGCAGCTCGGCTGGAAGGAATCGACCGTGGTGATCCGGTTCTGGATTATCGCCATCGTTCTCGCCGTCCTCGGGCTGGCGACGCTGAAGCTGCGATGATCATCAGCAGCGCCTTCCGCGGTAAACGCTATGCGGTGCTGGGCCTCGCCCGTTCGGGCACGGCGACGGTCGAGGCGCTGCTGGCGAGCGGCGCCGACGTCACCGCCTGGGACCGCCGCGAAGGACCGCGCGAGCCGCTCGCGGGCCGCGCGACGATCGCCGATCCGCTCACGATAGACTTGGCTGGGTTCGACGGCATCGTGCTCTCGCCCGGGGTGCCACTCAACACTCATCCGATCGCCGACAAGGCGCGCGCCGCGGGCGTCCCGCTGATCGGCGACATCGAGCTGTTCGCGCAGGCCCGCGCCGACCTGCCGCCTCACAAGGTCGTCGGAATCACCGGCACCAACGGCAAGTCGACGACGACCGCGCTGGTGCACCACATCTGCAAGGCGGCGGGTATCCCGACTTTGATGGGCGGTAACATTGGCCTGCCGATCCTGGCGCAGGACCCGCTGCCAGCCGGTGGCGTCTATGTACTCGAATTGTCGAGCTATCAGATTGATCTCACTTACTCGCTTGATTGCGATGTAGCTGTGTTGACCAACATCACCCCCGACCATCTCGATCGCTATGACAGCTTCTTGTCCTACGTTGAATCGAAGAAGAGGTTGTTCGCCATGCAAGGTGAACATGACCGGACCGCTATTATCGACGAGGCAACGGATAACAGTGAATCGATCCTTGACTGCGTCGTGACACCAGATCTCGTTTATATCCATAGCGGCATCCTGCCTGGCCAATCCGAGTGGCCCTCGCTTCAAGGTCCCCACAACGGCCAGAATGCTGCCGCTGCTATGGCGGCGTGCAGAGCGCTCGGGCTGTCCAAGCAGGCCATCGAGCAAGGCCTCCGTACGTATCCCGGCCTCCCCCACCGGATGGAGCGCCTCGGCGAATTCGGCGGGGTGCTCTTCATCAACGACAGCAAAGCGACCAATCCCGCGTCGACTGCGCCAGCGCTCGCCGCCTGGCCGGCGAACCCGGACAAGCGCGTGCATTGGATTTGCGGAGGCCTGCCCAAGGGCGACGATCTCGACGAATGCGCGCCCAACTTCGGCAATGTCGCTGCGGCCTACACGATCGGCGAGGCCGGCCCTCGCTTTGCCGAGATCCTCGCGCCGTTCATGCGTGTCGAGCGTTGCGAGCTGCTATGCGAGGCCGTGCAGCGAGCGATCGCTGCCGCGAAACCCGGTGACGTGGTGCTGTTTTCGCCGGCCTGCGCCAGCTTCGACCAGTTTCGCGATTACGAGATGCGCGGCGATGCTTTCCGGGCGCTCGTCTCGGAGCTGACCGGCCAATCGGGGGCAGCTTCCGCCGCATTCAACGCGAGTTCGGCCGCATGAATCCGGCGCGCCCTTATATCCCCCGGCCCGGCGAGCGCAGCGCCCCGGCGCAGCAGTTCCCGCACAGCCGCAAGCGGCAGCTGCAGATCTGGTGGCGCGAGCTCGACCGGCCGCTGCTGTTCCTGGTGCTGGCGCTGATGACGGTCGGCGCGGCGTCGGTCGCCGCCGCGTCACCCGCGAGCGCGCGCCGTCTTTCGACCGGGCAAGCGCAGCTCGGGGACCTGTACTTCTTCTGGCTCCATTTGCGCTGGCAGTTCCTCGGATTGCTGGTCCTGCTCGGCACTTCGCTGCTGCCGCGCGAGCTTGTCCGGCGCGGCACGATCGTGATGAGCGCGGCGATGGTGTGCGCGCTGTTGCTGGTGCCGTTGATCGGAACCGAAGTGAACGGCGCGCGGCGCTGGCTCGATTTCGGCATCCGCTTCCAGCCGAGCGAATTCCTGAAGCCCGCCTTCGCGGTCGCCTGCGCCTGGATTCTGTCGTGGAGGGCGCGTGATCCCGACCTGCCGGTGATCCCGCTCAGTGGTGTGTTCATGGGGCTCGTCGTCGCGCTGTTGATGGCCCAGCCGAACCTTGGCGACGCGATCTTGTTCGTCGGCTGCTGGTTCGTGCTGGTCATGCTGGCGGGGCTTCCCCTGCAGCGCATCGGCATGCTGGCGGGGGCGGGACTCGGACTGCTGGCGATGGCCTACCTGTTCTACGACAACGCCCGTCACCGCATCGACAGCTTCCTCGGTGGCGGAACCGCGTTCGATCAGGTCGATCTGGCCAGCCGGACGCTGCAGGGCGGCGGGTGGACGGGGACCGGGTTGTGGCTCGGCACCGAGAAGATGCGGTTGCCCGAGGCGCACACCGACTACATTTTTTCGGTCATCGGCGAGGAATTCGGCCTGCTGATCTGCGGAGTGGTCGTGGTTCTCTACCTCGCGATAGTGGTGCGCGTGCTGGTACGGCTGGTCGACGAGGACAACCTGTTCGTCCTCCTCGCCGCAACCGGTCTTGTCGCGCTGTTTGGGGGGCAGGCGTTCGTCAACATCCTCGTCAACCTGCAGCTGTTTCCCTCCAAGGGCCTGACCCTGCCGCTGGTCAGTTACGGCGGTTCGTCCACGATCGCACAGTGCTTCCTCGTCGGCTTGCTGCTCGCCATCACGCGCCGCAACCCCTATCTGAGCCGCGAGCGGTTCGACTGGAAAGGCGCGGTGGACCTGCCGCCGCTCGGTCGGAAGCACCGCGGTGACACGGAGGGCGTGCGATGAGCCCCAATCCGCTACGCGTCTCGCGGCATTACGTCCTCGCCGCCGGCGGTACCGGCGGGCATCTGACACCCGCGTTCGCGCTGGCGCACGAGCTCGATCGGCGCGGCCATCATGTCGCGCTGATCACGGACGCGCGCGGCAGCGAGATT
>CBHCZH010000036.1:0-26814 GCA_965977975.1 uncultured bacterium
GACGCTCAACATGGAGCTGACCGCCGACACCGGCAAGGGCTACGTCCCCGCGGTCGGCAACCGCCCGGTCGACGCGCCGATCGGCCTGATCCCGATCGACAGCCTCTACTCGCCGATCCGCCAGGTCAGCTACAAGGTCGGCGCCTTTTGCCGCCTGACGGCGGGGCCTCCCCGGCAAGCGGGACGGTGGGCCCGCGCCGGCGCCTGCCATGCAGGCGCGCCTTCAGCGCCAGGAGCTCGACTACGACAAGCTGTCGGCGAAGAAGCTCGAGCAGGAGCTGCTGGGCTGACCGCCTAACTCGTCATCCCCGCGGAAGCGGTAGCCTAGCGAGAGAAAATCCAAGGGGCCGACGTGAGGCGGCCCTTTTCCTTTTTCTTTCAGATGGCCGGCATGCACGCGGCGCGGTCGCCGTCGAGGCGGAGGCGGGCCGTGGGGGCGATCGTGCCGCCGAATTGGCGATGGTTGGTGAGAACCCGGCCCTCGGACAGGCCCCAGCGATCCACGAAGCTTACCACGTCGAGTTCACCGGTGACCCACCAGGAATAGGCCTGGTTCGGCTCGGCGGGGGGATTTGCGATCACCAGCGAGGAGCCATTGAGGGGTCGCCACGGACCGGCGAGGCGGTCGGCGACCATTCCGTAAAGACCGGTTCGGGCGGAAATTCCCGGGGCAAAGCGGGAGGCCGGGGTGCACCAGAACAGATAATAGCGACGCTCGTGCGCGATGATGTGGGGCCGTTCGAGCTCCTTGGCGACGCCTAGCGCCTCGACCAGCGGCGGGAGCGGCGTCCAGACGTCGCCATCCCGGCGCGCGATACCGATCACGCCATCATAGGGATCGCTGGCGCCGGCCGCAGAGCCGGTGAACAGGATATAGTCGCGGCTGTCGGCAGGATCGCGGAAATATCCGGGATCGCGGAAACCGAGGATCATGCCGCCGGTGGCCGCCTGCTCCCGGGCCGGCGCATAGAAGGTCCCGTCGGCTGCGAACAACTCGCGCGGCGGGGTCCAGTCCTCGATCCGTGCGGCATCGCCCGAGCGGACCAGCCGGCCTTGCGCGCCGAACAGCCGCTGCTCGCAATACGGCCCGCCTTCGCGCCGGCCCGCGGCGGTGAAATAAAGGCTGACCGTTTCGCGGTCGGAAAGCACAGCCGAGCCCGACCATTCGCGCGATCCCGGCGAGAAGCCATCCGGCAGCGCGTTGCCATGATCGCGCCAGCCGTCCGGGCCGTGGCTGAGCAGGCGGATGCGCGCATGATCGTGGCGCTGGTCGAGGTCTTCGAACCGAGGAGCGGCCAGGAAAAACCAGTAGGTCCGACCATCGAGGATCGCGGTTGCGCCGTCGGCCAGGCGCAGTTGCCACATATCCCACAGGTCGCGCCCTTCTACGATCGGCACGACATCGGCCGGGCCGATGACGGGCAGATCGCAGGCGTGCTGATGGCGGCCGAGCGCGAGTGTCTCGGCCCGCCAGGGAGTCGGTTGTCTCTGGGTATCGGCAGGGTTCATCGGGAGCGGCTCGCCGCGGTCGGTACTGAAACGCGCAATGTCGCGATCGCGGCCAGGAGCATCAGCAGCCCGCTCAGGCTCAGCACGTTCCGCGGGTCGCCGCCGAGCACCGGCTCGTAGAAGAGCGGGAGCAGCAAGCCCTGGACGAGCATCGGGATGACGATGAACATGTTGAAAATGCCCATGTAGATGCCGGTGCGCTCAGGCGGGATCGCGTCAGCGAGCATCACGTAGGGGCTGCCCATCAGGCTTGCCCAGCCCAGGCCTACGCCGATCATCGCGACCATCAGCCCAGCCTGGCTGCCGATATGCGGAATGGCGGCCATGGCGGCTCCGGCAGCAACCATGCAGCCGGCGTGAATCGGGCGGGCGCTCCAGCGGCGGGTGAGCGGCACCAGCGCGAAGGCCGCCACGAAAGCCACGAAGTTATAGAAGGCGCCGATTTGTCCCGTGAGCAGCGCGGCGGCCCGAAAGCCCGATGAATGCGGATCGCTGACCGAATAGACCGATCGCGCCAGGCTCAGCGTGATGAACTGCCAGTAGCAGGTCATCGCGAACCACTGGCAGAACATCGCCGGCATGAGCTGGCGCATCGTTGGCGGCATCTCGCGGATCGCGCTGGCCAGGTCCGCCATGGTTTGCCTCAAGGATGGGCGGTGCGCGCGCAACTCGGCCAGCATCGAGGGCGGAAGCGGCAACTCGGGCACGCGGGCCACCGACCACAGGATGCTGGTGAGCGAGACGACGGCGCCGATCATGAACGCGATCCGGGTGATCACCGGAATGTTGTTCGCATCGACCGCGTCCACGCTGATGCCGGCCCAGACCAGCAGCGGCGGAGTCGCATAGGCGAGAGTCTGTGCGAGGCCGGTGAAGGCGCTCTGCGTCAGATAGCCGAGCGGACGTCGCGCGTGCGACAATCGGTCGCCGATATAGGCCCGGTAAGGCTCCATGGTGACGTTGTTGGCAGCGTCGAGAATCCACAGCAGCGACACGGCCATCCATAATGCGCTGCTGAACGGCATGGCGAACAGGCACAGGCTGCAGAGCACCGCGCCGACCAGCATGTAAGGCGTCCGCCGCCCGAACCGGCTGGTGGTGCGGTCGCTGATCGCGCCGATCAGCGGCTGGACGACAAGGCCCGTCACCGGCCCCGCCAGCGTCAGCAGGGGCAACACCGCTGCGCTTGCGCCGAGATAGCTGTAGATGGGCGTCATGTTGGCCTGCTGCAGGCCGAAGCTGAACTGCAAGCCGAAGAAACCGATGTTCATCTGGAGGATGCGCCACGCGCTCAGGCGCGGCCTGCGTATCCCGGGCATCGGCTCTCCTTGTTACAGAGGAGCTAGCATCGTTCCGGCGGTCATCCAATCGATCGAAATGAAGGGTCTGACTGCCTTGCCACTCACGTCCAATGCAGATTGGTCACCGACTTGGCAGGCAGCGAAATCTCGACCGACCGGCCGCCGCTGCGAACGGTCACGCTTCGGCTTGGGCCGGTGTTGGTCAGCATCATCGCGTTGACACCGTCGGAGTTGACGAACGCCACGTGAAAAACGCCATCGATTGCGCCCGTGGAGTCGACGACAGTCGCGCCGCGACGGGCGGCCTGGTTAAGGTGCTTGATGATCCAGTAATTCGGGCCGCGAGCCGTGACTTCGCCGGATTGGGAGTCGATCGTCGTCGTGCCCTTCAAGTTGAAAGGACCGATGTTGGGCCGGCCATTCTCGTCCAGAGCGACATTCCAGTCGATCAGACAACGTGCCCAGTTACGCAGGGCCCTGGTAGCTCCGGCTCCCGAAAGCGTTATCGCGGTTTCCGCATCGGTCTCGGCCGAATGGCCCGCCGCTGCGGCCGGCCGGGGCGCGGCGAGCTCAAAGCCGCCTTCGGTCCAGTACATCCCCTTGGTCGGATAAGCGTTGTGGAGCCGGGTCATCGCCTCGGGCGATCCGACGTAGGGGTGCCACGCGACGCCCTCGGCGTATTTGTTGACATCGGGATTCTCGAGCGTGTTGAGGGCCCGTCCCCAAAGGTTGAAATTGTGATCGAGCACCCAGATGCGGGTCGGCAGGCCGGCGGCGGCGAGTGCCGGGCCCAGATAACCTCCCACGAACGAGACCTCGTTCTCCTGGGAGAGGATGCTCGCGGGCATTCGGCCGCCCTGATCCGTGTCGACCTCGTTCTGGCTGGTGATCGCATCCACCTGGACACCGGCGGCACGATAGGCCTCGAGGAACCTGGCGAGATACCTGGCATAAGTCTCGAAGTTGGCGGTCTTGATGCTGCCGCCCCGCATCGATCCGCCGTACTTCATCCAGCCCGGCGGGCTCCACGGCGAAGCCAAGAGGAACAGGTCGGGATTGACCTGCCGGGCGGAAAGCAGGCCGGGCAGGACGTAAGCCCGATCGCGGTCGATCGAGAACCGCAGCAGATCCGGGTCGGGCTCGCCTTCGTCGTAGCTGAACATCTCCGTCGCGAAGTCGCTCGATCCGATGCAGATACGCGAGACGTTGATGCCGAGCTCGCTGGGCGAGAACAGTTCGTGCAAGAACCGCTCGCGCGCGCCGCGGCCCATGCGGCTGATGAGATAGGCCGACGCCTCGGTGAAAGCCGCGCCGAAGCCGAGTATCTCCTGGAAGGTCGTTGTCGGATCGAGCGTGATCTCGGCCCCGGCGCTTTCGCCGCCCGGACGCCAACTCAAGGAGGCTCGCTTCTTGAATCTGTCGGAGCCTGCCGTTTGCCAAACCTCGATGCCCCCGGTTCTCGCCCGGGCATGGAGTGGCACCATCGCCGCTGCGCTCACGGAGCCCATCACAAATCCCCGGCGCGTTGAGAGCATGCTTGAGTCCTTCTTCGTGAAAAGGGGTGAATCGGGGGCGCGGCTTTCGCGGCGTCGGCAACTCCGTGCATCACGCGCAGCTCACTTGATGTATTCGTGCCAGAGCGCGATCGGCGCGAGCGCGGACCAACCGCAGAAATCGGGCTTGGCCGGCTGACCCGGCGCGGCCGCATCGGGAGCGTAATTCTCCCAAAAGGTCCCGGTGCTCCGATAAACCTCGGCGACCGCGCTGTAATAGGCCAAGGCCAGCCGGCGAGCGAGATCGCGGCGGCCGCACACTTCCAGCCCGCGCACGACCATGTAGTTGGTCGGGGCCCAGACGGCTCCGCGCCAGTAGCCGCCGGTCGGCTCGAAATCGGGCGAGTCGGCGGGCATGGTCGCGACCGGCACCCTGCGCCAGAATCGCGCCGGGTTGGTCAGATGAGCGATCAGGCGCTCCTGCCGGCGGCGCGGAGCCACGCCCGCCCACAGCGTCCAGAACATGCCGATGTGCGCCCGCTTGATCTGATGGCCGTAGCCCAGATCGTAATAGAACCCGTCGGTGTCGCTCCAGCAGTGGGCGTTGATGGCGTTGCTGGTTTCGCGGGCGAACGTGGCCAGGCGCTTGTCGTGCTCGGTCCTTCCGATCAGCCTGCCGATACGCCTCAGCTGCCGCGCCAGGAGAACCATTTGCGCGGAGAAATCGACGCTGCGGCCCTGCCGATTCCACTTCGGGCTGAGCCCGCTGTAATCGAACACCTCGATAAACGGCTGGTGCAGCGGAATGCCCTGGCCGTCGTCCTGCCAGCCTTCCGGATAGCGCTTGATGTTGTCCATGCCGGACCCGAAGGCGTCGCTGAAGAACAGTCCGTCCTCCATCCGGTAGCGGTCCACCAGGAAGTCGAAATTCTTCAGGAGGAGTGGGTAGACCTGGGCCAGCCGGGCCTGGTCGCGAGTGACGCCGAAGACCTCGAGCTCGGCGAATGCCAGTAGCGGCGGATTGATGCTGACCGGATGATCCTTCGGCCAGAAGGGTTGGCCGTCGCGCGTGTATTCGCGGCAGATGTAGCCGTCGGGATCCTGCAGCCTATAGAAGTTGTCGAGCGCGTTCAGGATCGGCAGCCGGTCCAGGTGGTACTTCGCGTAGGGCGCGATGAAGCAGGTGTCCCAGAGGAAGATGTTGGCGCTGAACGCCGCGTCGACGAAAGGCTTGCGAAACACCGGTTCGTCCGGACCCCCGCGCACGTTCTTCACCGCCAGCGCCAGCGCCTTGTCATACATCGCACGTTGTTCGGCGCGCGTCGGAAACGCGGTGGAGGCAGAGGCGCGCGCGCCCGGCAGGCAGGCGGCCGCAGCAAGCGCTGACACCATGAAAGTTCGGCGGTCCGGCAATCTTCGCTCCTGGTGGTTGCGCGCAGTTCTCGGGCTGCGGCGCCCGGCCGTGAGATGGCCAGGCGCCGCCGAAGAACCCTATTCGCCGAAGCGGAAGCGCACTCCGAGGCCGTAATATCGGCCCTCGTCGCGCACATCGTTCGGGAAAGAGGCGTCGCGGGTGTACTGCGTGTAGTTCCGGTACGGCTGCGTGAGGATATTCGCGACCTCGGCAGTGACCGTGAAATTCTTGGTCACGTCATAGGTGATCGACGCGTCGAGCCGCTCCAGCGAACGGGTGTTGTTGCCCGCATACTGGCCGTCCTGGTCGGTCGAATACCAGTTCACCCAGGTCGAGCGGCGCCAATAGGAGACGCGCGCCGAGAAGCCGTTCTTTTCGTAGAACGCGGCGGCGTTGAACGTCCACTTGGAGAGACCCGGAATACGCAGGTACTCGCCCGGTCCCGCGAAAGTGTTGGTGTTGGGGTCATAGCCGTTCGGGTAACGGGTCTTGCCATCGAGGTACGTGACGTTGCCCGACACGCCGAATCCGTCAAACGGGCTGGGCAGGAAGCTGAGGAAGGTCTGTGCGTTGAGCTCAAATCCCTCGATCTTGCCGTCGCCCGCGTTGATCGGCTGGCTGAGCTGCAGAACGCCGTAGGTCGGATCGTTCTGGAGCACCGTGACCCAGGTCAGGAAGCCTTGCAGATCGCGGCGGAAAATCGCCGCGCTGACGAAGCCCGTCCTCGAGAAATAGTATTCCAGGCTCGCGTCGTAGTTTCTGGACGTGAACGGCTCGAGATCGGGGTTGCCGGACGAGCCGGAGTAGTTCGGGCTTCCGGGCGTGGTCGGGCCGCCCTGGCCATAGTTGACCGGGGAGATGTGGAGGGCGGGGTTCAGGTCCCAGAACGAAGGCTTGGTTCGCGTTTCGGTGTAGCCGAGCCGCAATTGCAGCTGTGGGGTGAATTTCACCCTCATGCTCACGTTCGGCAGAATGTCGGTGTAGTTCTGCTCGGCCGTCCGCGGCGTTTGCGTGGGCGTGCAATCGTTCGGATCGGGAGTCGTCTCATCGCGCAGGCAGACCGAGGAGATGCCGGCGTTCGAGCTCTTGGTCTTGACGACGCGGACGCCCGCCACACCGTCGACGTCGATCGAACCCAGCGAGAACCCATACTTGCCCTGGAGATAGCCCGCGTAGGTCTTGTCGTTCGCATCCCATCGCCGCAACGGATCCGGCTGGACGTGCGTGGTCGAATAGTCCTCCAGCGCATTCCGCCAGCCCTGGTCCCCGGGGTTCATCGCCACCAACTGCTGCAGGGCATCGTAGGTGAACTGCCGGATCGCCTCCCGGTTGTCGTAGAGCGCGCCGGGCGGAATCGTGAGATAGCTGGTGAGCCCTTGCGCGCTGCCGCGGAAGGGGTCCCGAGACATCTGAAGCTCGCCCACGGGAAGATCGCTCAGCGGAATACCGAGCGGAAGCGTCCAGCCGTAGCGGGTGCCGTTTTTGACCTGATTGGCGTCGCGGTCCGTGAACCGGACTCCGGCCTGGATCTCGCGGAGGAAGCCGAGACCGGTGTCGTAGCTCGCGTCCCCGCGCCACTGCCAGCCCGTGCCTTTCATGCGGTACGTTTCGTTCCAGTAACCCCGGAACACATAGTTGTCGGGATCGCTGGCATCCCAGCCGGGAAGCGAGAATGCCACGCCGCCATCCTGGTCGAAGACGACGTCGGTGCTGACCACATTCCGCGTCGCGAAATCGACGCTCCACGCGTCGCGGAAATATTCGCTCCAGGTGTAGGCTAGGTCGCTCGACAGGGTGAGCCGGTCGTTGTGCCACTTCCCGCCCGTCGCGACTTGATACGTGTTCCGGCCATCACGAGTGACCCTCCGCCACCCTTGCGGCGCCAGACCTCCGCTGCGGGTCAGGCTTGCTGCCTGATCGGTGCCGTCGACCAGGACCACGTTGCTGAGCGTGGGACGCTGGTTATCGGTGGTCCAATCGATCAGCGGGTTTTCGAAAAGGTCAGTTGCCCCGTGGCTGCGGTAGCCTTGGTAGAGGCCCTCGACGTAGAGCTCGAGTTGGTCGCTCGGCGCCCACTGCACAGCGAAATTCCCCGACGGCCGGAAACGCTTGCCGCTTTCGTTATACAGCCCGATGCTGTGGGGCATGCGGAACACGCCGACGCCGGGCGTGGTCACGTTCGTGAGGTCCGAATGGCGGATCCAGCCGCTGTTGAAGCGGACGCCGTTGGCATATTGGGACTGCGCGTAAGTGACGTTCACCAGCAGTCCGAGATCGCCGAGTTCGGTATGCACGCGGTCCGAGAACAGGAAGTTGCCCGTCGGGTCGAACTTGCCGCTCTGGTCGTTGTACGTCCCGCGAACTCCCCCGGCGAGGACCGTCCCCTTGAAGTCGAACGGCCGCCGGGTCCGGACATTCACCAGGCCGGCAAGGCCCGGCTCGATGATGTCCGCGGTGCCGGACTTGTAGACGTCCATCTGGGCGATCGCTTGCGACGGAAAGTCCTGAAGCTCCACGCGGCGCAGCTCGGCACTGAAGATTTCGCGGCCGTTGTATGAGGTCGCCACGTCGGGAAGGCCGCGAATGAGGACCCCGCTCACCTCGTCGTTGTAGCGGACGACCTGGACGCCCGGGATTCGCGCGGCGCTTTCCGCCGCCGTGTTGTCCGGCAGCTTGCCGATGTCTTCCGCGACGACCGAGTCGAGGATTGCATCGGAATCCTGCTTGATGGCCTGGGCCCTCTCCAGGCTAGCGCGAAATCCCGTCACCACGATTTCCGACGTGCCTGCCGGTGGGCTCGCGGTTGCGTTTTCCGCGTCCGAAGATGCCTGGGTCGCATCTGCTTGGTCGTCAGGATCCGAGGTGTCCGTCTGTGCGACGGCCGGCACGGAGAGCAGCGCCAGTGGCGCGGCCGATAACAGAAGCGCGATCCGATTCATCGATTTCCCTCTCCTCACCCGCGCGCCCAACTCGGAAACGCGCTCCTTATGTTTGTCTATTTGCAGGCGTTGCTCCCGGGCTGCACGGCCGCCTGCGGCGGCGCACGATTGGAAGCGCTTCCAATAGCGCTTATGCCTAACCGCGCGAGGGGCGTCAAGAGCCCGGAATTCGGCTCGCCAGGAAGGGATTTTCTGTTGATAAACAGCGCAAATGTGGGAAATGGGCTAATGCTGAGCCGGCAAAGGGTCCGCGCCGATCCGAAGTCTTCTACTGTAAGCGCTTCCAAGGCGCTGTTCACGCGCCCATATCTAGGCCATTGTGAGGACGTGATCGTGCACCGAAACCGAGGAGCGTCCGCGTGACGAAGCCGACGATCGATGATGTCGCCGCGCTCGCCGGGGTGGCACGCGCCAGCGTCTCGCGGGCTCTCAACAACCATCCGAATGTGCGGCCGGAGCTGCGCGACAAAGTGATGCGCGCGGTGGAGATGCTAGGCTACCGCGTCAATATTCAGGCCCGCTCCCTGGCGGGCGGGAAAACCCTGCGCTTTGCGCTTTTCCATGCGGTCAGCCTGGATGCGGAACCCAATTCCTATTTCCAGTCGGCGCTCGAACTCGGTGCCACGCGCGCAAGCGCCAGAGCCGGCTGCCAACTGGTTACTCATGCGGTGGATCAGCAGGACCGGAATGCCGGCAGGGCGATCGTGCAACTGATCCAGGATGATCAATGCGACGGCGTCATTCTTACGCCGCCTTTCGCCGACGACGCCGAGCTCCTGCGGGTATTGGAAAAGCTCGATTGCAGCACCGTGTGCATCGCGCCAGGGCCCGAAACTCAGGACCTCGCCCCGAGCATCGGGATCGACGATTACCAGGCGGGCCATGACGTGGGTGTGCACCTGCTAGGGGCGGGTCATCGGCAATTTGGATTCATCAAGGGCCTGGCCGAGCATGCCGCCGCCGAACGCCGGTTCGAGGGTTTTCTCGCCGCGCTGGAGCAGGCTGGACTGGGAGCAGCGAACGTTGTGCACGAGCGGGGAAACTTCACCTTCCGCTCCGGGATAGAGTGCGCCGAGCGCCTCTTGCCAAGTCGGATGACCGCGCTTGTATGCGCTAACGACGATATGGCTGCCGGAGCTCTGCTAGCCGCGCACCGGGCAGGGCGGCAAATCCCGCAGGATCTTGCGGTCACCGGTTTCGACGACACGCCGGTTTCAGAAATCGTCTGGCCGCCGCTCACGACCATCCACCAACCCCTCCGGGAAATGGCCGATCGGGCGATCGAACGGCTTCTGGCGATGGTTGGGAACGGTTCCGCGGGCGCCGAGCCAGTACGAGAGACGATTTCCCACAGGCTGGTCGTTCGCGACTCGACGCTCGCGGCGACGTAGCTCGTTAGCCGCTCGAGCGCGGGTTCGGCCTGACGCTGGGCCCTAAATTTCCGCCTGCCGGCGGGTCCGCGCCGCCAAACGGCGCGGGGGGACAAGCTGTCGATCACGGTCGAGACCGACGGCACGGTGACCCCCGAGGACGCGGTCGCCTACGCGGCGCGGATCCTGCAGGACCAGCTGACGCTGTTCGTCCACTTCGAGGAAGGCGTGCCGCTGCCGAGCTCGCCGATGATCGGCCCAAGGTCGTTCGGGGCCGCGGCGCCCGAGGAAAGCGACGCCAACCAGCTCAACCGTTACCTCTTGAAGAAGGTCGACGAGCTCGAGCTGTCGGTGCGTTCGGCCAACTGCCTCAAGAACGACAACATCATCTACATCGGCGACCTGGTCCAGAAGACCGAAGCCGAGATGGACATCCCCGGGTGGCCGCCGGAGAACATCGAGGAGATGGCGAAGAAGCTGGAGCAGGAGCTGCTCGGCTAACGCCACAAACCGGTGCAAGCAAAGGGCCGTCTCGCAAGGGCGGCCCTTTTGCTGTAGGCCGCCCGCGCACGCAGGGGGACAGATGGATTACACACTCACAGAGGAACAGCTTGACGCTTACCTCGCGCGGATCGGCGTGGCCCGGCCCGCGCAGGCCGATGCGGCTGCGCTTGTCGAAGTTCACCGCGCGCATGCGCTCGGGTTCACCTGGGAAGCGATCGATTGTTTCATGGGCTGGCCGGTGAACATTGCGCCGCAAGACACCTGGACCAAGATGGTTGCGGGCCGTCGCGGCGGCTGGTGCTATGAGTTGAATGGATTGCTCGGCGCTGCGCTTGCCGCGCTCGGCTACCAGGTGACCCGCCTGTGCGGCGGCGTACGCCGCGAGGATGTCGGCGAAGATATGGTCGGCAATCACCTGACGCTGCGGATCGACTTCGCCGAAGGGCCCTGGCTGGCTGAAGTGGGGCTGGGCGACGCGCTTGTCGATCCGATCCCCCTCCAGCTCGGCGGCTCTTCACAGCGCGGCTTCGACTTCGCGATCGAGCAGGCCGACGGCGACTGGCTGCGCTTCCGCAACCATGCCTCCGGCGTCGCCCCGAGCTTCGATTTTCGCCTCGATTACGTCGACGAGGACCGGCTGGCGGGCGTGCATGGCTGGCTGCGCGAGGCGGAGCAATCGCCTTTCCTCAACAACCTGGTGGTTCAGCGCCTCTTTCCGGACCGCATCGAGGGCATCGTCAACCGCACCCGGCGCACCGTGACGCCTGCCGGAACGAGCGAGCAGGCCATCGCCAGCGCGGACGAGCTCGCCGCGCTGCTGAAAGGCCTGTTCGCGATCTCAGTGCCGGAGATCGACGCCGTCTGGGAAAAGACCGGTCGCGCCAGCGAAGCGGCACTGGGCTGAGGCCTTCAACCTGGCTTACCTTTCCATGATAAATTCGCCTTGGGCCGGTGCTTCGCAGGAAGGGTGACGGCGGCAGTCCCGAGTGCTTCAAGAACGACAACATCATCTACATCGGCGACCTGGTCCGGAGGACCGAAGCCGAGATGCTGCGGGCACCGACCCCCGGCCACGCGAGGGCAGGCTTCGGGCGCAAGTCGTTGAACGAGGAAGTGCTGAGCTCGATGGGCCTGCGACTGGGGATGGATATTCCTGGGTGGCCCGTTCTGCCGGGGGCAATGCTTCGCAACCGACACAGCTCCGGACAGGCGCCGGAGAACATCGAGGAGATGGCGAAGAAGCTCGAGCAGGAGCTGCTGGGCTGAACTCCATCATTCCGGCCTTGATCCGGGCTCCAGCGAGAGAATACGTAAGGCCGCCCGATGGGCAGCCCTTTTCATTACTTCGGTTGACCACAGGACGGCAGCTTTGCGCCCATTTCGGTCGTTCGGAGGCAGTTGTAAGGGTATCAAAAGCGGCTGGTTATTCGTACTTCCGCGAAGCACCGCTCGACCGCCTCGCGGCGTCAAGCGAGTACCTGCGCCGAGGCGTAAATGCTGACCGGATCGGGTAGCGTTGCTTCAACAGCAACCGCTTTCTACGCTAGCCGCGCACTATTCTCCGCTATCGATCGGCTGGATCGAAGTGTGCACGAGTGCACAGCTCTTTGCTGAACGGTACGTCGGCTCTAGGAGTTGAGAGAGCGCCTGCCTGCGGGCACGCTGCTCCTCAGGCAAGTCAAGGAGACGCGAATGAAGTGGACGGCTAGTTCGGTGCTTCTGGCCGCCGTCGTGTTTCAGGCGGTGCCCGTGCGGGCCAGCGAAGCGGTTCTCTTTGCGGATGGTGAAGTGGCCTCGATCGTCCATGAAGACCACAGGACAGCAGAACTGGCCGGCCACCTGCTGGCCCGGGACCTTCACGCGCTGACGGGGCGCGCGCCGGTCGTGTCGAACGATCTTGCCGCCTGTGTGAAGCTTTGTGTCGTCGCCGGGCGGCAGGATTCGCCGCTGGTCGAGAACGTGGCGCGCGACGCGGGGATTACCCTAGCCCACCTTCAGGGACAGTGGGAACGTTACGAGCGCGTCCTCGTGCCGTCGCGCAGCGACCCGAAGGTGAGCTACCTCCTGATCGCCGGTTCCGATCCGCGCGGGACCGTCTGGGGCCTGATCGACCTCACGCGGGAGATGGGCGTTTCACCCTGGGAATGGTGGGCCGACGTGACGCCGCGCCGGGTCGAGCGCCTCACGGTGACCGGGGCACGCAGCCTATCGGATGCTCCCTCAGTTCAGTACCGCGGCATCTTCCTCAACGATGAGGATTGGGCGCTGCAGCCCTGGGCGGCCAAGACCTATGAGCCCGAAGTGGGGGACATCGGACCGAAGACCTATGCGCGCATCTTCGAGCTGCTCTGGAGGCTGAAGGCAAACACGATCTGGCCGGCGATGCACGATTCGACCAAGCCGTTCTATCAGATCCTCGGCAATGCCGAGACCGCGCGCGACTACAGCATAGTCGTCGGCACCTCGCACGCCGAACCGATGATGCGCAACAACGTGCGCGAGTGGGACGACAAGGTTCGCGGAGAGTTCAACTACTTCACCAACAGGCAGGCGCTGGTCGACTATTGGCGCGAGCGAGCCGAGGAGGTGAAGGATTCCGATACGATCTACACGATCGGCCTGCGCGGCAAGCACGATTCAGGGATGCAGGGCGCAAGTAGCCCCGAGGAGGCCCGCGAGGCCCTGAACGACGTGATCGCGATCCAGCGTCAGTTGCTGTCAGAGGCGCAGGGCCGCCCGATGGACCAGATCTCTCAGGTGATCACGCTCTACAAGGAGGTGCTGGACGTCTACTCCGCGGGGCTGAAGGTGCCCGAGGACGTTACGCTCGTCTGGCCGGAGGACAACTACGGCTATATCCACCAGCTTTCCAACGCCGAGGAGCGAAAGCGCAGCGGCGGCTCCGGCATCTACTACCACCTCTCGTACTGGGGGCGGCCGCACGACTATCTGTGGCTGGCGACCACCCACCCCGCGCTGATCCGCGAGCAGATGGATCGCGCCTGGCAGATGGACGCGCGCAAGATCTGGATCTTCAACGTCGGCGACATCAAGCCGGCCGAATACCTCACCGACTATGCCCTCGGCCTCGCCTTCGACAGCGAAGCGATAGCGCAGACGCCACGCGAACATCTGGAGGCTTGGGCCTCCCGGCAATTCGGGGCGGACGCCGCCGATCCAATCACCGATATCATGATGGAATATTACGACCTCGCCTTCGAGCGGCGGCCCGAGTTCATGGGCTTCGGCCAGGTCGAGCCAACGCGCCCGAACCGGATCAGCGACTATGTGCGGACGGGCGGCGAAGAGGCCGAGCGGCGGCTCGAGCGCTATGCGGAGATCGTTCGGCAGGCCGAGGCGCTGGCCGCGACGATGCCACCGGACCGGGCGGACGCGTTCTTCCAGCTCGTGCTCTACCCGGTGCGGGCCGCAGCGAGCCTCAACGAGCGCATCCTCAAGCTCGATATCGCCGCGGTCCATGCGAAAGCAGGCCGGGCCATGTTCGATCCAACGAATACCGCGGACTGGACCTCGAACCGGCTGAGCGGAGCGCCGCGCGCGGATATGAACGCCCTGGCGGCCGGCGCAAAGGCCGCGCACCAGCGTATCGTAAGCGATACGGCCGCCTACAACGCGCTGGGGGGCGGCAAGTGGAACGGCATGATGCATATGGCGCCGCGCGGCCTGCCGGTTTTCCAGGAGCCGATCTATCCCAGCTGGGTGCTTCCGGCGAGCGCTGACTGTGGGATCGAGACGCCCAACCTGACGTTCGTCGCCGGCGAGCCGGCCACGCAGGCTTTCACCGTCTATTCGGCGGGCTCACCGTTGGACTGGTCCTATTCTGGCCTGCGTGGGGTCACCGCGTCGATCGCTTCGGGCACTCTGAACGCCGCGAACGGCTTCTCCCAGCGCATAGAGCTCGCCTACGATGGCGGCGAGGGTCTGGATGCGGGGGCCATCCAGTGCGGAGAAGAGAAGCTCGAAATCAGTGCCCGTCTGACGAAGCCTGCCGCCGGGATGCCTCCGGTCATCAATGGCACGATCTCACTTCCAGCCACCGCGGCACAAAGCCCGGCCTGGGAGACCATCCCGGGCCTCGGTTCGCGCGGCAGTGCCCTAAGATCGAAGTTCGACTTGCCGAGCGTGGATGCACCGCGCGGCCTCGCACCGCTAACCTACCGCTTCGCCACCGAAGAGATGGGCGAGGCCGAGCTGCGGATCGTCGCCATCCCAGTGCACGCCCTCACCTCCACCAACCGGTTGCGCATCGCCGTCCATCTCGACGGCAGGCCGATCGAAGTGCTCGACTTCCAGACTTTCGGCCGCAGCGACGAATGGAAGCAGAATGTCCTCGCCAACACTGCCGTGCGGAATATTCCGCTGAAGCGGCTTCCGCCCGGCGCGCACACGCTCGAGATATATCCGCTCGATCCCGGGTTCATCTTCGACCGGATCGACATCCTTCTCGATGGTGCTCCGGACTACTACGGTGCACCGCCCAAGCCATGGCCGGACACCTAATCTTCCAGAGTGGCAGCTTTTATAGCTTCCGCGCCTGAGACCGGACAGGCAGTACACGGCCACTTCGGTTCAAACCGCGCGGCCCTATTGCGCCTCTTGAACCAGGGCCGTTATTCGGCTTCCGTTTGCGCGGGCGGATCGGGATCAAGTTTCCGAATCGACAGCATGCGATCCACGATGATCTCGTGCTGCGACACGCCTAAATGGCCATAGGAGCCGGGGTACTTTGTCCGCCGGCCAAGGAACTCAACCGCATAGAGCGAGCCGTCGTAGGGCCTTTGTCCCCCCTTGAACGACTTGTCGCGCTGCGCCAGCCAGACCCGCTCTGCCTGGCTGTCGAATGCGCAACGTGTCGCCGGCGCAGCGCAAAACTGCGACCCCTCGAATTCGTCGCGCCATATTCCGGTCCAGATTTGCGGCTCTGTCATCTGCACGCATTCGTCCGTGGGCAGGCTTTCGATCACCGGCTCATCGATACCCGGATATTTTTTGTACCGGGCGCACGGGAATGGCCGATCCTCGGTGCCGCGACCTGTTCGCGCTATCTCCTGATCGGCGGGGTCGAGATAAGCCTCTGGAGGAGTTTCCTTGAACAGCTCCCTCACCAATTCGGGATTCGGCTGGATCGACACCAAGATCGCAGAGAGCGTGATTGGAGACCAAATCATCAAGGTAGCATGATGATCAGATCAGCGATCACGTCAATGCGGCCGATCAAAATGAGGCCATTTTGATCTATTGTAGTGGATCGGCACCTCGGCAGTGGGCGAAGACAGCATCGAACCGTTGCTGGCTTTCGCGCGGTCTTGAGTTGGGAAGGCTTTTTTGAGGGGCGACAGGCCCCCTCCGGCAGTCGCTTCGCGACTGCCACCTCCCCCGTAAACGGGGGAGGATCAGGTGTGACGCGGTCGACAGGCCCCCTCCGCCTCGCGTTCGCGGGCACCTCCCCCGTAAACGGGGGAGGATTGGAAAAGCCAAGCTACCGGCGAGGATGCTCAGCCCGGAACCGAAACGGCGAGGATTTCGATCGCGTCCTCCTCCCCCGCGAACGCAAGCACCTCGCCCGGCTCGGCGCCCAGCATCGCGCGGGCGAGGGGGGCGTTGAAGGAGAGGAGGCCGGCGGCGGGGTCGGCCTCGTCGTCGCCGACGATGCGGAAGGTCTTTTCGGCGCCTCTGAGGCGGATCGTCACCTCGACGCCGAATTCCACTTTGTCGCCGGTGGGAACCGGGGCGAGCTCGGCCGAGACCTGGCGCGCGGTCCAGTAGCGCAAGTCGCGCTGCAGCGGGGCGCGTGCGGGCTCGTCGGTGGCCGGGACTTTGGCGATATCCGCCTCGAGCGCGGCGATGCGTTCGGCGATGAGCGCGAGGCCGCGGCGGGTCACCCGATTGGGGCCGGGCGGGATCGGCAGCTCGAATTTGGGTTCGAGGTGTTCCTCGTCGCTTTCACGGCGGAAGGCCACGCTCATGGGGGTTCTCCAAACAGGGGTGTGGCGAAAGTGCGTCCGGTGGGGGCGTATTGCAATGGGGCTTGCGCTCGACTCTAGCCCCCTCCGCCCCGCCCACCGACGGGCTACCGCCTGTCGGCTACTTGAGCCGCGGGGCACCTCCCCCGTGAACGGGGAGGATCGAGAGTGCCATATGGGTTATTTATGTTGACATCGCGCCGCTATTATGGTACATAACGCGAACACTGGCGAATTGTGCCGGTGATCACGGGGAACTCACACTGCGACGGAAACGACGGGGCCTGCCGGACGGCGGGTGTTCCGAGTGCGCGAGGTGAAGCGGCCCCTTTCTTCTGACTGGAGGAATGCGATGCGGAGAAGCAGGCCGATTGGGGCCTGGCGGGCAGAGTTTCTGCGGCTGCTGGGCGAGACGGGCAATGCGGTGCGGGCGGCGCACGAAGTGAGGGTTTCGGCGAGCTGGGTCCATGCGGTGCGGCGGAAGGAGGCGGATTTCGCGGCTGAGTGGAAGGGAGCCATGGCGCGGTTCGCCGAGGCGGGCGGGCCGCCGCCGCGCGGGATGGTGCTGCGGCGCGGAAAGGGTGGAGTGATGCAGGTCCAGGCGGCGAAGGAGCGCGACTGGACGCCCGAGAAGGAGGACGTGTTCTTCGCCCACTTTGCCGAAACGCTGAACGTCACCGCTTCGGCCAGGGCGGCGGGGTGCACGGCGCACGCCGCCTGGGCGCGGCGGCGGACGCTGGCCGAGTTCGCGCGGCGCTGGGAGCAGGCGATGGACGAAGGCGCGGTGCGGATGGAGCTGAAGCTGATGGGGCTGGGCGGCGGACGCGAGGACGAGGCGGCCGACGACGCGCGGCGCGCGGAAGCGGCGGAGGCAGCGGCGCGGGAGGCGCCGTTCGATCCCAAGCTGGGATTGGCCTTGCTCAAATGGCGCGACGCGCGAGGCGGCGCATGGCGTGGCCGGCGCGGGCGCCTGGCCCTGCGCGCGCCGGACCTTAATGCGCTGCATGACGAAGTGCTGCGGCGGCTCGAAGCGATGCGGCGGACTCGCTGAGCGCCGAACAACGGCGGGGAGACTTGCGATGGATGATCCACGGCGGACGGTGGAGGCCTTGTTGCGCGCGCCGCCGGAAGAAGCGGCGGCAGTGGTGCGGGCCATGAGCCTCGAACGGGTGCTGGACCTGATCGAGCCCTGGGCGGGGTGGGCGCACGAGGGGCAGCTGGCGCCCAAGGGCGACTGGCGGACCTGGGTGCTGATGGCCGGGCGCGGGTTCGGGAAGACGCGGGCGGGGGCGGAGTGGGTGCTGGGGCTGGTGCGGGGCGAGCCGTTCCCCTCCCGCTTGCGGGAGGGGGTAGGGATGGGTGAGGGTGGCGACCTCGGACAGGCCCACCCCCGGCCCCTCCCGCAAGCGGGAGGGGAGAATGTCAGCATCGCCCTTGTCGCCGCCACCGTCGACGAGGCGCGGCGAGTCATGGTGGAGGGGCCTAGCGGGATTCTGGCCTGTGCGCGGGAAGGGGAGGTCGAGGAGTGGGCTCCCTCGCGGCGCGAGCTGGTTTTTGCGGGTGGGGCGAGGGCGACGCTGTATTCGGGCGCCAATCCCGAAGCCCTGCGCGGGCCGCAGCATCATTTCGCATGGTGCGACGAGCTCGCCAAGTGGCGTCATGCGGAGGCGGCGTGGGACATGCTGCAGCTCGGCCTCAGATGCGGCGAGCGGCCGCGCGCGCTGGTGACCACCACACCGCGCGGCGGGTGCGCGGCGCTCGGGCGCATCCTGGCGGACGAGGACACGATGCCGACCGGCGGGCCGAGCGGGAAGAACCCGCACTTGCCCGCGGCGTTCCTGCGCACGATCGAGAGCGCCTATGGCGGGACGCGCATGGGGCGCGAGGAGATCGACGGGGTGTTCCTCGCCGACGTGGCGGGATCGCTGTGGCCGGCCGCGCTTATCGAGCGGAGCCGCGGGGCGGCGCCGGCGCCCGATAGTCTGCGGCGAGTGGTGGTCGGGGTCGATCCGCCGGCGAGCGCGGAGGGGACTTGCGGGATCGTCGCGTGCGGGCTCGATGCGGAGGGGATCGGGCATGTGCTCGGCGATCATTCGGCGGGCGGACTGTCGCCGGAGGGCTGGGCGCTCAAGGTGGCGGCGGTGGCCGAGGCGCACGGGGCGGACCGCGTCGTGGCGGAGC
Source organism: uncultured bacterium (assembly GCA_965977975.1). GTDB lineage: Bacteria > Pseudomonadota > Alphaproteobacteria > Sphingomonadales > Sphingomonadaceae > Croceibacterium_A. Next base: position 18,696 of record CBHCZH010000036.1, read on the forward strand.
AGAACATGGGCGGCGACATGGTGCGCTCGGTGCTGCGAAGCGCGGGCGTGGCGCTGCCGATCACGCTGGTCAGCGCGACGCGCGGCAAAGTGCGGCGGGCCGAGCCGGTCGCGGGGCTGTTCGAGGCGGGCAGGGCGCGGTTCGCCGGTCGGTTTCCGGAGCTGGAGGATCAGCTGGGCCGCCTTGTCGCCGGCGGAGATTGTGAAGGAGGCGGCTCGCCCGACCGCGCCGACGCGATGGTCTGGGCCTTGTGGGCGCTGCTGATCGCGCAAAAAGCGGAGCCGCGCGTGCGCGGCCTGTAGACCTTGAATGGATTCAACTGCACGATAACCGCCGCGATGGCGGAGTTGGGGGGACTGTCTCGATGCCGGAAGTGATGCCTTTCGGGGGTGAGCCAAGCTCGGCGCAGGAGCTCGTCTCCGTCCAGCATGCCACCAAGACCTTCGGCGACAAGGTTGCCCTCGACGACGTCTCGTTCGGCGTGCCGAGCGGGCAGATCTGCGGATTGTTGGGGCCGAACGGAGCCGGCAAGACGACGCTGTTCCGGCTGCTGATGGGGATCCTCAAGGCGAGCTCGGGCGTGCTGGAGATTGCCGGGCTCGACGCGTTCGAGGAGCGCGTGGCGGTCAAGCGGATGATCGGGTTCCTGCCCGACGAGCCGCTGTTCTATTCGTACCTGTCGGGGCGCGAGCTGCTCGCGTTGAGCGCCGGGATGCACGGGCTCGACGCGGGCGAGGCGATGGACTGGATCGAGCCCGTCGCCCAGCGGCTGCGGCTCGCCGACGATCTCGACAACTACGCCGAGGATTTCTCGCGCGGGATGAAGAAGAAGCTCGGCCTGCTGCTGGCCATGCTGCATCGGCCGCGGCTGCTGGTGCTCGACGAGCCCACCAACGGGCTCGACGTCGAATCCACGCACTTGTTCTACGAGCTGATCAAGGAAACCGCCGCCGCCGGCACGACGGTGCTGTTCTCGACCCACCTGATGGATCACGTGACCCGGCTCTGCTCGCACGCGGTGATCATCAACGAAGGCGCGCTGGTCGCGAAAGGGTCGTTGGCGGAGCTGAAGGAGCGCCATGGCGAGGAAAGCCTCGAAGCGCTGTTCCTCAAGCTGACGGCAAGGCCGCTCCAGGCATGACGAACGGCGCCGCGGTCGGGTTCTGGCCGACGGTCTGGTTGCTGTTGGGGGCCTCGCGACGGCGCTCCGAAGGCCGTCGGCGGCGCCAGCAGGAGCTGTTGGACCATCGCGGCGGCGCGGACTGGAGCGTTCTCGCCGCGATCGTCGGCTTCATCGTCATGGCGGTGCTGCACGGCTTCGCCGCGTTCACGCTGATCGCGGCGGTCGAGGCCGGCCGGCCGGGCGAAGGCGAGGGGCTTGCGGCGCTCGCGCGGGCCGGTCCGACGGCGGCGCTTCTCGGCTCGGCGATCCTGCTGTGGTGGTTCGCGATGGTGGCTTGCCAGGGCGAAGGCCTCGAGCTCGACCTGCAACGCCGGCGGCATCCGATGTGGGAGTGGCTGCTCAGCCATCCGATCGGCGCCGGGGCGGCCTTCTTCGCCGAAATGCTTTCGCCGCTGTTCGCCAATCCCAGCTATTGGACCACGCCGCTCTTCGTCGGGATCGTCTACGGCGCGGCGCAAGATCCGGCCGCCGGGTTCGCAGCGGCGTTCCTGGTCGGCATCCCGGTGACGGTTGCCGCAGCGTGCCTCGGCAAGGCGCTGGAGATCGGGGCGATCTTGCGCCTGCCGGTAAGAAGCCGCGGCGCGGTGATCGGAATCCTGAGCTGGTTCGGTTATGCCTCGATGGTCTCGATGTTCTTCGGCCCGACCGTCATGCCGCGGATCGCGGAGGCCGTGGGGCGCTGGATCGAGTTCGATATCGACCCGTCCCGGTCGCTGGTCGGACTCTTTCTCGGCCTGGGAGCGGACGGGGACTTCTCGTTCCTGCGCGGCGTGCTGTTTTGCTGGGCGGCCAGCGCGCTGGTCATCGCCGCCGCGGTCACGTTCAGCGCGCGCTCCGTCCGCCACGGACTGAGCGGCGCCTTTGCCGCGGACGCGGTACCTGCCCGTCCGGCGAAGCGCGCGAAATTCGGGCGCGATCCGCTGTTCCGCAAGGAGTATCTGTGGTTCGTCCGCGATCGCAGCGCGATCGTGCAGACCATCCTCATTCCGGTGACGATCGCCGGGTTCCAGCTGTTCAACTTGCGCGTGATCCTGGAGCACGCGGAGGATTCATGGAATTACCTGGCGGGCGTGGCGATCTTCTTCGGAACGTACTTCCTGTGGATTCTGGGCCCGAAATCGCTGACCTCTGAGGGGTCGGCGCTGTGGATCGCACTGACCTGGCCGCGCGGGCTCGAAAGCGTGCTGAAGGCCAAGGCGTGGCTCTGGTCGACGATCGCCAACGCCGTGGTGTTCGCGATCCTGCTGGCGGGCTGCTGGATGTTCCCGCAGGACGCCTGGAAGATCGCGCTGGTCGGCGCGGGCTGGATCGTCTTTTCGCGCAGCATGGCCGAAAAGTCGGTCACCCTGGTCACGGTCGTCTCGGAGTCCGGCGAAGCGCAGCAAGTCCCCTCGGGGCGGCGGTGGGCGGCGCAGCTGGGCATGCTGAGCTTCGCCATCGGCGTGTGCACCGAGCAGTGGGGCCTGGCGATCGTCGGCATCGTCTATTCCTGGATCACCGCCGCCGCGATGTGGGAAAACCTGCGCGCCCGGCTGCCTTATCTGTACGATCCCTGGTCCGAGAGGCTGCCGCCACCGCCGACGCTGATGCACGCGATGGTTGCGATCAGCATCCTGATCGAATGCGCATCGATCATCATGGCGTTGATCTTCGCCGTCGGCGGCAAAGACAGCCTCGCGCTCGCGCAAGGCGTTGGCTATGCCGTCTGCGCGGTCGGCGTGTCGCTCGCGGTGTCCAGCTTCCTGTCCGACCGCGGCGTTTCTCCGGCGCGGATCTGGTGCTGGCGCGATGAAGAGCCGGGCGACAAGGAGCCTTGGATCCGCCGCTACGTCGCGGTCGATCGGCGGGAGGCCGGCTGGCTCCTCTTCGGGCTTGGCGGAGGCGTGGTCCTCGCGCTTTTCGCGCAGCTCTATCTGAGCGCCATCGCCCTCGTCCCTTCGATCGCCGAGACGATCCATGCCTCGGAGCTGCAGATGCAGAGCATTCCAGGCATGGCCATCACCTACGCCGTGATCGCGATTGCGTTCGCCCCATTTGCCGAAGAATACCTGTTTCGTGGGCTCGTGTTCAGGACGCTCGACGGGCAATGGGGCGGATGGAAGGCCGTGCTGGGCGCTGCGGCATTCTTTGCGATCTATCATCCACCGCTCGCATGGCTTCCCGTCTTTGTCGTCGGCGCCGTGAACTGTCTTTTGTTCAAGAGATCGAAGCGGCTGGCGCCGGCCATCCTGCTGCACATGGCTTACAACGCGGTGATCACCTTGTGGGTGTAGCGTCGTGAATTGGCATGGGCAGCCAGGCCTGGCTGCCCATGCCGTTGGCGCTCATACGATTTCCGACCGAGTCCTTACCTGATCGAAATCGTACCGGACCAGCAGTTCGCCGTTCCGCCAGATCGTGACCAGCTCGTTTCTCGCCGGGTCGATCGCATCGAGACGCGCGGCCACCAACTTGCCGCCCTCCCGGATTACCGCCTGTCGGCCGGCCTTGCTGCCCTTGGTCGGGTCGGTAGCCGGCTTTTTCGAGACATCGCGCCAAATGCCGCCGTCAGCTTTCATGGCGTTGGCTTTCATCGCGAAGCGCAGGGTGTCGCGGTTGACCTGCTGGAGCAGGCCGCCGCCCATCCCGAAGGCGATGTTGTCGATGGCAAAGCCCTCCTCGATCATGCGGTCGACATCGTACCTCTGACATTGTTCGAAGGGCGGTTATGCGTATTGCGCGTCGTGCGAGAGGCGGAGCCGTTCGCAGGTCGCGCCGCCTTGATCGGCGGGCATGTTCATACCGACGAAGATGATCATCTCGGCGCCACGGCGCGACGCATCCTCGCTGCGAAAGCGGCTCTGACCGATCTCTATGTGGAGCAGCTTTCGACCTTTTCCGGTCCCGACCGCGATCGACGCGGATGGTCGGCAAGCGTGGTCTATTTTTCGCTGTCGCCGATGGAACGGTTGCAGCCTGCTTTGGAGCGAGGACTTGAGCTCAAGCCGGTCGACGAGGCTTCCGGCATGCCCTTAGACCATGATCTCATCTTGTCCGCCGCAGTGCAGAGATTACGAGGTAAGGGAGCCTATTCCGATCTTCCTGCGCGTTTCCTCCAGAGCGCATCCACCCTCGCTGAACTGCATGAAGTTTATGAAATCGCTCTGGGCCAAAGGCTCAATGTGGATGCCTTCCGGCGCAAGGTGATGGAGCGGGATTTCCTCGAGGAGACGGGCGAGAAGCGACGGATGCCAGGGGCCAACCTGGCCATCAATTCTTTATCGTCTCAAGGCCGGCCATTCCGTGTTCAAACGGAGGATCTGACTTCGATCCAAGGTCGGGACGTGACCGAAGACGGCTGAGGCGCGTAGGCGAGTCGGCGCGGGGACTGCGTTATTCGGGCGAGTTTGCGCCGCGCGGTTCTAAGCGGCCCAGACTCCGCGTTCCGGATGGTGGTACGCGAGGTGCTCGACGACCAGGGGGTGAACTCGCTGAAGGAATTGAACGCCGACCACGGGATCGTGGCGCCACACGATGTGCCCGTCGACGGGCAGGCCGCCGAGCTTCACGCTGAGGAACTCGACGTCGCCGGAAATCCCGCCCGCGAGCTCCAGCATGCAGCCGCCGGTCGAGACATTGTGAAGAAGCGCCCGATCGACAGTGGCGCCGGATCGGAAATCGACCTCGACGTCGCAGACCTTCCGCACTTCACACCGCTCGTCCATGTTTACTGCCTCTCCGACCCGTTGGCCGCGGAAGGTAAGGGAATTTCCTCACCCGAACGTTAACTTCTCGCGGATTGCGACTGGCGGGTGCCCTCGGGCAACCGGCGATCGCTACCTCGCGAGTGGCACCTCCCCGTTTGAGGGCAGGGCTATCGCATATGGCTCGCTGGTGGGCCGGTTGCCGATTCCCCTCCCGCTTGCGGGAGGGGCCAGGGGTGGGCGCGTGGTGTGAAACGCCCCGCTTGCGCATTCCAGGTACTGGCCCACCTCCAACCCCTCCCGCAAGCGAGAGGGGAGAACGCCCCGCCGCATCGATGAGCGATGGGCCTGCGTTCACGCGAGGATGGATCGTGGCTTTTGCGTCAGTTTTCGCGTGCCACAAGTTCGCCGAAGCGCTGCAGGTAGAGCGGCCAGCCGCCGGGTCCGCCGACGCCGTCGCGAACGCTTTCCCAGCCGGCGTCGTGGCGTTCGAGGTGGCGGTGCTCGATTTCGACGCGGGTGCGGGTGGGGCTTTCGGCGGTGAAGCGGACTTCCCACTCGCTGGCCCTGGCAGGGTCGGTCTCCACTTGCCATTGAGGGTTGATGTTCCAGCTCAGGAGCACGCGGTGCGGCGGCTCGTAGGCCAGCACGCTGGCCCAGCGGCATTCGCTGCCGTCGGCGCCGCGATCATAGAGATGGCCGCCGACCTTCGGCTCGAACACCGTTTCGGCGATGGGGACGCCGAGCAGGTTGTGCTCGGCAGGCTTGAACTTGCCGAAATCGTTGGTGAACACCTTGAAGGCGCGCTCGATCGGCACTTCGACCACAATCGAATGGTTCACGGTCGCATCTGCTGTCTGCGTGCTCATAATCACTCCTCCGACGATTGCTCGACGACCTGCTTGTAGGCCGCGAGCGTCTTGCTCCAGAAAAGGTCGAGTTCCGCGCGGAGCGCCGCCAGCCCGGCGGGCTCGACGCGGTAGATGCGTTGCTTGCCGGCCGGGGTGTCGGCCACGAGTCCGGCGTCCTTGAGGATCTTCAGATGCTGCGAAACGGCCGGGCGGCTGACCGGCAACGCCGCTGCCAGCTCCGTGACCGAGCGGGGACGCTCGGCCAGCCGCTGGAAGATCGTGCGGCGGGTCGAATCGGCGAGGGCGGTCCAAGGGTCATTCGCGTAAGTCACTGCTTACGCGTAAGTGACAGCTTACGCGATGTCAACCCGAAGCTGGCCCATTCAGGCCATATCTAGCTTACCTTGTACCTGACGATCAGGCTGAAGCTCGAGCTCGCCGCCATCGTGCCCTTCGGCCGAATGCGGAAGTTGGTCACCGCGCTGTCGAACCCGGTTCCGTCGGGGACCGGGGTGTAGGTCCAGGTCGTGCCGCCGTCGTTGGAGAAGTCGACGTCGTCGGTCGAACTGGCGAGGTCGGTGTAAGTGATGGTGAGCGTGGAGCTGGTCGCGCCGTCCTGGAACAGCACCGGGGCGCTGCCGCTGAGCAGGCTGTTCACGAACATCGCCAGGTTCGGCGGAGTTCCGTCGGTCACCACCAGGGTATCGGCGTCGATCGGATAGACCGCCGGATTGGCCACGGTGATCGTGTAGTGAACGTAGGCGCCGGGGATCGCCAGCGGATCGGTGGTGCCGCTGACCGGGTCGGACCAGGGCTGGCTGGCCTTGATGACGGTGATCGGCGCCGGATCGTGTACCGTGAAGGTCACGGTGGCCGTCGGCGTGGTCGCCTGGCCGAAATAGCCCTGCGCGCTGTTGGCATAGCTGCCCCCGGCCGCGGGCATGGTGACGGTGTAGACCAGAGTCACCGAGCCCCCCGCGGCGATCTGGTAGGACACGTCCTGCTTGCCGAAGAAAGTGATCGTGCCGGTGGCTCCGGCGCTCGGCACGCTGCTCGAATTGGCGGCCGTCACCTGGCTGGCCGCATCGATCGCCGCGAAACTGGCGCCGGATGGGAGCGTGTCGACGATCTGCGAGATCCGGCTGGCATAGACCGACGGGTTGCTGATCGTGACGGTATATTTGACCGTGCTGGTGGTGCCCCCGACCGCATAGCTGCGGTCCTGGGTCTTGGTGATGGTGAACGGGTTGCTCGCTCCCGGAAAGCTGATGCTGATCGAGCCCGATCCGTCGTAGTTGCCGGTATACTTGAGCGAGTTGCCCGAGGTCTGCATGGCGTAGGGCCGCGCCGTGGTGGTCGTGTTCGCGCATTGGTATTCGAAGAAGTAGCGGATGGTCGCGGTATAGCCGTTGCCCGCCTGCTTCTGGGTCTGGACGAAATAGAGCGTGTTGGTGGTGCCGGCGGCCACTGGCGCGATGTTGCTGGACATCACCTGGGAGCCGACCAGCCTGAAGCAGCCGGCGTTGAATGTCTGGGCGCCGGAGGGCTGGAACATGAACTCGTCGCCCGTGTCCGAACCGCCGAAGTCGTAAGTCGTCTCGAAATAGATGGTCTGTCCGACGACGGCGCCGGCGCCGAGCGTCGAGGAAGCGACGTTGCCGCCGGCGTTGGCGCTGATCGCGGTCTTGGCGGTCAGGGTGATGTTGCGGGTCGTGGTGCCGGCGCTGGAGGTGATGGTGATCGTGACCGTGGTCGTCGCGTTGACCGTGCAGCCGTAGCCGATGAACCAGTACGCGCCCGCCGAGGTTCCTGCTGCAAGGGATCCGATCGTCTGGGTCTGCTGCTGGCCGCCGGCGAGGAAGAAGCCGTTGGTCGGAGTGCTGATCGAGACGGTGACGTTGGTTTCAGCTGACGCGCCCGCGGTGACGATACCGCCCACGTACATCGCGCGAGGGCCCGCCGTGGAGCATTGGTTGCTGTCGATCGTCATCGTCTGCGCGTTGGCCGAGTTGTTGCCCGTGCGCAGGGTGAAGGACGAGGCGGCCGCGGGCTGCGCGAGCAGCGCGGCGAGCAGCAGGGCGGCCAGAATGTGGCAGACGCGACGTATCGCCCCGGCGGCGCCGACCGGCAGCGGGCGCCCCCGAAGCGCCGATCGTGAAAGCCCGTCGAGTTCCAAACCGCCGATCCAACCGTTGCAAGAATGGATGAGCCGATGCAGCTGCCGAGGGGCAACTGCATTCGAGACAATCACATCATCACGGCCCCAACCTGCGGCAAACCGCCTAACTTCTGGTTAATCGTCCATCAAGAATTTGGGGACTCTCGGGCGTATCGACATTCAACTGCGAGCATTGGATCCTCCCCCGTCTTACGGGGGAGGTGCCGAGCGTAGCGAGGCGGAG
>CBHCZH010000037.1:0-25606 GCA_965977975.1 uncultured bacterium
GTCACCGCGTCGGCGGTGCTGGCGAGATACATGCCCGACGCCATCAGCACGAGGCACGTCAGCATGGTGAGCTTGCGGCCGTACTTGTCCGCCATCCCGCCGAGGATCACCGAGCCGAACCCCATACCGACGAGCTCGGCCGATAGGACCACGCCGAGCTTGTCGCGCGCGATCCCCCATTCCGCCGAGATGCCCGGCGAAGCGAAAGCGCTCGAGAGCACGTCGAAGCCGTCGAGCGCGTTGAGCAGCACCATCAGCACGACGACGATCCATTGCCGCGCGCCCATCGGAGTGTCGTTGATCACGTTGATCGGGTTGGTGCCCCCGGCTGCTGCGGCCATCTCGTTATCCTCTCCCTGGACGCCCACTCATTCGTGGATTCGTACTAGCATTTCCACCAGTTTCTCGGTCTCGGCGGGCGTGAAGCGGCTCTTCAGCCAGGCTTCGTGCTCGGCAATGCATTGCTTGGCCTCGGTGAGCGCCGCAGCACCCGCCGCAGTCACATGCAGCGCCTGCTTGCGCCCGTCGCTCGTCGAACGCTCACGCCGCAGATAGCCACGCTCCTGCAGGCGGTTAACGATGGTCATCGTGGTCGCCCGGTCCATCCTCAGCCGCCGGCCGAGCTCGATCTGCGAGATGCCGGGATGATCGCCGACCAGCCACAGCGCCGAGACCTGCTTCTGCGTCAGGTCGAGATCGGCGAACGTCTCGGTGAAGTGGCGATAGACCGCGCCGTGGGCCAGCCGGATATGGAACCCGACGACGCCGTTGAGGCCGCCCAGTTCCTCATCCTTGCAGTCGATTGAACTCGGTGCGTCCACCAGCTTGTGTTCCTCGCCATCCCGCTTGCTTAATTGTTAGTGGAGCATACAATCTTGCGCAAGGAGAGGAACCCGATGGCGCATTTCCCCGAGACCCCGAGCTTCACCGGGTTCAACACGCCGAGCCGGATCGAGGCCGATATCCGAGATTTGCAGCACGTCGGAACGATTCCCGAGGAGCTCGACGGCGCATTCTACCGCGTGCAACCGGATCCGCAGTTCCCGCCGCGCCTCGGCGACGACATCGCCTTCAACGGCGACGGGATGATCACTCGGTTCCATTTCCACGACGGCCAGTGCGACTTCCGCCAGCGCTGGGCGCAGACCGACAAGTGGAAGCTCGAGAACGCGGCCGGCAAGGCGCTGTTCGGCGCCTATCGCAACCCGCTGACCGACGATGAAAGCGTCAAGGGCGAGATCCGCTCGACCGCCAACACCAACGCGTGGATCTTCGGCGGCAAGCTCTGGGCGCTCAAGGAAGACAGCCCGGCGCTGGTGATGGACCCGGCGACGATGGAAACGGTCGGTTTCGAGAAGTTCGGCGGCAAGATGACCGGCCAGACTTTCACCGCGCATCCCAAGGTGGATCCGGCGACCGGCAACATGGTCGCGATCGGCTATGCCGCGAGCGGCCTGTGCAGCGACGACGTGACTTACTACGAAGTCAGCGCCGAGGGCGAGCTGGTCCGCGAGAAGTGGTTCAAGGTCCCCTACTACTGCATGATGCACGACTTCGGGATCACGCCCGATTATCTCGTGCTGCACATCGTCCCGTCGATCGGCAGCTGGGAGCGGCTCGAGCAGGGCAAGCCGCATTTCGGCTTCGACACCAGCTTGCCGGTATACCTCGGCGTGATCCCGCGGCGCGACGACCTCAAGCAGGAAGACATCCGCTGGTTCAAGCGCGACAACTGCTTCGCCAGCCACGTGCTCAACGCCTGGCAGGAGGGAAGCAAGATCCACTTCGTCACGCCCGAGGCGAAGAACAACATGTTCCCGTTCTTCCCCGACGTGAACGACGTGCCGTTCAACCCGGCCGAAGCCGCGAGCCGGCTGACCGACTGGGTCGTCGACCTCGCCTCGAACGGCGACGAGTTCGATGCGATAATCCCGCTCACCGAGACAGTGTCCGAGTTCCCGCGCATCGACGACCGCTTCACCGGGCGCAAGACGCGCTACGGCTGGGGGCTCGAGATGGACATGCGCCGCCCCGTCGACTTGCGCGGCGGCAGCGCGGGCGGCGCGCTGATGAACTGCCTGTTCCTCAAGGACTTCGATACGGGCGCCGAGCAGCACTGGTGGTGCGGCCCGGTCTCGAGCCTGCAGGAACCATGCTTCATCCCGCGTTCGAAGAACGCCCCCGAAGGCGACGGCTGGGTAGTCCAGGTCTGCAACCGGCTCGACGAGTACCGCTCGGATCTGCTGCTGTTCGACGCGCTCAAGATCGAGAAAGGCCCGATCGCCACGATCCAGGTCCCGATCCGCCTGCGCTTCGGGTTGCATGGCAACTTCGCGCGCAGTGAAGAGCTGGGGCTGGCAAAGGAATTCGAAGCCGCCTGAGCGGCTCGCTGGGGGAGAAGCTGAGTGAGGATTGCAATGACGGCGGCCGTGTTGGCCGCAGCGCTGGCGCTGACCGGGTGCAAGCAGGCGGGTGAATCCGCCGCCGCGGAGCCGCGCGAGGAACAGCCCGCGTTCGAGCTCACTCCCGCAGTGATCGCCATGCGGTGGCAGCTGCTCAACCCGGAGATCAACAGCTTCACGTTCCGCGAGCTGAGGAACGTCTTCGAATATCGCGACGTCCGGCACGGTGCGGAGGCGTGGGAGCTGGCGAAGGCCGACGGGTTCGCCATGCCAGAAGGATACAAGGAGTGGGCCGAGCAGACCTTCACCAATGCCTTCCTCGTGCTGCGCGACGGAAAGATCGTGTTCGAGGATTACCGCAACCGGATGACCCCCGAAACGCGGCATATCGGCTTCTCGATGACCAAGTCGATCACCGCGATGCTGATCGGCCAGGCGCTCGAGCACGGCGAGATTGCCTCGCTCGACGATCCGGTCAGCAAGTATGTGCCCGAGCTGGCGAACGGCGGATACGGCAAGGCGACGATCCGCAACGTGCTCGAGATGCGCTCTGGCGCCGACATCGACGAGCGCTACGACTTCGGCGCCAACCCGAGCCTCGCCGGCCGCATCCACGAGACCGCGATCATCCGCAATAAGGCGCGCTTCGCCGATTTCGCGGTCGACGTCGGCAGCCGGGCGGCACCAGGCGCGGCGTTTAACTACGCCACCCTCGACACGGCCGTGCTCGGCTGGGTGCTCGAGAAAGCGACCGGCGAGAAGCTCGAAGACCTGATGGAAAGCCGCATCTGGCAACCGCTCGGAGCCGAGTCCGACGGCTTCTTCATCGCCGACGGCCCGCCCGGTGTCGGCCGCGCGCTCAACGGCATGGGCTTCAATGCCACGCTGCGCGACTTCGCGCGCCTCGGCCAACTGATGCTCGACGGCGGCGTCGCCCGCGGCACGCGCGTGTTGCCCGAGGGTTGGGTCGCGCAGATGACCACGATGAAGCCCACCGGCGAGCCGTTCCCGGGCTACGGCTTCCAGACGTGGCAGGTGGACGAGGAGCCCGGTGCTTTCGCGGCTGTGGGCCTCGCCGGGCAGATGATCTACGTGCACCCGGCCAGCCACACCGTGATCGTCAAGCTCAGCTATCATCCGCCGGTTCCACCGGCGGACACCGAGCCCAAGACGCTGGCGATGTTCCAGGCGATCGCGCGCACGCCGATCCGCTGATCGCACGCCAGGCCCGGCCGGTCGAACGGGCGGTCGGGCGCGCCACCGCCCGCCCCGTTCCGCCCTCGACTGGTCGGAACGCGGCTTCCCGTGTCCACGGCTCCGCGCCTAGCTGACCGCGCACAGGGATCGGTTGGAGGACATGAGGTGACCGCACAGACTGTCGCTGGCGACGGCGTATCGATCTTTCGTTTCGCGCCCCCGGCGGAGCGGCCCGAGCGCAGCCAGCGGCTCGATCTCCACTACGTTCGCGCCACCGCGCTAGCCCAGGTTCGCCTCCAGCTGGCGGTGCTCTCGGGCAATCGGCGCCGGGCGCTTGAGCAGATCGACAGGCTGGTCACGCTCGACAAAGAGCTCGAGCGGATCGCCGACGGCACCCTGGCCATCGCGCCGCCGTTCGATCCGCTCGACGACGATCTCGCCGAGCAGCGCCTCGCCATCGCGGCGGAGAAGCTGGCACTGACCGGAGGCACGCATCTGCCGCGCCTCGAGCCGGCGTTTGGCGCCGGGATGGGAGCCGCGCTTGCCGCAGACGAAGAGATCGAGATCGTCGAGGACGAAACGCTGAAAAGCAGCCTGACCCGGCTTGCCTTCTGGGCGTCGGGCTTCCTCGTCCTGTGCGCGGGAGTCGCGGCCGCCGCGGTGACGCAGCTTTAAAACTACCCCTAGCAAGGGAATGGTCGGCCGATGCCCACCCCCGGCCCCTCCCGCTTGCGGGAGGGGAGGCTTAAGCTGCCACCGCCTGCCTCGCGTCAGCCAGCACCATCTCTGCGCCTTTCTCGGCAATCATGATCGTCGGCGCGTTGGTGTTGCCCGAGCTGATCTTGGGCATCGCCGAGGCATCGATCACCCGCAGCCCCTCGACCCCGCGCACGCGCAATTGCGGGTCGAGCGGGAAACGCTCGTCGCCCATCGCGACTGTGCCGACGCAGTGGTAGAGCGTGCCGCCGGCGACTTTGGCATAGCCGAGCATTTCCTCATCGGTGTTTCCGAACGGATCGCCCTTTTCCTTCATGTACGGCTCGAGCGCCGGCTGTTGCCAGATCTTACGAATGATCTTGAGCTGGTCGACCACGCTCTGCCTGTCGATCGGGTCCGACAGGTAATTCGGCACGATCTTCGGCCAGACGGTGCCGTCGGGCGACTTCGCGTGGATCGAGCCGCGCGATTCCGGGCGCAGCTGGCACGGGTTCGACGCCATGCCAGGGTCCTTGTCGAGCCTGAGGCCCTGGTACTGGTTGAGGTATTCCAGATCCATCGAGGCGGCCATGACGTGGATCTGGATGTCGGGATAGGCGAGCTCGTCGCGGCTCTTCACGAACGCGCAGCCGTGCGCGACCGCGTAGCTGAGCAGGCCCTTGCGGGTGAGGCCGTACTTGGCGATCTCGCCGAGCAGCTTCAGCCCTCGGCTCAACTGGTTGATCGAATGATGCGGCTCCTTGAGCGCCGCCTGGCAGCCGATCATGTAGTGGTCCTGCATGTTCTCGCCGACCATCGGCGATTCGTGCACGACCTTGATCCCGAGCTCCTGCAGCAGCGCACCCTGGCCGACGCCGGAGATTTCGAGCAGCTTGGGAGATTCCACCGCGCCCGCCGCCAGGATCACTTCGCGCCCGATCATCACCCGTCGGGTCTCGCCGTGCTGCTTGAACTCGACTCCGATCGCCTTGCGCCCTTCCCACAGGATTCGTGTGGTCATCGCGTGGGTCTCGACCGTGAGGTTGGGACGCTTCATCGCCGGGTGCAGATAAGCGACCGCAGCCGAGTGGCGTCGGCCGTTCCTGGCGGTCATCTGAAAGAAGCTGCAGCCTTCCTGGTTGCCGTCGTTGAGGTCGGGCTTGTACGGGATGCCGGCCTGGACGCAGGCTTCGACGATTGCGGCGCTGACCGGGTGCTCCTCGGGGAAGTCGGAGACGTTAAGCGGCCCGCCCGCGCCGTGGAACTCGTTCGGCCCGCGCTCCTGATTCTGGCTTTTGCGGAAGTAGGGCAGCACCTCGTCCCAGCTCCATCCGCGCGCGCCCAACTGCGCCCAGCCGTCGTAATCGGCGGCCTGGCCGCGCACGTAGAGCATGCCGTTGATCGAACTCGAGCCGCCGAGGACCTTGCCCTTCGGCCATTTGTGCTTGCGCCCGCCGGAGCCTTCGTCGACCTCGGTTTCGTAGAGCCAATTGACCTTGGGATCGTTGAGCGTCTTGCCGAACCCGATCGGGGTATGGATCATCACGTTGGAGATGAACTGGCCGGGCTCCTTGAGCGGCCGGTCGTCGCCGCCCGCCTCGAGGATCACGACCTTATGCGCGCCGCTTTCGGTCAGCCGCGCCGCCAGCACGCAGCCGGCGCTGCCGGCGCCGACGATGACGTAGTCCGCGTAAAGGTCCGCCGTCAATTGCCTCTCCTGGCTTGCCCGCGCTTCGGCGTGATTCGCTTGGATTCCACGCTAGGATCCGTACCGGCGAGCGGCAATGATCAAGGCCCGGCGACGGTGGCCTGCGCGACACAATTGCGCTAGATTGCGCGGAGGGGGATGCCATGACCGGAACCGGAACCTTCGCGGACATCATCAGCGCGGTCACCGACATGTGGGGCCTGATGGCGCTGGCGCTGCTGCTGATCGGACTGCTCGCGATCCAGATGACCAAGGGCGCTAACCCGAATGTGCGGGTTGCGACATTTCTGGTGATCTTCGTCGGGTTCCTCGGCAGCCTTTACATGGCGTTCGTCAATCCCGCCGGTGAATCGGGCGATGCTCGCGCCGCGACCGCTACGGCTGCATCCGCGCCCAATGCCGAGGATATCGCCGCCCAGGCCGAAGCGGCCGAGGATTACCGCGAGTCGGTCGGCGATGCTTATGGCAACGCGGCGAGCGAGATGGACAAGGTCGCCGCGCAGATCGCGGGCGAGGAGCCTGAAACGGCCCCGAGCGATGAATCGAAGGACTGAAACGCCACTCTTACCGGCCGCGCCACGCGTCAGGCGATCCGCATGTCGAGCAGCGAAGGCCCACTCTGGGCAAAGCTCCAGCCCAGCGCCTCGTCTACTTTATCGATGGTGTCGACCCGTTGCGCCGGGAGTCCCTGCGCTTCGGCGAACTTGACGAAGTCGAGGCCGGCGAGGTCGCATCCCGGCACGTGGTTCATCCCGAACTCGCCCGAGAAGCCGGTCAGCGCGGCGTAGGCGCCGTTGTTGAGGATGACGAAGCTGACGTTCGCGGCCTCGTTGCGCGCGGCGTAAAGGCCTTGGATCGTGTACATCGCGGAGCCGTCGCCGAGGATCGCGATGACCTTGTCGCTCTGGCCCATGGCGACGCCGACCGCACCGGGAAGCGAATAGCCGAGCCCGCCGCTGGCGCACGAAAAGAAGCCGCCTTTGCGCACGATCGGCAACACGTCGTGCTCGGGTCCGCGCGCGGTCGGGGCTTCCTCGACGATCACTGCTTGCGGCGGGCGCAAGGCGGCGACGCGCTTGAGCACGTAGGCGGCGGTCATTTCCGCAGGCGGATCCTTGAGCTGATGCGTGGGGCGATCGCTTCGAACAGTTGGCGATGAAAGACTCGCTGCCAAAGCAAGCGTCCTTGCCGGATCGCAAAGGATTCCGGACCCGCCCGGCAAATTGGAAAGATGTTGCGGGTCGTCGGAAAGTGCCAGGAGCTCGGCACCTTCAGGCCAGTGCGGCCCGAGTCCTTCGACATGGTATGTGAACACGGGTGCGCCCACGACCATTATCCGGTCGTAGGGAGCGAGCGCGGCGCGAATCTGGTCGCGCCAGGCGTTGAGGAAGCCTCCGAAGAGCCGGTGGTCTTCCGGAAAGGTTTCCCGCGCCGCGTAGGGAGCGGCAAAGACCATGCAGTCTGCTTTTTCGGCAAACTCGATGCCAGCCTCCCAGCCTCCCGCATTGGCCAAGCCGGTCCCAATGACGAGGGCGGGATTCCTTGCTTCATGGAAGAAGTCGCGCACTCGTTCGCAGGTCCCGAAATCGGCTCCGGTCCGCAGCGTCACGTTGGGCAGCGCCGGCAGCTCGCATTCGCGGTCCCAGTCGTCGACGGGGATCGACACGAACACCGGCCCCATCGGCGGAGTCAGCGCGGTGACGAAGGCGCGGATGAGCGCCAGCGGCACGTCCTCGGCGCGCGCCGGCTCGAGCGCCCACTTGACGAACGGGCGCGGGAATTCGGTCGGGCGCTCGGCGTAGAGGAACGGATCGTGCGGCAGGATCGAACGCGCCTGCTGCCCCGCGGTGACCACGATTGGGGCGTTGTTCTTGTAGGCCGTGAACAGGTTGCCGAGCGAGTGCCCGGTGCCCGCCGAGCTGTGCAGATTGACCAGCGCCGGCCTGCCCGTGGCGCGCGCGTAGCCGTCGGCCATGCCGACCACGACCGCTTCGTTGAGGCCCTGGACGTAAGGAAACGGCAACGCCTTCAGCATCGGCAGCTCGGTCGAGCCGGGATTGCCGAACAGCTTGTCGACGCCGAAGTGTTCGAACACGCGGAAGGCGGCTTCACGGACGGTGGGCATGGGAAGGCCTTTACTGTTGATTGTGCGGCTCTCAAGTCCCGCTCTCGCTTGCGGGAGGGGACAGGGGCGGGTGTCAGGCGTGTCGTGCACTGGCCCACCCCCAGCCCCTCCCGCAATCGGGAGGGGAGCTCCAGCGCTAGACCGGCTCACCCCCCGCCCGCGCCCGGTCGAGCACCTGGCTCTCGTCGCCGTTGATGCGGAAGAGAATCACGAACAGGATCACCACGATCGCCGGGGTCACCACGTTGATCGAGATGATCGCCTGGCCGAGGTCGCCCTTGAGCTTGTCGCTGACGATGCCGACGAAATAGGGCCCCATGCCGAGCCCGAGCATCGTGGTGATGATGATGAACAGCGATGACGTGACCCCGCGCATCCTCGGCAGCACGATGTCGTAGAGCAGCGAGTAGAGCGGCGGCAGCCACAGCGTCAGGATCGTGCTGTAGACGGTGAAGCGCAGGTAGAAGTCCATCTCGCTCCCGGCGCTGTAGGTCCAGATCCCGGCGAACGGAGAGACGCCGAGCGAGAAGATCGTCAGCCAGACCCGTCCGCGGCCCCCCATGCGGGCGGTCAGCCAGTCGCTGAGCGGACCCGCGATGATCGGGCCGACCAGGCCGAGCGCCGCCGCGAGCAGGCCGAAGCGCAGCCCGGTCTGGGCGAGGTCGAGCCCGTATTCGCGGCCGAGGAACGACGGGGTGAAGCCCATCACGCCGTAGTTGATCGAGGTCTGCAGGCCGGCGACGACGATCAGCAGCAGCACCGAAGGGCTGGTCACGACGTTGTAGGTCGGGCGGTCGGTGAGCTTGAGCGACTGGAACATGTTGAGGATCACGAAGGCGCCGAACCCGACCACGAACCACTGCAGCTCGTGCGCGTTGAACGAGAGGCCGAACAGCTTGGTGTCGGGGCGCGGCGAGTAGTCCTGCAGCGCGCCCATCATGAACAGGCAGAACGCCGCGATCGCCGCCAGCGAGATGAGGTTGATTGCCCACTGTCGGGCGCCCGCCTTGCGGCCCCAAAGGTAGAACCAGTTGATCCCCGGCGTGACCGCCCCGAGCACCGCGGCACTGGCTTTGAACGGGTGCGGATCGGCGGGAGTTCTGATCCCGTCCATCGCGCCGCGCTCGGGCTCGCGCAGCCGCCAGATCAGCCAGGCGAGCAGAAGGCCGGGCGCGGCAGCGACAATGAAGGCGAACTGCCAGCCGGAAAATCCTCCGGGCCCGCCGCCGGGGTAAGCCTCGTCCCACCAGTGCGCGACCAGGCCGCCGAGGGTCATCGACAGGCCGAGCCCGAGCGCGGTGGCGATGCCGAGCGCGGCCATCGCCGTGCCGCGCCGCTCGCGCGGGAAAGTGTCGAAGATGATCGAGTTCGCCGCCGGCTGCGTCGCGCCTTCACCAATGCCGACGCCCAGGCGCGAGATCGCGAGCAGCGTGAAGCCGTTGGCGAACGCGCTGAGGCCGGCGAAGAACGACCAGGCGGCGATACAGATCGCCAGCAGCCTGGTGCGGACCCAGCCGTCGACGAGCCGCCCGAGCGGCAGCGAGAACAGCGCGTAGAACAGCGAGAACACCGTGCCGTAAAGCAGGCCGAGTTCGGCATCGCCGATCCGCAGGTCGGCGCGGATTGCCGGCGCGAGGATCGAGAGGATCTGCCGGTCAAGCAGGCTCATCGCCTGGGCGGAGGAGACCAGGAACAGCGCGTACCATCCGGCGCGGCTGACTTTCGCCGGAGCGTTGAGCGGCTCGTCCGCGACGGTGGTGGCCATCAGCTCTCTTCCTTCCTCCCGATCCTCCCCGGCACGGGGAGGGGGACCACCCGTAGGGTGGTGGAGGGGCACGTGCGGCGGATCCTGACCTGCGAGATCTGGATCATCCGAGGGTGCCCCTCCACCATGCTTCGCATGGTCCCCCTCCCCCGGTGGGGGAGGAATTCAATTCACCCCTTCAGCGCAGCCGCGATGGTCTCGCCGATCGGCGTGGTCGGGCGGCCCGACAGCGTGCTCAGGTCCTTGCTCTCGCTGTAGAGCTCGCCTTCGCCGGCAAGGTAGCTGGTGCTCGCCAGCATCGCCGCGACCGGCAGTGGCAGGCCGACGCCTTCGAGCGTTTTGGCGTAGTCGGATTCGGACTGGTTGACGTACTTGACCGGCTTGCCGGCGTGGCGGCTCACTTCCGCGGCGAATTCGTCCATGCTCCAGCTCTCGTCGCCGGCAAGCTCGTAGATCTTGCCGCCCGGGCTCTTGAGCAGCGCGCCGACCGCGCCGGCGGCGAGGTCCGCCCGGCTCGCGGTCGAGAGGCGCCCAGTGCCGGTCGCGCCGTAGATCGCACCGTGCTCGATCGACGGGCCTAGCGTGCCGGTATAGTTCTCCGAATACCACGGCATCCGCAGCACGTCGTAATTGAGCCCGCTCTTCTCGAGCAGCTGCTCGGTCAGCGCATGCTCGCCGGCGAGCGCGAGCTTCGAGTTCCGCGCGTTGAGGATCGAAGTATAGGCGAGATAGGAGACGCCCGCTTCCTTCGCCGCATCGATCACCGCGCCGTGCTGCCGCTCGCGCTGGCCTACGGCATTGCCGGAAATCAGCAGCACCCGGTCGACGCCCTCCAGCGCGGCCTCGAGGCTCGCCGGATCGTCGTAATCGGCCTGACGGACGTCGATGCCCTTCATCGCGTAGTCCGTCAGCGCCGAAGGATCGCGCGCCAACGCCACGATATCGCCCGGACTGGGCTTGAGCAGCAGCTCGTCGAGCACCAGGCGCCCGAGCTTGCCCGTAGCTCCGGTCACCGCGTATTTGGTCATGGGCGCTCGTCTCCTACAGCTTGAACCAGCGCTCGGCGTTGGTCTGGAAGAACTTCTTCTTCTGCGCCGGGGTGATGTCGAGATCGTCCATCCAGCGTACCTCGTCAGGCACGTATTGGTAGGGATAATCCATCGCGTACATCACGCGGTCTTCGCCCATCACCTCGATCATCGTCTTGATGGCCGGGCCGAACGGCAGCCCGCTGTTGGTCGCGAGAACGTTGTTGCGCATGTAATGGAACAGGTCGTGCTGGAGCGGCTTCAAGCGGGGGTAGCGTTGGCTGCGCAGCCCGGCCTTGTGCATGTAGTCGAGCCGGTAGAGCATGTACGGCAGCCCTTCGCAGCCGTGGCCGAGCATCAGCTGCAGGCTCGGGTAGCGGTCGAACACGCCGGTCGTGAGCAGCCGCATCGCGTGGTAGCTGGTCTCGACCGCGAAGCCGAAGATCGCACCGTCGAGCCCGGCGCCGACCATATCGCCGATCATTGCGTCGGGCGGGCCTTGCGGGTGGATGTAGAGCGGCAGGTCGAGATCGGCGCAGGCCTTGAGGATCGGGTCGAACTGCTCCTCGTCGAGGTAATGGCCGTGCGTATGGCTGTTGACCTGCACGCCGTGGAAGCCGAGCTCCTCCTTGCCGCGGCGCAGCTCCTCGGCCGACCATTCGGGATCCTGGGGAGCGACCGCGATGATGCCGTAGAAACGGTCGGGGTAGCGCTCGCATGCGGCCTTGAGCCGGTCGTTCGAATTGCGCGCGATGCGCTTGGCTTCCTCGGCGTCGAACAGCGTCTGCACGCCGGGGCTGGTCAGCGCGAGCACGGCCTTGTCGATGCCGGTTTCGTCCATCGCCTGGATGCGCAGTTCGCCCACGTCGAGCAGACGCTCGCGGATGAAAGTGGTGCGTTCGGACGGACTGGTGCCGTAGAAACCCCACAGGCTCTGCGTGCCCTGGTCGGCGCGTCCTTCCTTGACCAGCCGCAAGATCGCGTCGAGCTGCTCCTGGGTTGCCCAGGCTTCCTCCGTGGCGATGCGCAGATAGCCGCGGTCACCGCCGGTCTTGAGTTCGTGAGTCATTGGGGGTGCCTGTTTTCGGGTTCGCGCAGAGGCGCAGAGGAAGCAGAGGGCGCAGAGGGGATATCCGGGCGATGGTCGTTCACCATTAGGCGAATACCCTCCTTCATCGTCTCGCCTGAGAAATTGAGAAGCAGCCCGACGGGCTGCCTGAGAAGGCGCAGATAGGTCAGCAGTTGTTTGGCATGGGCTTTCAATAACTGTTCGACGGCCTTGATCTCTAGGATCAGCCGATTCTCGACCAAGATGTCGATTTTGAACGCGACTTCAAAAAATTGCCCGTCGACGGTCAGTGGCACGGGTACCTGCCGCGCAATGTTCAGTCCCAAGGCTTCGAGCCTTCCAGCGAGGACAATCTCGTAAACGGACTCGAACAAACCCGGCCCGAGCTCGCGGTGCACGGCGATAGCCGTGTCGACGACGATGCCGCTGAGCTCGTCGATCGACTTCATCTCTGCGACCTCTGCTTCCTCTGCGCCTCTGCGCGAACCACTTTCCCCTTATCCTTCATGCACCGCTTTGAGCACCATGCAGGCGAGCACGCCTTCCGGCCCGTCCTCGCTGCCGTGGCCCGACCATTTGACACCGCCGAATGGCGCGTCGGCGCCGCCGATCGTGTGGCTATTGATGCCGATCATGCCGGTCTCGATCTCGGCGGCGAGGCGGCGCTGGCGCTTGTAGTCGTTGGTCCAGGCATAAGCGGCGAGCCCGTAAGGCAGGCGGTTGGCTTCGGCGATCATCTCCTCCTCGCCGCGGAACGAATTGATCAGCGCGACCGGGCCGAACGGCTCCTCGTTCATGACCTGCGCGTCGAGCGGGATCTCGCTGAGCACCGACGGCTGGTAGAAGAACCCGCGGTTGCCGATCCGCGCGCCGCCAGTGCCGAGCTTCGCTCCACGGTCCTTGGCATCGCCGATCAGCCGCTCCATCGCCTCGGGCCGGCGGGGATTGGCCATCGGGCCCATTTGCGTGCCTTCCTCGAGCCCGTCGCCGACCTTGACCGCCTTGGCACGCTCGATGAACCCGTCGCGGAAGCGCTCGAACACGTCTTCCTGGACGATGAAGCGGGTTGGGCTGACGCAGACCTGGCCGCAGTTGCGGTACTTGCCGGGCACCGCGGTATCGAGCACGCGATCGACGTCCACGTCGTCGAACACCAGTACCGGCCCATGGCCGCCGAGCTCCATGGTCGTGCGCTTCATGTCCTCGGCGGCGAGCTTGGCCAAGTGCTTGCCGACGACGGTCGAGCCGGTGAAGCTGAGCTTGCGGATGACGGGGGAGCCAAGCAGATGGCGGCTCACTTCATCGGGCACGCCGAACACCGCCTGCGCGACTTCCTTGGGCAAGCCGGCGTCGAGCAGGCATTGCAGCACGCCGAGCGCGGAAGCGGGGGTCTCCTCGGCCGCCTTCATGATCACCGAACAGCCCGCCGCGATCGGTGCGCCGAGCTTGCGACCGGGGTTGGCAAGCGGAAAGTTCCACGGCGCGAAGGCGGCGACCGGGCCGACCGGCTCGTGGCGAACGGTCGAGCGCATGCCTTCGGGCCGCACCAGCTCGCGGCCGTAAAGCCGGAAAACTTCGCCGGCATAGAAGTTGAACAGCCCGACGTTCATCATCACTTCGAGCTTGGCTTCGGCGAAAGGCTTACCTTCCTCCATCGTCGCGATGCGGGCCATCTCGTCGGCGCGTTCGAGCATCAGCCGCGCGGCGCCCTGCAGCACCGCTGCGCGTTCCTGCGGCGTCGACTTGCGCCAGATCCTGAAACCTTTCGCCGCCACTTCGAGGGCACCGTCGAGGTCGGCCGGCTCCGCCAGCGGCAGTGCCCCGATAGCCTCGCCGGTCGCCGGGTTGACGACATCGAACGTGCGCCGGCCCCCGCCCGAGACCTTTTCGCCGTCGATGATCATGTGAAGCGCCGGGTATTGGGCCAAAGGTGGACTCCTTGCCAAGTAAGGGAGCGGGGTCGCTGCGGGTGTGAGGCCCGCACCGACTCCCGGTTCGTATGTGTTGCTTACGATTGCGGCGGTGGCGGCGCCAAGTCAACGGGCCGCGGCAAGTTACAGGCCGAGCGCTTCGAGCCGCTCCACTTCTTCGCGATAGGGCCTGATCGCGCGCCACATGAAGAAGGTGGCGATCGGCATGAACACCGCGGCGACGATCAGCAGCGCTTGCCACAGCAACTGGTCGTCACCGATGATCCGGGTGCTGACGAGCCCAATCACCCAGCTGCCGAGCGCGCCGAAGAAGGTGAACATGAACAGGTAGAGCGCGGTCACCTGGCCGCGCATCTCGTTGGGCGCGATGCGCTGGATCGCCGCGTTTTGCGGCACAGCCCCGGCGAGCCCGAACATCGTCGCCCCCGCCATGCAGCCGAGCGCTAGCTCGGCGCTCGGCATAAGCGGCGCGGCGATCGACAGGATCGTGGTGCAGGTGAAAATATACGCCGCGGCGCGAATGTTGGCGTCTTTGTAGCGCTTGCCCAGCCAGGTCACGAAAACCCCGCCAAGAAAGATGCCGAGCAGCATCGCCACCAGCAGCATCGGGCCGAGCAGGTTGCCGATCTCGGCTTCGTTCCAGCCGTAGGTGCGGACGACGAAAGGCACGCGCCAGGCGGGCAGTCCCTGGCTTTCGATCGCCGCAAGCGCGAGCGCGGCGAACAGCGGGCAATAGACAGCGCCGCGCATGCCGATCGCTCGCGCTGCGTCGAAGCCGGTGAACGCCACCGCCTTGCGCCAAAGCGGGGCGCCCGGCGGAACCAGCGGCTTGACGTCGGGGGCATTGCGGCGGGGAGGTTCCTTCACGAACAGGTACAGCGTAGCCGCAAGCAGGCCGGGCAGGCCGATGAGGATCAGGATCCATTGCCAGTTGAAGATTCTCAGGCCGAGGAGCTTGCTGCTTGCGGGCCAGTCGCTGGTCCAGCCGATCAATTGCCCGCCGCCCCAGGTGCCGACCGAGCTGCCCAGGATATAGCCAAGTTGCAGCAGCGCGAAGACGAGCGGGATGCGCAAAGGGCGGAAGAAATCCGCCAGAATCGAGTATGAGCCTGGCCCGTTAGCCGAGCCGCCGGCGCCGACGAAGACCCGCGTCGCGACGAGCTGCCCGAAGCTCTGCGCAAGCCCGCCGAGCGCGGTGATCGTACCGAGCAACGCGACGCTCCCGGCGAGCACGTACTTGCGCGGGAAAATATCGACCAGCCGTGCGACCGGGATGCCCACGAACACGAACGCAATCACGCTCGCCGGCCCGAGCACGAAGCCCAGGTCCGCATCCGAAAGCGCGAAGCTTGCCTTCATCCGCTCGGCCAGCATCGCAAACACGGTCGCATCGAAGAATGTCAGGAAAGTCGAGAACACGATGCAGAACAGCGCATAGAAGCCGGCCTTTTCGCTTGGCCAGGGAATGCCTTGGGCGCCGGCCGGCGGCTGAGGTCTCGGTTCTGGTCCGGTGGGCGCGATAGCCATGGCTGCTCTCCCCGCGCTGGCCGCAATTCCGCTTGCCCGGGTTTGTAGGCAGTGAATAGAGGAGCGCGAAACGGAATCTTTGTCGCAATCGGTCGCGCCGGCGGCCGGGAGAGGTTAATCCCATGCAGGACCTGGCGGGCAAGATCGCCTTCGTCACCGGCGGCGCCAGCGGAATCGGCCTCGGCATCGCGCAGGCGCTGCTCGGTGCGGGGATGAAAGTCGCGATCGCCGACATCCGCGACGATCACCTCGACCAGGCCATGACGGTGCTCGGCGGCGGCGAGGACGTGCTGCCGATCAAGCTCGACGTGACCGACCGCGAGGCTTTCGCACGCGCCGCCGACGAGACGGTCGAGACGTTCGGCAAGATTCACATGCTGGTGAACAACGCCGGCGTCGCCGCGCTCGGGCCGGTCGAGCAGGCCGCCTACGGCGATTGGGACTGGACGCTCGGCGTGTGCCTCGGCGGCACGATCAACGGCATCGTTACCATCCTGCCGCGCATCCTCGCGCACGGCGAAGGCGGGCACATCGTGTCGACCGCCTCGATGAGCGGAATGGTGCCGCACGCCGGCGCCGCGACTTACGTTACCGCCAAGGCAGCGGTAATCGGACTGATGGAATCGATGCGCGCCGAGCTCGAGGACAAGGGCGTGATTTGCAGCGCCTTCTGCCCGGGTGGGGTGCAGTCCAACATCGCCGAGGCCGGCAAGACCCGGCAGGAGCGCTTTGCCGAGACCGGCTACGCCGAGACCGACCTGGCGCGGCAGGGGGCGGCGAACTTCATGCACCTGTTCATGACCAGGGAGGAAGTCGGCGAGCGCGTGCTCGAAGGCATTCTCAACGACGAGCTGTTCATCATGACCCATTCCGAGTTCCTCGACGGGGTCAGGGATCGCGCCGCCGCGATGGTCGCCGCAGTGCCGCACAAGCGGCCCGAGAACCACGAATACAAGCAATTGTTCGCACGGCTGTTCCGCAACCCGGTCCACGCCGCCGAAATCGCCCGGCAGGAGAAGCTCAAGGCATGAATTCGCAAGACTATTCGGACGATTATGCGCGCGACCGCGCCGAGATCGAGGACCTGATGGCGCGCTACCTGTTCGCGCTCGACTACAACGATCTCGACAGCTTCATCGCCATGTTCACCGAGGATGCGGTGTTCGAGTTCGCTCGCGGGCGGATCAGCGGCAAGCCGGCGATCCTCGAGGCGATAAAAAGCTTCAAGGCGCGGATCGGCGAGCACTACAAGGACGATGACGGCAATCCCGCGGTGCTGCGGCACGTGCTCGCCCACGCCGCCATACGCATCGAAGGCGACCGCGCGTGGAACCGCGCGCTATGGTTCGAGATGGCCAACGACGGGCCGGGCAAGAGCCTCAAGATGGGCACCTTCGGCATCTACGAGGACGAGCTGCAACGCATCGACGGGCGCTGGCTGTTCAGCGAGCGGCGCGTCCTCAACGAATTCCTCGCGGGTCGCGAGAGCGGGCCGGGTAACCCGGTGCTCGAGATGGACGGGAGAGCGGCGGACCAATGAGCTACGCGCGCGACCGGGCGGAGATCGAGGATCTGATGGCCCGCTACCTTTTCGCGATGGATTACAACGACTACGACACTTACGCGGAGTGTTTCACCGAGGACGGCGTGCTCGACTATGCTGGGGGCACCACCATCGGCCGCGAAGAGATCCGCGCCGAAGCGAAGGTGTTCAAGGACAACATCGCGCGGCTGTTCCTCGACTGGCAGGGCAATCCGGCCGTGCTGCGCCATCTGGTGCAGCACAAAGCGATCCGCATCGAAGGCGACCGGGCCTGGAACACCGGCTTGTGGTGGGAAATGACCAACGGCGGGCCGGAAGGTTCGCTCGCGACGCCGTCGTTCGGCACGTACGAGGACGAGCTTGTTCGACTGGAGGGCCGCTGGCTGTTCAAGCGCCGCAAGATCTACAATGAGTTCCTGGCAGGGCGGCAGTCAGGTCCGGTCAATCCCGTGCGGGCAATGGATGCGCGATAAATCCCCTCCCGCTTGCGGGAGGGGCTAGGGGTGGGCCAGTGTGGCCGACACCATTCTTCGAAGCTGCACGGTAGCGGTGCCCACCCCCGGCCCCTCCCGCAAGCGGGAGGGGAGACGAGATGAAGGACTTCGCCGGCCGCACGGCTTTCGTCACTGGCGGTGCCAGCGGCGTCGGGATCGGCATCGTTCGCAACCTTCTCAATGAGGGTTGCAAGGTTGCGATCGCCGATATCCGGCAGGACGCGATCGATGAGGCCCTCGCCGCTCTCGACAACCGCAACGTGACGGGTGTCCGGCTCGATGTAATGGACCGTGACGGCTTCAAGGTTGCGGCTGACAAGGTCGAGGGCGAGTTCGGCCCGGTCAGCCTGCTGTTCAACAACGCGGGCATCAATCTCTTCCAGACGATCGAGGACAGCTCTTACGACGACTGGGATTGGGTTCTGGGAGTCAATCTGGGCGGGGTGATCAACGGCGTCATGACCTTCGCGCCACGGATGAAGACGCGCGCGCTTTCGGGCGAGGTGACCGGCGGGCACGTCACCAACACCGCCAGCATGGCGAGCTTCATCGCCGGGGGCGCGCCTGGCATCTACAACACTGCCAAGTTCGCCGTGCGGGGCCTGAGCTACTCGCTGCGCCACTCGATGTACCAGTACGGCGTGGGCGTCTCGGTCGTGCATCCGGGACTGGTGAAGAGCTACATCTACGCCAGCGACGACGTTCGGCCCGACAGCCTTAAAGGCGCGATGAAGCCGGTCGACCAGGCAGCGGTCGAGCGGCTCGCTGAGCTCCACGAGTTTGGCATGGAGCCCGACGTGATCGGGGCGCGCATCCTCGACGGAATTCGCGAGAACCGGGCGAACATCTTCACCCATCCCGATCATCGGGAAGAGCTGGAGGAGCTGTTCGACGAGATCATCGCCGACTACCGCGAGTATCCGCAGGACGAAGGCTACGACCAGCGCGTCGCATTCGAAAAGATCCGCCGCGACAATTTTGCGGACACGAGACGCAAGGCGAACGCTATCGGCTGACGCCTCGCGTTCAGGTTGCGGACGCTAAGGGCAACGCCATGAAGCTCCTTTCGTTTATCCTCGCCGTCACCTTCCTGGCCGCGTCCGCCTCGGCGCAGATCGATCCGGCACCGCAACTCTCGCTCGAGCACCGCATGCTGCTGCGTTGCTCGGCCGCGTTCGCGCTGGTCGCTCACCGGCAGGAAACCGGCGATGCCTCGGTGCAGCAGTACCCGCCGCTCAAGGACCGCGGCAGCGAGTACTTCGTGCGCGCGTCCGCACGCGTGATGGACGAAGCGAGGCTCGACCGGGCCGCTGTCAGTCAGGCGCTGGAGGCCGAAGCGCACGCTCTTCTGGAGGGCGACACGCTCGCTGCGATCATGCCGGTCTGCCTGTCGGCTCTCGATGCGTCCGAGCGGTAAATTCAGCCTGCCTTCAGCGACTTGCTGCTAAAGCCCGGCCGACCGTTCTGTACAGGAGACGGACCGATGCGCTTCGTCCTTCCCACTCTCGCTGCACCGTTGGCCATTGCCGGCGCCTTGTCCCCGATCCCCGCGTTCGCCGCGCCAGGTGAAGCCGCGCGTGTCGCCGAGGAGCTCAACGATCCGGTGCGGCAGGAGCAGATGGCGGCCGCCGCCGAAGCTGCGACGACCGCGGTGCTCGACATGCCTGTCGGCCCGCTGATGCGCGCCGCCAAGACCATCGCCGGCGAGGACCCCGAGTACGTCGATCCCGATCTGCGCGTCGGAAACCTGGTCGACCCCGAAACGGCCAACGCTCCTTACGAGTTCGCCCACCGCCTTCCTCAAGCGATGGCCGCGCTGGCAGGGGCCGCGGCGATGCTCGAAGCGATGCTGCCCGAGCTGCGCGCAATGGGCGACCGGATCGCCGAGGACATGGGGCGCGACATCTACGAATAAACCGGTCGCCGACCGGTAGACGTCACGCCCGCCTTGCGGCATGACCGCCGGGCAAGCATGTGGCAGCTTTATTACTTTCCGCTATGTCCGTTCAGCCGCAAGGTCCGGCTCGCGCTGAGCGAGAAGGGGGTCGGCTACGAGCTCCGGCGGGAGACGCCGTGGGACGCCAGCGACGAATTCTATTCCTATAACCCGGCCGGGCGCACTCCGGTGCTGCGACTCGAGGAGAAGAACCTCACCCTGATCGACAGCCAGGCGATCTGCGAGTTCTTCGAGGAGACGGTCGACAAGAGTCCGCTGATCCTCGGCACCGCGGCCGGCCGAGCCGAGATCCGCCGCTTGACCGCGCTGTTCGACGAGAGCTTCTTCGCCGACGTCACCCACCCGCTGATGCACGAGAAGATGAAGAAACGCACCGTGTTGCGCCAGCCGCCCGATTCGGGGGCGCTGCGCGCGGCGATGCGCCTGGCGCACGAGCATCTCGACTATATCGACTGGCTGGTCGACAACCGCCGCTGGCTGGCGGGCGCGCAGCTCAGCCTCGCCGACTTCGCCGCCGCGGCGCAGATCTCGGTCGCCGACTACCTCGGCGGGATCGACTGGGAAGGCCACGAAGGCGCGCACGGCTGGTACCGGGTGATGAAGAGCCGCCCGAGCTTCCGGCCGCTGCTCGCGGAGAAGATGGAGGGGATACCTCCGCCCAGCCATTATGCGGATGTGAATGCGTGAGCCGCGCGACGTCCGGCCGGATCAAGGCGGCGCTCGGTTCGGCAGCGCTCGCAATCGCGGCGATATCGGCGACGGCCCACGCGATCCCTCCTGCCCTGCCCGGTGACGCGGCGCGCGACGCCGAGGCCCAACTGCAAAGGCAGCAGGCCATCGCCAACCTGGAATCGGCGGAAGCGCCGGTGCTCGTCGACCGCTTCTTCGAGCGCATGGGTGAGGGCGAGGCATTCGAACTCGGAGAACTGTTCGCCCCCAATGCGACTTACATGGACCCGGATGGCGAATGGGTCGCGATTGCTGACGACCTCGACGACGATGGCTTTCCGGGCATCGCGCAATGGGAGCCGATCACCGTCTTCCGCTTGCCGGATTGCTGGGCCGCCGCGGCGACGACCCGCCTCCAGCCCTTGGGCTCGCTCGAAGTCGTGCTGAAATTCTATTTCATTCGCGACAGTGCGGGGGCGCTTAAGATCTCCCGGATCGAGGAAGTGCGCCTCTAGCGCGCCCACTTGGTCCCCGCGGCGGTTGCGCCCTTTTCGCGGAGAGCCGTCTGCACCATATCTTCGCCGAAGGAGACCCCCATGCCCGAGAAGATGCACCTCACCGACGCCGAGTGGCGCGCGAAGCTGACGCCCGAGCAGTACCGCATCCTGCGCGAGGCCGGGACCGAGCGGGCGTTCACCGGCAAGTACGAGAAGAACAAGGCGGCCGGCGAATATCTCTGCGCCGCCTGCGGGCAGCCGCTGTTCGAGAGCGGGGCGAAGTTCGACAGCGGATCGGGCTGGCCGAGCTTCGTCCGGCCGGAGGAGGGCGCGGTCGAGGAGCACCGCGACATGTCGCATGGGATGGTCCGCACCGAAGTGGTCTGCTCGCGCTGCGAAGGTCACCTGGGGCACGTGTTTCCCGATGGTCCGGCCGACCAGGGCGGGCGGCGCTATTGCATCAACAGCGCCGCGCTGGACTTCAAGCCGGAGGATAACTGAGCGCAGCGGGCTGCTCGCCATTAACCCTGCGTTCCGATTGGCCTATGCACTGCGGCGCTGGACGCTGCGAGGATGATTTAGCTCGATGGACCAGATGAGGCGGGGATCACGCACCGCCAACCGGCAAAGGTCAGGCCCAGGGCGCCCGCCTCCGCGCAAGCCTCCACGCCAGGTGCCGCGCTGGCGGATCTGGCTGAAGCGCATCGTCGTATGGGGCGCCGCGATCACGGCGCTGCTGCTGCTCGCGCTCGGCACTTCGGTCTATTTCGCCACGCGCAGCATGCCCGGCTACACCACGCTGATGAACAGCCAGGTCGGGCAGACCATCGTGGTTCGCGCGCGCGATGGCTCGGAGATCGTCGCGCTCGGGCCGAGCTACGGCCAGTGGCTCTACTCCGACGAAATCCCGCAGGTAATGAAGGACGCGATGGTCGCGGTCGAGGACCGCCGATTCTATTCGCACTTCGGCGTCGATCCGCTCGGCCTGGTCCGCGCGCTTTACGTTTCGCTCCGCGACGACAGCTCGGTGCGAGCGACGTCGACGATCACCCAACAGCTCGCCCGCAACGTGTTCCTCAACTCGAACCGCACGTTCGACCGCAAGCTGCGCGAAGCGGTGCTGGCGATGGCGCTCGAAGCGAAGTTCTCCAAGGAGCAGATCCTCGAGCTCTATCTCAACAAGGTCTATTTCGGCGGCGGCGCCTACGGCATCGATTCTGCGAGCCGCAAGTTCTTCAGCCACTCGGCGCGCGAGCTGTCGACCGCCGAGGCGGCGATCATCGCCGGTCTGGTCAAGGCGCCGAGCCGCTATTCGCCCACCGCCGACGTCGATGCCGCGGTCGGCCGCGCCAATGTCGTACTCGAGCAGATGCGCCGTTACGGCGCGCTCGGCGCCGCCGAGGCCGCGGCGGTCGACGTCTCGGCGGTAAAGCTGCGCGAGGAAGGCGGTCAGAACTCGGCGCGCTACTTCACCGACTATGTCCTGCCGCAGCTCGACTTGCTGCTTCCGAACGACAACGATCTCGAGCCGATCGAGGTTTGGACCACGCTCGATCCGGGGATGCAACGCGCGGCGGCGGCGGCGGTGGAGAACAACACGCCCGGCGGCGCCCAAGGCGCGCTGGTCAGCCTCGACCGCGACGGCGCGATCCTCGCGCTGGTCGGCGGCAACGACTATGTGGAATCGAACTACAACCGCGCCACCGACGCCCAGCGCCAACCGGGATCGGCGTGGAAACTGTTCGTCTATCTCACCGCGCTCGAGGCCGGCTACACACCGGAGGACCGCGTGGTCGACGAGCCGGTGACGATCGGCGACTGGAGCCCGCGCAACTCGAGCGGACGCTATGCCGGCGAAGTCGACGTGCGTACCGCCTTTGCCTATTCGATCAATACCGTCGCCGCCCAGCTCGGCAACGAAGTCGGCTTTTCCAGCGTCGCCGGTATGGCGCGTCGGTTCGGCATTACCACGCCGATCTCCACCTTCCCCTCGATGGTGCTCGGCAGTTCGGAAGTGCGGGTGATCGATCTTACCCGCGCGTTCGCCGCGGTCGCAGCGGGCGGGCGCTCGGTCGAGCCTTACGGAATCACTCGCGTGGTCACCGCGAGCGGTGACGTGCTCTATCGCCACGAAAATTCGCGCGCCGCCCAGCTGGTACCCGAGTATGTCGCCGCTGGAATGACGGATCTGCTGCAGTCGGCGGTCAATACCGGCACTGGCCGCGCGGCCCAGATCGGCCGGCCTGTCGCCGGCAAGACCGGCACGACGAGCTCGAACAAGGACGGCTGGTTCGTCGGGTTCTCGAGCGGGATCACCACCGGCGTGTGGATGGGCCGCGACGACGCGCGGGCGGTGCCGGGACTGCAGGGCGGCACGGCCCCGGCGCGCGCGTTCTCCTCGTTCATGCGCTACGCGGTGCGGAACCGGCCGATCGAGAAGTTCAACACCGACGTGCAGCTGCCCGAATGGCAGCTCGAGCCCGACGAGGAATGGATGTTCGGCAACCCGGACGAGGAATATTACTACATGGACGAGGAGGGCAACCTGATCGAGCCTACCGGACCGGGCGAGCGGCGCGGCGTGCCGTTCCCGGCTGAGGGCGAGGACCAGCCCGGCGACCCGGAACGCCGCCCCGATCCGCGCCTCCCCGCGCCGGCTCCCGGCAGGCCCGCTCAGCCGGCCGCAAGCGACGACTTCCTCGACCGTGCGACAGGGCGCGAGCAGGGAACTCCCCCGGGCGGGGCAGCGCCGGCTCCGCGGGAGCAGTAACCCTCAGCCGTCAGCGCAGCCGTATCGGGACCGAGATTTCCGGTGCGCCGCGCACCCGGACGCGGAACAGGATCGCCTCGCGTCCATCGGCCTTGGCGGTGCGCACTGCAGCTTCGAGCTGCTCGACGCTGCTCAGCGGTTGCCCGTTGGCGCTGAGGATGATCGCACCGCGCGCCAGGCCTTTGCGGGCCGCATCGGCGTTGGGATCGACGGCAGTAACCACCACGCCTTGGGTCGTGCCCTGCACGCCGAGCTGGCCCGCGATCTGAGGCGTCAGCGGGATCACCTGCAGCCCGAGCGACTGCTCGACCAGACCCTCGCCAGTCGACGGAGAGGGTTGCAGCGGATCCTGCTCGTCCGGATTGAACTGCTGCGCGGCGAGCTCTTCCTCGCTCGGGCGGCGTCCGACGGTGACTGGCAGCGTACGGCGCTGGCCGTCGCGGACGATCTCGAGATTGATCCGTCGGCCCGGCTCGATGTTGGCGACGATGAACGACAGCGTCTGGTCGGCCGTGACGTCCTTGCCGTCGACCTTGAGCACCACGTCGCCGGCCATGAGACCGGCCTGCTCGGCGGGCTCGCCCGGCTGGACCGACTGGACGAACTCGCCGCGGTTGGCCGGCAGGCCAAGCGCATCGGCAAGGTCCTCGTTCATCGGCTGAATGCGTACGCCCAAGTAGCCGCGCAGTATCTCCTCGCCGGCGATCAGCTTCCGCACGATCGGCGCGGCGGTCTCGGCCGGAATCGCGAAGCCGATGCCGATACTGCCGCCGGTAGTCGAGAAGATCGCGTTGTTGATCCCGATCACGTTGCCCTGCATGTCGAACAACGGACCGCCCGAGTTGCCGCGGTTGATGCTCGCGTCGGTCTGGATGTACCGGTCATAAGCGCCGCCGCCGGTCGAACGAAGCACCGCCGAGACAATGCCCGAGGTCACGGTCCCGCCGAGGCCGAAGGGATTGCCGATCGCGACCACCCAGTCGCCGACGCGCGCTTCGCTCGAACTGCCGAAGTGCACGAAGGGAAACGGCTCGCGGCGGCTGATCTTGAGCACCGCGAGGTCCGACTGCGCGTCCTTGCCGACGACCTCGGCCGGGTACTCGGTGCCGTCGGGCATGGTGACGGTCACTTCCTCCAGCTCGGCGCGGCCGTCGGGCTGGATGACGTGATTGTTGGTCACGACGTAACCGTCTGCGGAGATGATGAACCCCGAACCGAGCGACTGCGCCTCGCGGGTGGTCGGCGCACCCTGCTGGTTGCCGAACAGGTCGGCGAACGGCGTTCCCGCAAGGGGGTTGTTGTTGACCGTTATCCGCTGACGGGTCGAGATGTTGACCACCGCCGGCGCGAGCTGCTCGGTCAGGTCGGCAAAGCTCTCAGGCGCTCCGGCGCGCGGTACTGCGCCGCGGACTTCGCTCGGGTCGTTCTGCGCCACCTGAGCCCCCGCGGGCTGGCCGGTGATGAGCGAGATAGCGGCCCCGCCTGCCAGCAGGGCCGAGGTAATGCCGTAGGAATAACGCACGGGCTTCACGTCCTCTTGATCCTCTTTGTCTGTCGGGCGCCTGAGCGGCGCCGCTCGATTCAGTTTGCGCCGGATTCAGCCCCTACGGGCTGAACACCGTTTGAACGCCTCAGCGGTTCCCGCCGCGGAACTGCCGGAGATATTCGTTGTCCGAGTCGAGGATGAACGAACTTTCGCCGTCGCCGTTCTCGAACGTGCGGCGATAGCTCTCCATGGCGCGGTAGAAGTCGTAAAACTCCGGGTCCTTGCCGTAGGCATCCGAGTAGATCCGCGCGGCCTCGGCCTCGGCGTTGGCGCGAACGATCTGGGCATCGCGGGCGCCGCGGGCACGGATCGTCTCGGCTTCCTGCTTGCGGTCGGTGTCCATGCGGCGGAAGGCGGCGTCGAGCGGGGTGCCTTCGGGCAAGTCGGCGCGTTTGATCCGCACGTCGATGACTTGCGCGCCGTACTGCCGCGCCTGGCGATCGAGCGTGGTGCGGATGTTGGTCATCGCGGCGCCGCGCTCGGCGGTCAGCATTGCAGCGAAGGTGCGCCGGCCGAGCTCCTGCCGCAGCACCGAGCCGAGTATCGGCTGGAGTTGCAGGATCACCTGTTCCTCGCTCCCGGCGTTCTCGACCATTGTCACCGGGTCGATGATCCGGAACCGCGCGTAGGCATCGACCTGCAGGCGCTGCTGGTCGCTGGAGAGCACTTCCTGCCGTTCCAT
>CBHCZH010000038.1:0-24955 GCA_965977975.1 uncultured bacterium
AGGCGCCTGGGCGCGGCTCAACCCGATGAAGGCCTCCGACGACGACCGCTACAAGGCGCGCAACCCGCTGGGCCGCGTCGGCCGGCCCAGCGAGCTCGCCAACATGGCGGCGTTCCTGATGAGCGACGAGGTCGAGTACATCAACGGCGAGGTCATCGCCATCGACGGCGCCATGGGCATCATGGGCAACGGCACCTTCTCGAACATGATGGCCTACAGCGATGACGACTGGCGCCGCATCCGCGAGCAGATCCAGTCGACCAACGCGGCGGATCGGGCGAAGCGGAGTTGAGGTCATCCTTTAAGTCCTCCCCCGTCATCGGCCCTCATCGGGGGAAGGTACGGGAGGGGGAAAGCCTCAGTAGAGATGCCTGCAGATTTCAGATCTGAAACTTTCAAAGGCCGTCTTTGTGGCCTGCCCCCACCCAACCCACCCCCGGACGGGGGAGGGCATTGCCGGTTCAATCTTAACAGGACAGACTCTAGCCTCCAGCGGCGAGGCCATAGCTTCGGGCGGCGTCAGGCCGGTTCGACCGCGCTCGCCCACATCTGCCGGATCGGCTCGGGCAGAATGCTTAGCGTCTTGCTCATCTGACCCGCGTCGATATGGCGCGTGAGCACGGCGAAGATCGCCGCGATCGCCTCTTCGGGATCCACCGGGCGGGTGTCCGCGAGCCATTCGGCAACCTCCGCGACAAACTCCTCACGCGTCCGGCAAGTGCCAGGTTGCTTGGCCGGCTCGAACTGGTCGTAGTAGGCGCCGCGAACCAGCAACGGCAGTTGCGCGCTCAGATGTGCCGAGGCCTCCACCGGGAGCCTGTCGCGCAACTTGTGCAGCACGGTGCTCAACACCTTCCACGCTACTTGCCGGTCGGGACCGAGCCGGGCCATGATCTCGTCGAGCCAGATATTGGTGGTTTGCAGCGTCTTGTCGAACGCCGGAAGGCCAGTGGCGCTCATGGTCGTTCTCCTTTCAATGTCATTGCGAGTGCAGCGCGCTCGGCCGGGTGATGTCGCGCAGCGCTTCGCCCGCTTCCTTCTCTTCGTCCTTGGCGATGTCGCTGATCGAGACGATGCCGACCAGCCGCTTGTCGTGATTGACCACCGGCATGCGGCGGACCTGGATCTCAGCCATATTCTCGAGCACGTCGTCGGCATCCGCGTCGTCGAAGCAATACTTCACTTCTCGGCTCATCACATCGCCGACTTTGGCGCTCGGGCCGCACCCTTCGGCCACGCCGCGTATCGCGATGTCGCGGTCGGTAATCATGCCGACCAGCCTGTCGTTGTCGCCCACCGGCAGGATCCCGGCGTCGATCCGCCCCATCAGTTGGGCTGCGCGCTCGATCGTGTCGTCGGGCGAAATGACGCAAACTTCGCGCGTCATGCATTGCTTGACTTGCATTGTTCGATCTCCTTCCGCTTGCCCTGTCAGCGATTGGTGCGGCCGACCTTGCCTTCGGTCACCCCGCCGAACGGGTTCGCCTCGTTCTCGACATCGCCTTCGACGGTGTTGACGCCTTCGGCGTCCTCGAGATCGTCGAGGCTGCCGCCCCTCGCCCCCTGCATCGCAAAGGCGCCTTTCGATTGCCCGATGCCGGGATTGCCGCGCAGATCGCGGTCGAGGTTGGTGTCGTGCTTCTTGCGGTTGGCCATGGTGCGCTCCTTTCAGCGGTTCGCGCTGCGCCAGGCATTCATGGATGGAACAGGCCGCGACGCCGCCGGTTCCGCTATTCGCTCCATCTTTCCAGCGCCTCGCGGTAAGCCTCGCGCGCCTCGTCGCGCTTTCGCTCGAGCCGGGCCAAGTCCTCGGCATGCCTGGTGCGTAGAGCGTCGAGCTTGCGCTCGATCGCGTCCCGCTCGTCCTCCAGCTTTTTCTCAGCAGCCGCGTGACGTGCCCGCGCCTGCTTGATTGCCGCTTCGGTGGCATCGACCTTGTCGCGCTTGGGAGGAGGCTTTGGCTTGACCGGCTTGCGGGCCTTGGCGGGCGTCTCCAGTTCCTCGGGACCTGTCTTCGCCTTCGCCTTCTTCCTGCGCGGCCCGAGCGCCTTGAGCTGAGCCGAGAGGTCGCCGCGCGAAAGCTTGATCACTTCCCCCGGCCGCCTGAGCGGCTCGGCCGTGAGCTTGGGGTCGGTGACCTGCTCGGCGACGCCGCGGGCGAACAAGTTGGCGTCGGCGCCCCACGCCTCGAGCGCCGCCTTTTGGCTCGGCGCCGCGACATAAGCATCGTGGAACCCGGTCGTGGTACGGAAGACCTTCAGCTTGCGCGGCATGACTGGGGAATGCGGGCCCGGTGACAGCGGTTCCTAGCCGGCGTCCTTAACGATCTCCGCCCAGGCGGCCTCGTCGATCACCTCGATGCCGAGCGCGGCCGCCTGCTTGAGCTTGCTGCCCGCTCCCGGGCCGGCGACGACGAGGTCGGTCTTGGCACTGACCGAGCCTGCAGCGCGCGCGCCGAGCCGTTCGGCCTGCGCCTTGGCCTCGTCGCGACTCATCGTCTCGAGCTTCCCGGTGAATACCACGGTCTTGCCGGAGACCGTGCTGGCCTTGGTCTCGACGACATATTCTGGCGGGTCGACCACGCTCAGCAGGTCGTCCCAGACCTCGCGGTTGTGCTCCTCGTGGAAGAAGTCGCCGAGCGCTTCGGCCACGACCGGGCCGACCCCTTCGATGCTTGTCAGCTCGGCGAGGGCTTCGAGGTCGCCGGCACGCGCCCGTTCGGCCATCTCGCGCAGCGCCGGAAGCGTGTGGAACCGCTTGAGGAGATCGCGCGCGGTAACCGCACCGACGTGGCGAATGCCGAGCCCGAACAGCAGTCGCGCGGCGTCGGGCTTCTTCTTTGCCCTGATCGATGCCAACAGGTTATCCACTGACTTGTCCTGCCAGCCCTCGCGGCCGATCAAATCGTTCCGGCGGTCTTCCAGCCGGAAGATGTCGCCCGGCCCCTTGGTCAACCAGCCGAGTTCCATGAACTCGAGGATCGTCTTCTCGCCGAGCCCCTCGATGTCGAGCGCGCCGCGGCTGGCAAAGTGCCGCAGCCGCTCGAACTGCTGCGCCCGACAGACGAGGCCTCCGGTGCAGCGCACGTCCACTTCGTCTTCTTCGGCGACAGCCTCGCTGCCGCAGACCGGGCAGTGATCGGGGAACAGATAAGCCGCGTGCGGCTCGTCGCGAGTCAGGTTCTCGACCACTTGCGGAATCACGTCGCCAGCGCGCTGCAGCACGATCCGGTCACCAACACGCAGCCCCAGGCGGGCGATCTCGTCCCGGTTGTGCAATGTGACGTTGGTGACGGTGACGCCGCCGACCAACACAGGTCGAAGCCGGCCGACCGGCGTCAGCTTGCCAGTGCGGCCGACCTGGATATCGATCGCCTCGAGCACCGTCTCGGCGCGCTCGGCCGGAAACTTGTGCGCCAGCCCCCACCGCGGCGCCTTGGCGACGAACCCGAGCCGCGCCTGCCAGTCGAGCCGGTCGACTTTGTAGACCACTCCATCGATATCGTAGGGCAGCCCGGCGCGCTTCTCGGCGATCTTGCGGTACTGCTGCAGCATCTGCTCGAGCGACTGGCAGCACACGAGATCGGGCGAGATCGGCAGGCCCCAATCCCTGATCCGTTGCATCATCCCGAACTGCGTCCCCGCCGACACCTCGCTCACCGCCCCCCACCCGTGGGCGAGGAAGCGCAGTGGGCGCGCGGCGGTCACGCTCGGGTCCTTCTGCCTGAGCGAGCCGGCAGCGGCATTGCGGGGATTGGCGAACTGACGGACCGTGGCCGCGTCGAAAACCTCACCCTTGGCTTCAGCACGCTCCCGGGCCTCCGCCACCAGGCGCGAATTGAGTGCAGCAAACGCCTGTTTCTCCATGTAGACTTCGCCGCGTACCTCGAACACCGCGGGTGCGGCACCGGCCAGCCGCTGCGGGATGTCCGCGATATGGGCGACATTGGCCGTGACGTTCTCGCCCACGAGCCCATCGCCGCGCGTCGCCGCCAGCACCAGCACGCCGTCCTCGTAGCGTAGCGAGCATGACAGCCCGTCGATCTTGTCCTCGGCGGTGAACATGACCGTCTCGGTTTCAGACAAATTCAGAAACCGTCGCACTCGCGCGACGAAGTCGGCCACCTCCTCGTCGCCGAAGGCATTGTCGAGGCTCATCATGCGAACCTCATGCGGCACCTTGGACAGCGGCGAGGCAGAGACCTCGTGACCCACAGCCGCGCTCGGGCTGTCAGGCCGGATCAAATGCGGGAACGCCGCCTCCAGCTCGGCGTTGCGTCGTACCAGCGCATCATACTCGGCGTCGGAGATCTCCGGCGCATCCTCCGCGTGATAGAGCTTGTTATGCCGCGCTATTTCGCGCGCAAGCCGCATCAGCTCGTTGGCGGCTTCTGCGTCCGACAGCTCGCTCACTCGGCGATCAGTCTTGGATCGCGCGTGAAACGCCACTGGCCGTCCTCGAACCGCATGGCGTAGCGCGCGGCAAGCGAGCCGGGCGCGGCTACCCAGCCGCTGCACTGACCGGCCGCACGGCAGCCAAAGTCGTAGAGCTGGACCACCACGGCCGGTTCTTCGGTGATCGCATCGCGCCATCCGCTCCCAGCCACCACGCAGCGGCTCGCGGGCGCCAGACGCACGAAACGAACGATCAGCGCCTCTTCCTGCTCGGCAGTGAGCGGACCGGGTCGAAGCGAGGCGCAAGTCGTGGGTGAGTTAACGCCGAAGGTAGCGAAGTGGCCGGTCAAGGCGTGCTCCAGCAACGCCAACGCCGGTTGCTCCTGATCTTCGGCGAGCGGCGACAGCGGCGGCGGCTCGCCTCCGCCCGCGACGCAGGCGCCCATGCCGAGGGTCATGCCGATGATCGCCTTTCGCATACCCTCGACTCTAGCGCTTGATCAGGCGAGCGCCAGTATCGTGAAGCTCATCCGCGCGCGGATACGGAAGCCGAGCTTCTCGTAGAGCTCGACGGCGCCGGCGTTGGCGGCATAGCAATGCAGGAACGGCGTATCGCCGCGCTCGAGGAACCCGCGCACTACGCGGCGGACGAGCACGCTTGCCAACCCCTGCCCGCGAAACTCGGGCCAGGTCGAAACGCCACTGAGTTCGGCAAGGCCCGGCAGCCGCATGCGCTCGCCCGCCATCGAGGCGAGCTTCCTGCCGATGCGGATGCCGTAGTAATCGCCGTAGCAATGCGTCTTCGGCCCCCACGGCCCTGGCTCGGTCGCAAGCGCGAGCGCGGCCATCTGCTTGGCGTCCCGGGCCTTGAGCAATCCAATGCGCGGATCATCCGCGCCTTTCAGCGCCCGCCCGTTCCAGGCCATCTGCACCAGATCGCCGCCGCCGAGCACGCGCGTGCCGGGCGGAACCGGCCATGCCTCGCGTTCGACCACGCCGATACGATCGTCGGCGCCTTTGAGCGTAGCCGCCAGCGCCGCCTGCGCCTCGTCGCTCGCATCGCGCGCCGCCGCGAATGGCCCATAGGCCGGATCGATCCGCACCGCCGCGCCGGTAACGGTCGCCAGATGCGCTTGGCTGGTGGTCAACGCGTTCCATACCGGGCGATCAAGAAGTTCGGTCACAACTCCCCCTCCTCTTCAGAGGAGGGGGTCGGGGGGTGGTGCTCGCGACCATTCCGCCAGCGATCGGGTTGCTGCGCCAGTGCGAGCTTCAATTC
Source organism: uncultured bacterium (assembly GCA_965977975.1). Classification (GTDB taxonomy): domain Bacteria; phylum Pseudomonadota; class Alphaproteobacteria; order Sphingomonadales; family Sphingomonadaceae; genus Croceibacterium_A. Next base: position 5,674 of record CBHCZH010000038.1, read on the forward strand.
CGCGAGAACACCGTCGCCGTTGCTCATGACATCCGCGTTCGTGAATCGCACACAACGAAAGCCAAACTCACGCAGCATTCGCTGATCTCGCCGCAGGTCGAACTCGCGATCATGGGTATCCCCGTCCAGTTCGATCACCAAGCCTTTCGCCGGACAAAACAAGTCCACAATTCGAAAGCCGATGACGGATTGCCGTCTGAACTTATACCCAAAGAAGCGGCGTGTTCGCAGTTGCATCCAGAGCCGGCGCTCGGGCTCGGTGGGGTTGCTCCGCATTTCCGCGGCGCGTTTCAGCAAGACCTCGCGTGTGACGCCACCACACCCAACCCCCTCCTCTGAAGAGGAGGGGGCTATTCCGCTCGGCCCTTCGAACTCACTCACACCCCCTCCAGCAACCGGTCCGCCTGCGCCCTCGCCTCGTTGGTGATTTCGGCGCCGGAAAGCATGCGGGCAATCTCCTCCTGCCGGCCCGCGGAGTCCAGCAGCGCAACTGAGGTGCGGGTCACTGTGCCCTCGCTCGACTTGGCAATCAGATAGTGCATGTGCCCGCGCGCGGCGACTTGCGGCGAGTGCGTGACCGCAAGCAGCTGCCCACCGCTCGCCAACCGCGCCAGGCGCTCGCCGATCGCGCTGGCGACGGCGCCGCCGACGCCGCGGTCGATTTCGTCGAAGATCACCGTGGCTGCCCCGCCCTGCTCGGCGAGCGCGACCTTCAGCGCGAGGATGAAACGCGACAGCTCGCCGCCGCTCGCGATCTTGTTCAACGGCGCGAAGTCGGCGCCGGGGTTGGTCGAGATCAGGAACTCGACCCCGTCGATACCGTGCGCGCCCCAGCGCTCCTCGGGCAGCTCGGTAACCGCGGTACGGAAGCGCGCGGCGTCGAGCTTGAGCGGGGCCAGCTCGGCTGCAACGGCTTCGTCGAGCCGCAGCGCGGCGGCCACCCGCGTCCCGTGCAGCGCCTCGGCCCGGGCGCGATAGGCTTGCCCGGCTTCTTCGGCCGTCCGCTCCAATTCGCCAATCTCGGCGTCGCCCGCTTCGATCGCGTCGAGCTGGGCACGCAGCTCGCGCATTTTCGCCGGTAGCTCGTCGGGCTGGCAGTCGTGCTTGCGGGCTAGCGCGCGCAGCTCGAACAGGCGGGTCTCGATGCGATCGAGCTCCGCAGGATCGAATGTCAACGCCTCGGCGGCTTTATCGAGCTTCTCCTCGGCCTCACCCGCCTCGATCACCGCTCGGTCGAGAGCGGCAAGCGCTTCGGCGAGCAGGGGATGCTCGCCGCCGATCCGGTCGAGCCGCCGCGCCGCCGCGCGCAACTGTGCGAGCGCCGAGTCCGAGCCGTCCCACACCAGCCGCAACGCTTCCAGGTCGCCGGCGAGCTTCTCACCCTTCTGCATATCGGCGCGCGCGAGCGCGAGGCGTTCCTCCTCGCCTTCTTCCGACTGCAGCGCGGTCAGCTCGGCGAGATAGGCGAGCACCAGATCCTGGTCGGCCTTCGCCTGCGCTACGCCCGTGCGCGCGGCTTCAAGCCGCGCTTCGGCCGCGCGCCATTTGGCCCAGGCATCCTCGACGCCGGCCACGTCGCTCCCCGCATAGCGGTCGAGCAGCGCGCGATGTCCCCGCGGGTTGACCAGTCCGCGGTCGTCGTGCTGTCCGTGCAGTTCGACCAGCGCCGGGGCGAGCTCCCGCAGCAACGCGGCACCAACGGGCTGGTCGTTGACCCAGGCCTTGGATGCGCCGTCGGTCTTGACCCGACGGCGCAGGATCAGCGGCTCGCCGGCCTCGAGCTCGACTTCGGCCTCGGCCAGCGCCAGCCGGATCGCCTCCGGCAGTTCTACGAATTCGAAGGTCGCGGTGACGCTCGCCTGCTCCTCGCCTGCGCGCACCAGGCCGGTCTCGGCCCGATTGCCGAGGACCAGACCGAGGGCGTCGAGCAGGATCGATTTGCCCGCCCCGGTCTCGCCGGTCAGCACCCCGAGGCCGGGCCCGAACGCGAGGTCGAGCGCCTCGATCAGGACGATGTTGCGGATCGCGAGCGAGGTCAGCATGGCGCCCGCCCTGCTTACGGGACGGCCCTCCCCCGTGCAACGCCGTCCCGGCCGCTGCCCACCGCTGCACCACTTTTCGTGTGACAGCGGTGGCTGTGGAAGACTTTGTTAATAATCCTGTGACTTACTGCCGATCGACGGGACGGGAAAGGGTTGGGTTCGATGACCGTACTGACAATCCGCGCCAGCAAACGCTACGCCGTGCGGCAGCCAGTACGGCTCGGAAAGCCGGGCGAGAATCCTGTCAGCGGATTGATGATCGAGCTCTCTTCCGAAGGCATCCGGATCAGCAATCTCGGCCGCCCGGGCTTCGTGATCGGCGAGCCGGTGATCGTCGAGATCGACGAGCGCAAGTATCACGGCAGAATCCGTTGGGCTCACGACGGCGTTGCCGGCGTCCGCCTCGACAATGCGCTGTTCAACAACGAACTGAGCGAACTGATCACGCTCGGCCGCGGCCAAGCTCCCGCCGCCGAGGTTCGCCGCTACGGCACATAGCCGTTATCCCGGTGAAAACCGGGATCCCGTTCGGCAAGCTCCTCAGCAAATGCACGAAACCCCGGGCTCCGCCGGGATGTCATTGAGTCTCAGCCGCCAGCCAGTTCGGGCGCTTCTTCGCGGATCAGCTCGTAGGCCCGTTCGTACCACTCGCTGCCCGGATAGTTGGCGCCGAGCACCGCGGCATACTTCTGCGCCTCGCCCGGCACGCCCAACGCCAGATTCGTCTCGGTCAGCCGATAGAGAGCCTCGGCCGTGTGGCTGGTGGTCTGATAGTCCTCGATCACGTTTTGAAACCGCAGCTGTGCGGCGAGCCACTGCCCGGTGCGCTCGTAGAACCGGCCGATCTCCATCTCCTTGCCGGCCAGATGGTCATTGACCAGATCGGCCTTAAGCCGCGCGTCGGCCGCATACTGGCTGTCGGGATAGCGCCGCTGCACGTCGTTGAGCGCGGTCAGCGCCTGCTCGGTGACCTTCTGGTCGCGGTCGACGTCGCTGATCTGCTCGTAATAGCTGAGCGCGATCAGATAGTAGGCGTAAGGCGCATCCTTGTTGCCGGGATGGATCGACAGGAACCGCTGCGCGGTCTCGATCGACTTGGTGTAGTCTTTCTGCACGTAGTAGCTGAACGCGCTCATCAGCTGCGCGCGGCGCGCCCACGGCGAATATGGATGCTGCCGCTCGACTTCGTCGAACAGCGCCGCCGCAACGCGGGCGTCGCCGGCATCGAGCCGGTCCTTTGCCGCGGCATAAAGCGACTCTGCATCGCGCGCGACATATCCGGTGTCGCTCGGGCCCCGGCCCTTGCCGAGCATGCTGCATCCGGCGGTGATGGGGAGCACGACCGTGACGGCTGCGATGAGGGCGATCCTGGCGGGAGAGCGAGCGTTCATGTGCCGCCCTATAGCCAGCGCCCGCGTGAACGCCAAGTGAAGTGAGCCCATGGATTGCGGACGACAAGTTTCCGTTACCCTCGCCCGCCTACCGTATTTTCAGCTAGTCCCGGTTTATGTGGGTTTCACTCCGCTGCTGCCAGATCACGGCATGTCTTGGCGGAAGGACTACGGGTGCGCGACATCGCCAAACAGCTGAGCCAATTGCGGTCTCAGAACCAGGGTCAGCGCGAGCAGCTCGAGCTGTTTCGCGATGCCGTCGAACACATGCAACCAGGGTTGTGCATGTTCGACAGGAACGGCCGTATCGCGCTCTGCAACAATGGCTATGCCGAGGCGCTTCACCTCCCGCTCGACAAGGTCCGCCCCGGCGTAACTATACGCGAACTGATCGAGCTCGGCTTCGAGGTCGGCCATCAGCCCCCTGGTGTGACGGCTGACGACATGGAGCAGTGGCTATGGGCCAATCTCACTGACACGGACACCCGTAAGACGATCGTCCGTGGCGGGCGCACTTATGCGGTCCAACCCCGACGGACCGCATCAGGCAATTGGGTCGCTACTTTCGAAGACATCACTGCACAGCTCGAGGCGGAGGCCGCGTTGCGTGAAAGCGAGGCGCGGCAACGTGCGATCCTCGACGCGATGCCCGACTCCGTGAAGATTTTCGCCGAGTCGGGCGAACTGGTCCATATCAACCCCGCGGGCCTCAAACTGCACCAGGCGCCCGATTTGGCAAGCCTGTGCGCGCCCGACGTCGAATTGGTGCCGCCGGAGTTCCTCGAAACAAGGGCCGAAGTTCATCGCCGCGTGATGGCCGGCGAAACGGTCATGGGAACTTATGAGATCCTCGGCCTCCAGGGCCGCCGCCGTCATGTCGAAGCCCAGGCGGTGCCTTTTCGAATGCCCGACGGCTCCAAAGCGCACATGTGCATCGCGCGTGACATCAGCGAGCGGATTGAAGCCCAGGACGCGCGGCGGCGCAGCGAAGAGCGCCTGCGCCTGGTGCATGAAGCCACGGGTCTGGCAGAGTTCGAAGCCGGGCCGGACCGCATCCACCATATCTCGGACGCGTTCCGCGAACATGCCGGTCTTGGGCCGGATGTCAGCGAACTGTCGATGTCTGAATGGTTCGCGATCGTTCACCCTGACGATCGCGCGCGGGTGCTCGACATGATCGAGCGGGAGTTTCCGGCAAACGACAGGGTCAGCGGCGAATACCGTATCGTTCGGCAGGACACCGGCGAGGTCCGCTGGATCTCGAGCCACACCCGGCTGGAGCGGGACGAGACAGGCGCTCCATTGCGCAGCATTGGCGCTCATCTCGACATCACCGAGCGCAAGCGTGCCGAGGAGGCTTCGCGCGAAAGCGAGGCGCGGCTCAGTGCCATCCTCGACGCGATGCCCGACTGCGTGAAGGTCTTCGACGAAACAGGCAAGCTCATTCATATCAACCGACGAGGGCTTGAGCTCCTGCAGGCACCCGACCTGGAAGCCCTTTCAAGCAGCCCCGGCTATCTCCCGGTCCCACCCGAATACCTTGATGCCTGTCTCGACGTGCACCGGCGCGTGATGGCGGGCGAAACCGTGGTATGGACCTACGAGGTGCTCGGGCTACGCGGCCGCCGCCGTCATGTCGAAGCCCACGCGGTGCCGTTCATGATGCCCGATAGTACCAAGGTGCATCTATGCATCTCGCGCGATATCACCGGACGCAAGGAAGCCCACGACGCGCTGCGGCGGAGCGAGGAGCGCCTGCGACTGGTCCAGGAAGCGACCGGACTGGCTGATTTCGAATTGGGTGCCGATGGGCGCTCGACCTGCTCGGATCGCTTTTTCGAGCAACTCGGCGTGCCGATCGGGGACAGTTCGGTCAGGAGCAAGGGATGCATTGATCTCGTGCATCCCGACGATCGGGACCGGATCGCCAGGGAGATCGCGGAGGCGGACGAACAGCAAAAGGAGTGGTCCAATTCGGAATTTCGCATCATTCGCGCCGACAACGGCGCGACGCGCTGGATTGCCTGCAGCACGAAGATGGAGCGCGACGAGCACGGCAATCTGATCCGGATGATCGGCGGACACCTCGACATAACCGAGCGCAAGGAAGCAGAGAATGCGCTGCGGCGGAGCGAAGAACGTCTGCGGCTGGTGCAGGAGGCGACAGGGCTCGCACATTTCGAAGCCGTATCGGGCGGTATCTCGCAGCTATCGGAGCGCTTCCTCGAACAGACAGGCCTCCCTCCAGGTACCCAGTCGATCACAAACGAAATCTGGGATGAGATCATTCACCCGGACGACCGGGAGCGATTCAAGCAAACAGTCGTCCACAGCATGGAGCATCACGACGGGCTGGAATGCGAATTCCGCATCGTCCGTCCGGACAACGGCGAAACCCGATGGCTCTACAGCCGCTGCAAGCTTGACCGCGACGAATGCGGCACGGTGAGAATCGTCGGCGCCCACCTCGACATCACCGAGCGCAAGCTCGCCGAGGAGGCCTTGCGTGAAAGCGAGGAACGCTTCCGCCTCGCTGCCGAAGCCAGCGGGCTCGGGATATGGGATTACGATCTCGCGCATGGCCGGCGCGAATGGTCCGACCGCCTGCGTCAGATCTTCGGGATAGATTCCGAGGTCGAGCCCAACCGCGAAATTGCCGAAGCCTGCATCCATCCCGACGATCGGGCCAAGTTCACGCGCTTGATGCAAAATGCTTGCAACAACGACATCGGACGCTTCGAAGCTACGTATCGCATTCGCCGCGCCAACGACGGGGCCGAGCGATGGGTGACGATGAACGGCTGGCGGACCTTCAAGACCGATAGCAAGCTGGGCCGCATCATCGTGACCGTGCGCGATGTCACCGAGGAGAAGACCGCCGAGCAGCGAGTCCGCTGGTCGGCAAGTCACGATACGCTGACCAGGCTGGCCAACCGCGGCCTGTTTCAGGAAAAGCTCGATCAGGCGATCCGTACTGCCAAGGCCGAGGGCGGTTCGGTCGGGCTGCTCATGCTCGACATGGACCACTTCAAGCAAATCAACGACTCGCTCGGCCACGATGCCGGCGACATGCTGCTGAAGATGTTCGCCGAGCGGTTGCGCGGCGTTGTGCGGTCGTCGGACACAGTGGCAAGGCTCGGCGGCGATGAGTTCGCGGTTGTTCTGCCCGAGATCGACGGCGAGCTTGGACTGCTCAAGATCGCGCAGGCGATCCAGCAGCGCCTCCGCGATCCGTTCCTCCATGCCGGGCGCATCCTCGACTGCCGCGCCAGCATCGGCGCCAGCATTTACCCCGACCTTGGCCACACGCTCGACGAGCTGCTCAAGAATGCCGACATCGCGCTCTATGCGGGCAAGGCCGCCGGACGCGGCAACGTCACCCTGTTCGAGCCGCGTATGCGCGACGACGTCCAGCGCCGCCACTCGATGGTGCGGCTCGCTCGCAATGCGATCGATGACGATCGCATCGTGCCGTACTATCAGCCCAAGCTCGACCTCGCCGATCGCACGTTGGTCGGGTTCGAGGCGCTGCTGCGCTGGCGAAATCCACGCGGACTGATCGCCTTGCCCGGTGCGCTCGAAGCGGCGTTCGAGGACATGGAGGTCGCCGCCCAGATCAGCGATCGGATGATCGAGCGGGCGATCGCGGACATGCGCACCTGGCTCGATCGCGGGATCGAATTCAATTCGGTGGCGATCAACGCCTCGGCCGCCGAGTTCCGTCGCGACAACTTCGGCGAGCGGCTGCTCGAGCAGCTGCGCCGCGCCGACATACCGACCCGCTGCTTCCAGCTCGAAGTGACCGAAACGGTGTTCCTCGGCCGCGGCGCCGAGTATGTGCATCGTGCGCTCGGCTTGCTGAGCCGACATGGGGTCCAGATCGCGCTCGACGACTTCGGCACCGGTTACGCCTCGCTGCGCCATCTCAAGCAGTTCCCGGTGGATATCATCAAGATCGACCAGAGCTTCGTGCGCGACATGGCCGAAGATCCGGGCGACGAGGCGATCATTCGCGCGGTGATCAATCTCGGTCGCAGCCTGGGGATCAAGGTCGTTGCCGAAGGCATCGAGAACGAGGAGCAGGAGCGCCGGCTGTTGGAACTCGACTGCGATTTCGGCCAAGGCTTCCTTTACGCACGCGCGGTTCCGGCGAGCCGCGTACCGTCACTGGTCGAGCGCTGGTCGGCAGGGCAGCCGCTCCACCCGCCGGCGAAGCGCGACTTGCGCCTCGTCGCCAATCGCCACTGATTTCGGCTCACATTTCTTAGCATAGGAACCACGCGCCGCTTCGGCCGGTTTCCCGCGCGTTGCTGCAAGGGAACCCGCGATCATGAGCATTTTCCGCAAGTACGCCTACGCGTGGCTTACCCTTGGGTTCTTCCTCGTCTCGCTGCTGCTGCACTGGTGGTTCGGCTGGCAAGCCTATGTCGACGAAGCGCGCGAGCATGGATCGATGCCCGAGGTGAACGCCTATCTGGTCGAAATGAGTCGCGATACGTTCGAGAACTGGCAGTCCGAGTTCCTCCAGCTTTTCTGGCAAGTCGTCGGTCTCGCCTATTTCCTCTACCTCGGGTCACCGAGCTCGAAGGAGAACGATGACCGGGTCGAGGCTAAGATCGATGCCTTGCTGCGCATCAACGCGGGCGAGGCGGCCGAAGAGATTCTCAAGACGATCGACTACGAGTATGCGCGCACCCACGGCCACGCCCAGCCTCACAAGCATGCCGAGGGTCACTCGGAGGACGCAGGCAAGGACGTGCCACACGTGTGCCTGAAAAAGAGCTAAGCGGCTGCGCTCGCGCCCACTCCGGTGACCCAGGCGAGCGCTTCGGCACGCTCATCCGGGTCGTAGACGCGATACTTGATATTCGGCAGCAGCGCGCTTTCGAGCCGGGTGCCGGCGCGCACCCACGCCTGGTCCGCCACCACCGCGACCCGGCCGAACCGATCGAGCTTGCCGAGCAGGGGCAGCGCCCGCGCCATGTAGCGCGGCAGGCCGGTCAGCTCGATCCCGTCGATCGCCTGGGTTTCCACGAACACATGGGTCTTGTTGTGAAGCGCCATAAGCGCATCGAGCCGGTCCATGATCGCATCGAGATCCGTCCCGGTGATCTTGTGTGAAACGCGCACCGCCAGCACGTCGTCGACGCTGTCGAGCTCCTCGAGCATCTCTAGCCCTCCGCTTCCAACGCCGCCTCGACCATCGAGCGCCAGGTTTCGACATCGCCGGCCGAAGCCATCGCCGGATCGGGCTCGCGCAAGGTGCGAAGCACGGCTCGCGCGTCGTCGAGATGCTCGCGCCACGAATCGTCGACCACATCGCCGGCGGAAGCGAGGTAGCCGTCGGCATTGGCGCTCGCCCGCTGGCCCGCCAGGACGCGGGCGATGCGCTCGGTGATGGACGTTTCGGATACGGGCATCGAACGGTTCCTTTCGTCTTGCGCCGATGAAATCGCGCGGCCGCGCTCCAGTTCCGACGGAACGGCAGCAGCCCGGCGCGGTTCATTCGCCGAATGCGGCAGCTATATCTCGACTGCGACGGCGTGCTCGCGGACTTCGACAAAGGCGCGACCGCGGTGCTCGGCCTGCCTCCACGCGCCTATGAGAAACGCCACGGGCTCGGCCGCTTCTGGCAAAAACTCGCTCAAGCACCGGATTTCTACTACTCACTGCCGCTGACGGACGATGCGATGGAACTGTTCGAGGCGGTCAGGCACCTCGATCCCATCATCCTGACCGGCCTGCCGCGCGGCAATTGGGCGGCCGACCAGAAAGTGCGCTGGGCGGCCGAGCATTTCCCCGGCACCCGCATCATCACCACGATGGCGCGCGACAAGCGCGATCACGCCAAGGAGGGCGATGTGCTGGTCGACGACCAGGACAAGCACCGCCACTTGTGGGAGGAAGTCGGCGGCGTGTTCATCCACCACAAGAACGCAAAGCAGACGATCGAGAACCTGCGCGAGCATTTTCCGCTTTAGCGAAGAGCCTTCGGGCAAGCCTCATCAAGTGCTTTGATGAGATCGTCGAACTCATGGTCGTCCGGGATCGGGAAGACCTGCCGCAAGCTAGGTCCCAGCATCCGTATATTGGTCTCGGTCAACAGACCGATCGCTACAAAAGGGTCGTCGCTCACAACAGCATAACATGGGTTGGGGAATCTTGGTTCCGCGCCCGCCCCGCGGTTGGTCGCGTCGATTCCTCCGATCATGGCCTCGATTCGTTCCTTGGCGCGCTGACAGGACGGCTTGCTGGCCGCCCCACCCGGCTGCTATTGCGGCGCCTGTAAGGAGAAGAAGATGGGTGGTTTACACCTTTGGCACTGGGTTGTGGTCGCTTTGGTGATCCTGGTATTGTTCGGGCGCGGCAAGATTTCCGAGACGATGGGCGACTTCGGCAAGGGCATCCGCAGTTTCAAGAAAGGGTTGGGCGAGGAGGAAAGCCGTACGCCGCCCCCTCCTCCGCCGCCGCAGATCGCTCCACCGCCGAGCCCCCAGTCGGAACAAGCGGCTCCGGCCCCTACTTCGTCGGATAGCACGACGAAGCACGAGTAGCGGCTCAGCCGGACGGCTGGATCATGAACACGCTGCCATTGATGCTGACAATCAGCAGGTTGCCGGCCTGGTCCTCGCCGAAGCTGACGATGCTGGTCAGCGTGCCGGCGTTCGGCGTGAATGCGGCGTTGCGGTTGGTGTAGGCGCTGCTCGGCGTCGTCGTCCCTGGCGTCAGCCCGGCGATCGGCACCGACCAGATGTTGTCGCTGATGAAGTCCGCGAAAATGTAGAGTCCCTGCAACTGCTCGACAGGGCCGCGATAAACGAAGCCGCCGGTGATCGAGTTGCCTTGCAGTGGGCCGCTGCCGTGGCCGTATTGTGTGACCGGCATGGTGATGCCCGCGGTGCTGGTTCCGGACAGGGGCCGCGTTCCTTCATAGAGCGGCCAGCCGAGATTGAGCCCTGCCTGGCTCGTCAGCACCCGATCGATCTCCTCGATCGCGCCTTGCCCGACGTCGCCGATCCACAGCTCGCCGGTCGCGCGGTCAAAGCTGGCACGGAACGGATTGCGCAAGCCGTAGAGCCAGACCTCGGGCGCGCCGCCGCCGCCCGCGTACGGGTTGGCCGCCGGGATGCCGTAGTCGCGCAAGGGGTCTGCCGGGAAGTCGTCGCGCGTGACGTCGAGCCGCAGCATCTTGCCAAGCAGGGTGTTGCGATTCTGCCCGTTCATCAACGGATCGTTGCCGCCGCCGCCGTCGCCGGTCGCCATGTACAGCAGACCGTCGCGGCCGAAGCCGATCCAGCCGCCGTTATGGTTGCTGTACTGGCCGTGCGGGATCGACAGCAGCACATCGCCGCTTCCAGCGTCGAGCACATCGCGGTTGGCGGTCGCGGTGTAGCGGCGCAGCTGCACCGCACCGTCGAGCGCGGTCAGGTACGCGTAAGCGCGGCCGCTGGTCATGTAATCTGGCGCCAGCACCAGCGACAGTAGTCCGCGCTCACCGTCGAGCGAGACTTGACCCGTAATGTCGAGGAATGGCGTTGCGGCGATCGCGCCGGTCGCGGGATTGAGAATGCGCACGCGGCCCGCGCGCTCGACGACCAGCACGCGGCCGGTCGTATCGGGCAGCGCGGTGACGAAGATCGGGGCCGAGAAGCCTGTTCCGACACGGCGCACCTGAAAGCCGCCGGCGGCCGTGTCGATGATCGTGATACGGAGCGCGAGCGTGCTCGAGGCCTGCCCGTCGCTGGCTCCGAGCGTTACTTCGTAGACATTGTCGCCGTTGGCATCGCCAGGAACCTCGAAATCGGGCGCAGTGCGGAACGATAACGCTCCACCGCCGGTGATCTGAAGCAGCGCCGCATCGGTCCCACCGGAGATCGAGAAGGTGACCACGTCGCCGTTCGCATCGCTCGCGGTCGCGGTGTAGATCGTCCCCCCGGAATTCTCCGCCACCATCGCGGTCGCGGCCGAAGTGAAGGCCGGCGCCGAATTGCCACCCCCACCTCCGCCACCACCCCCGCTGCCGCCGCCGCAGGCAGCCAGGATCAGGGCCAGCACGGCCAGAGCGGCGCGCGTAATGGCGTTCCTCATGAAAACCCTCCCGCAGAGCCTGGAAGCTCCTTGCGGACGCTACGCCGACGCTGACGCGGAGTTCCCATCAGCGGACGATATTCGTCCCAAGCGCTATTCCCAGAAGGCCACCGAACGCACCTCGATACTCTCGCGGATCCTGGCGTCGGGGAAGCCCGGATCGTGGAACGCCGTGTGCGGACAGCGCCAGGTGCGCGCGTGATCGCTGTCGTGGAACTTGAACAACAGCACATCGTCGGCCTGCATATTCGAGAAATACCACCACCGCATCGCCGGCGAGTAGCTGAAGATCGAGGCGGCGATCATCGCCTCTTCGCCGGCGACCGCCGCGGTCAGCGCTGCGCCTTCGGGAAACTGGTCGACGACGAACAGGGTGTTCGATTTCTCCTCGCCGGCGAAGCTCGTGCGGCCGTCGCAAACGGCGAGCGGCACGTCCTGCGGTGGGTCTGAGAACGTCCGCCAGTAGCTGGTGATCAAAAAGCGCTTGTAGCCGGGCACGTCGGGGAAGTGCGTCGCGTAGGTAGCGGCCGCCATGCGCTGCGCGGTCGCAGTGTTGAGGTCGACATGGGCCTCGCCCGCCGGAGGCTGGATGCCGCCGCTGTGCTGATAGTTCTCGGTCTTCGCTTTCGCCCGCTCGGACAAGTCGGCGCTGGTGCGCAGCATCCAGCCGCGCGCGACGACTTTGTCGGCGCCGGTCAGCGCCTGCACGTGCCGCTCGACCTCGGCCTCGTAGACGCGATCGACTTCGTCCTTGTCGTGGAAATCGCTGACTGCGGTCGGCTGCCGGGCGATCCGGAAACCGTGCACGTCGAGCTCGAAGTGGTCGCGGATCGGCATTGCATCGCGCACGATCACGCGATGGTCCGAATAAGTGCCAGTGTTGATCTCCGCGCCCGCGCGGACATAGCGGCGGGTCACGAACTCGCCGGGATCGACGAAGCGGATCATTGTTTCAACCTGGCGCGCGTGTTCCTCGACCGGGTCGAACCCGGTGGTCTGCGGCGCAGGCGCGGTGGCCATCGATACTCTCCGGTCGATACTATCGTTCGTTAGGATTGTGCAACGGCCGAAGACTTGGAGCAAGCCGTGTAACGCCCATGTTACGCACCGATTACCGTAATTAACTTACCCGCCCTGGCGTGGCCCGCTTTACGCCGGGCATGACCGACCGCCTTCCGCTCCGCCGCATGCTTGCGTGTAGCACCGCCGCCTTTGCGCTGCTCGTCGCTCCCTCCGCAGCGGCGCAGGAAGAACCGGCGCCTGACACCGGCGAGGCGGCGGATGAGCAAGGCCCACAGGAGCCGACGATCTACGTCTACGGCCGCGGCGAACGGCGCATCGGTCAAGCGATCGCGGCGAGCGAAGGCGGCGTCGCCGGCGCCGACATCGAGGTCCGCCCGCTGCTGCGGCCGGGCGAGTTGCTCGAGGCGACGCCGGGCCTGATCGCCACTCAGCATTCGGGTGGCGGCAAGGCCAACCAGTTCTTCCTGCGCGGCTTCAATCTCGACCACGGCACCGACTACGCCCTCTATATCGACGACTTCCCGGTCAACTTCCGCACCCACGGGCACGGCCAAGGCTACCTCGACGTGCAGGGTCTGATCCCCGAGACGGTCGCGCGCATCGATTACCGCAAGGGCCCGTACCGCGCCGACACCGGCGACTTCAGCTTCGTCGGCGCGAGCATGATCACCACGCACGACCGGCTCGAGCCGTTCGCGCTCGCGGAGGTCGGCGAGTACGGCTACCGCCGCTTCGTCGCGGGCGGTTCGGTCAAGCTAGGCGGCGGAGACCTGCTCGCGGTCGGCCAGCTCAAGTACAATGACGGCCCGTGGGAGCTGCCCGAGGACTTCGACGCGATCTCGGGCCTGATCAAGTACTCCGTCCCGCTCGGCATGGGCCAGCTGCAGGCGTCGCTCAGCATCTACGATTCGAGCTGGGCGCCCACCGAGCAGATCCCCGAGCGCGCGATCGGAACACCGCTCTGCGAGGACATCTTCTGCAGCCTCGACCCCACGCTGAGCGGCCGCACCGAACGCGAGGTGCTGACGGTCCATTACCAGTCCGACGCCTGGCGGGTGACAGCTTACGCCCAGCACTACGACTGGAGCCTGCTCAACAACTTCACCTTCTTCCTCGACGATCCGGTGAACGGCGACCAGCGCCGCCAGTACGAGGAGCGCTGGACCTACGGCGGACGTGTCGAGCGGACATTCGAGCTGCTCGACAACTTCTCCTTCCGCGCCGGCACCGAAGTGCGGGTCGACGACATCAACCCGGTCGGCCTCGACAACACCGTGAACGGCGCGTTCCTCAGCACAGTCGGCGCGTTCGACGTGCTCGAGAGCTCGATCGGCGTTTACGGCGAGGCGATCTGGAAGCCCATCCCGCGCCTGATGGTGATCGGCGGGCTGCGCGGCGACTGGTACCGCTTCCGCACCGAAGCGCTCGCCGGAGCGACCAGTTGGAGCGGGATCGCCAAGGACCACGGTCTCGCGCCGAAGATCGGCGTCAATTACGAGGTCGCCGAGGGCATCGCGCTTTATGCCAACTGGGGCGAAGGGTTCCATTCCAACGACGCGCGCGGCGTGACCAATCCGGTCAGCCCTTCGCCGGGCGTAATCGAAGGCAACTTCAAGGAGCTCGGCGCGCGGTTCGAGCGCGGCGGGCTGATCCTGACCGGCGTGTACTGGTGGAGCTCGATCGAGAGCGAGCTGATCTACGTCGGGGATTCGGGCGCGGTCGAGCCGAGCGATCCGGGCAAGCGCCACGGCTATGAGCTGACCGGGTTCTTCAAGCCCGCCGGGTGGCTCGCGATCGACGCGGTCTGGACCGGCTCGAGCTCGCACTACGTCGGGCTGCCGGAGGGCCAGGACTTCGTCCCTGGCGCCCTCGAAAGCTCGGGCGAGCTCGGCGTGTCGGCGATCTTCCGCGAGTTCAACGCCGCCGCGCGGGCGCGCTACCTCGGACCGCATCCGCTGATCGAGGACAATTCGCTGCGCGGCGAGTCGACGCTGCTGGTCAACCTGCGTGCCGCTTGGACGCCGCAGAACTTCGCCGGGATCGAAATCTACGGCGAGCTCTTGAACGTGTTCGATTCCAAGCGCCACGATATCGATTACTTCTACGCCACCCGCTTCCCCGGTGAGCCGGCCGAGGGGATCGAAGGACAGGTGAGCCGCGTGGTCGAACCACGGCAGTTCAGGGTCGGCATCAAGAAGACCTTCTGAGCGGCGGCCTTCGACATCGCCGAACCGGGCGCTATGCTCTCCATAACAACAGGGAGACTGCGATGCCGGGCCACTTGCCGCCGACTAACGACGACCGCGTGATCTGGGACATATGGGAATCGCAGTTCCGGCTGCCTGCGTGCACCGTGGCGGACGAGCTCGGCATCTTTCGCGCGCTCTCCGATGCGGCCCTGACCACCGACCAGCTTGCGGGTGGGCTCACGGTCGATCTTCACGGCCTCGGCATCCTGCTCGCCGCGCTCGCTTCGTCCGAGCTGATCGAGAAACGTGAAGGCAAGTGGCGCGCGCTGCCCGCGGCGCGGACCTGGCTGCATCCCGAAGGCGAAGGCTACTGGGGCGGATTTCTGGTCGGCTATCGCGAGCGCAATCCGCTCCACAAGCAGCTGCTCGAAGCGGTGCAGACCGGCAAGCGGCCCGAGAGCTTCGACTCGGGCGCCCCCGAGTGGGAGCGCGGCGCGATGAGCGCCGAGGCGGCGGAGCGGATCGCCTTTTTCATGCACGCGCATTCGATGGCTGCGGCACGCGGCGCCGCGGCACAGGCAGTGTTCGGTGAGGTCGCGCACCTGATGGACGTCGGCTGCGGGTCGGGAGTCTACGGGATCGAGATCGCCAGGGCCCATCCAGGGCTCAAAGTCACCCTGCTCGACCTCGCGGCGATGGCGAGCGAAGCCGGCAACTACGTCGAGCGCGCCGGCATGCGCGAGCGCGTCGGCACGGCTCCGTGCAACATGTTCACCGAAGACTGGCCGACCGGGCCCGACGCGCATTTCTTCGCCAACGTGTTCCACGACTGGTCGGTCGAGACCAACCGGCTGCTCGCCCGCAAGAGCTTCGCCGCGCTGCCGAGCGGCGGGCGGATCTTCCTGTCCGAAGTGCTGATGGACGACGACCTTGCCGGCCCCTGGCACGCCGCCGCGTTCAGCCTGCTGATGCTGATCGGCACGCTCGGCAAGCAGTACTCGCTGCCCGAATTCCGCGACATCCTCGAAAGCGCCGGCTTTACCCAGGTCGAAGCGGTCCGCACCGGCGGCGGGTACTATTCGCTGGTTTCGGCCGTGAAGCCGTAAACGACCGCCGCAGCTGCACTTTTTGCCGGGTTTCCCTAATTTGGGTGGCCCGCCCTGCCCCATGCACGCCTCGCCGGGAATTGCGGAACGCGCCGGCAGTAACGGCGGCGGCAACTAAGCGCCGGCCGAACGAACTGTTAGGCGGCGGCCTGCCGGGCGACCGGCATGGCGCCTTCGATCTCGATCGTGCAGAGCAGCCCATCGGACCGGAACTCGACCTCGACGTTCTTGAGCCCGTGCTGGCGACGCAGCAGCTGGGTGCCCATCCCGGCGCGGCGGACTTCAGGCACCGGCGGCCCATCGCGCTCGCGCCAGACCAGCGTCAGCAGCCCGTCCGCGTCGGATTGCCAGCCGAGCTCGACGCGGCCCTCGGCGGCGGAAAGCGCTCCGTGCTTGGCGGCATTGGTGCACAGCTCGTGCAGCGCCAGCGAGAGCGGCACGCAAGCATCGCGCGGCAGCTCGCACGGCGCCCCGCTGATCGCGAAATTCGCTTCGGCGCGGAACGGCTCGATCGCGCTGGCGACCAGCTTTGCCACCTCGCAATGCATCTGGCGGCCGGTGCCGAGCAATTCGGTCGCCTTGTCGAGCGCGCGCATCCGCCCGGCGAAGACTTGCGCGAACTGCCCCGGCCCCGAATGGCGCGCGGTCAGCACCGCCATCGCGTTGACGGTCGCGAGCATGTTTTTGACCCGGTGCATCAGCTCGGCGTTGAGCAGCTCCTCGCGCGCCGTCGCCGCCTCGAGCTCGCGTACCAGCCGGCGCGCTGTCTCGGCGATCCAGATCAGCGCCGCGCAGCTCAAGGCGAACAGCCCGACCAGCGCCGCATCGAGCACCGAAACGGCGAGCAGCGGCTCGGGGTTGAACAGGCGGTTGGCGATCACGCCCGAGGCTACCGCCACCGCGGCACCCCAGCGCCAGCCGAGCAGCAGCGCCGCCAGGACTACGGCGGGAAAATAAGTGACGAAAGGCACTCCCGCCTCGCCCTGGTCGATGAACCAGCGCAGCCCGGTCGGCACCGCGACCGCGAGCACGGCCCACGCCGCGCTCGCCGCGAGCGGAATGTCCGCCAGAATGACCCGCCGGATGGCAGGTATGCGATTCACGTCAAAACCCCCTGCGACCAAGGCCCCGTCAGGCCCGCGCCCATCATACGCTCATTCGCGCGGTCCGCACTCATAAATATGTGCGAACGTTAAGGTTTTCGTCCTTGGGCTCGCATCTTCGAGGCGCTACCCGACGACCTTGATGACGACGACGAGCGCGATCCGATCCCGGACCCTCCCGAACAGGCCGAGGTCGACGCCATCCTTGCCGAACTCGATGCGGTGCGCGATCATGGCCGCGGACCGAGGCACCTTCATTGGGGCGGAATCTGAGACGGCTCTCAGGCCCCCTCCGTCCGCTGCGCGGACACCTCCCCCGTAAACGGGGGAGGATCTCCGAGACCAAAACGTCCCCTGTGAACAGGGAGAATTTGCGCAACATGATCCTCCCCCGTTTGCGGGGGAGGTGGCAGCCGCCTAGCGGCTGACGGAGGGGGCCCGTCTCATTCCTCGCCGACGGCGTAGCGCAGGCCCCGGACCAGGAAATCGCGCATGATCGGCGAGGCGTAGCTTTCGTCGGTGTGGCCGAGGCCGATGTAGAAGGCGCGGCCGCCGGAGAAGTCGTTGCGCCAGACGATCGGCTCGCGGCCGCTGGCGGTCGAACCCTGGTAGGAACCGCGATCGATCTCGACCAGCGGCCGGCGTTGCGGCGAGGCGTCGGCGAAATCGTACCATTCGTCGGTGGAGCGGAACTCGGCCTTGTCCCGCAGGGACTCGGACGTGAAGACCGGATCGGCTGCGTCGGCGACGACCAGGCGCGCCTCCTGCACGGGCGGGTGGGTCTTGAAGCGGGCGCCGATCAGCGCGGTGTACCAGGGCCAGGATCCGTCGGTTTCGGTATCGGTCGCCGCATGAATGCCGAGCAGGCCGCGGCCCGAGCCGATGTAGCGTTCGAAGCTCGCCTGCTGCGCGGGATCGAGGATGTCGCCGGTGGTGTTGAGGAACACCACGGCATCGAAACGGGCAAGGCCGGCGTCGGTGAACTGCGCCGCATCTTCGGTGAAGGTGACCGTGAAGCCTTCCTCCCGCGCGATGGTCAGAAGCGCCGCCTGGCCGGCGGGGATCGACGCGTGGCGATAGCCGGCGGTCTTCGACATCACGAGGATGCTCGCGCCTTGCAGTCCTTCGGCGTGGGCCGCCTGACCGGAAAGCGCGAACAGGGCCAGCGCGGCCACGATGCGGCGGAGCGTTCGGATCCCGGGCGAAACGTTCCCGGTCCGGCAGGGTGAAGGGGCTGGCATCGTCGTTCTCTCCCGGTTGATCCAGCGCTCGCTTTGCATGCCGCGACCTTTGAGGGAAGCCCACTTGCCATTGCGGAACCGCGCGCGCACTATTTTGTCAGACAAGTTAGCAACCGAGAGGTCCCTGCACATGCGTT
The DNA here is from genome assembly GCA_965977975.1 of uncultured bacterium. Classification (GTDB taxonomy): domain Bacteria; phylum Pseudomonadota; class Alphaproteobacteria; order Sphingomonadales; family Sphingomonadaceae; genus Croceibacterium_A. The sequence continues at coordinate 23,994 of CBHCZH010000038.1, forward strand.
TCCTGATGGCTCTCCCCCTGTTGGCGCTGATCGGCGCGGCGCCGGCTGCCGAGGCCGAATGGGAACCCATCTTCGACGGCAGCACGCTCGACGGATGGACCCCCAAGATCACCGGCCGCGCGGTGGGCGAGGACCCGCTCGGCATGTTCACCGTGCACGACGGCGCGATCCGGGTCAGCCACGCGAACTACCCGAAGTTCGAAGGCGAGTTCGGCCACCTGTTCTGGAAGGCGCCGCTCGGGGCCTATCGCATCCGCTTCGAATACCGGCTGTTCGGCGAATCCCTGCCGGGCATCCAGGAATGGCAGGCAAGCAATTCCGGGCTGATGTTCCACGCCCAGGCGCCGGAGACGATGCGGCGCGATCAGCTGTTTCCGGTGAGCCTGGAACTGCAGCTGCTCGGCGTTCCGCGCCCGACCGAAGAGCCGACCGGCAACCTCTGCACGCCCGGCACCACGGTGGTGATCGACGGCAAGCGCGACATGCGCCACTGCATCAATTCGTCCTCGCCGCTGCTCCCGCTCGGCCGCTGGACCCGCGTCGAGCTGGAAGTGCTGCCCACCGGCGAGATCACCCACTTCATCGATGGCGAGCCCGTGCTGCGCTACTCCGCGCCGGAGCTCGATCCCGAGGACGCGGACGCCAAGCCGCTGATCGAGGCGGCCGGGGGCAAGACCGAGCTGCGGCAGGGCTATTTCGCGCTGCAGAGCGAGGGACATCAGGTGGAGTTTCGGAATATCGAGGTGATGCGGCTGGATTGAGGGGGTTTGGCGCGGGCGGGACCGCTGCCCCCTGCCCCCTCCACCATCCTGCGGATGGTCCCCCTCCCACGTAAACGGGGGAGGATTCGCCTGATCCTCCCCCGTTTACGGGGGAGGTGTCAGGCGCCTAGCGGCGGAAGGTGGGGGGCCCGTGCGGGGCTTGGCCGTGACAAACCCAGCGGCTCCAACGAAACGGCGTGG
>CBHCZH010000039.1:0-24666 GCA_965977975.1 uncultured bacterium
CGGAAGTCCTTTCGCGCGTTGGAAGGCGACGAGATAGGCGAACAGATTCCACGGGCTCGACGAAACATAGAAAAACGGCCGGTGCGTTGCCGGGATGCGGCGTTCGGGGCGCAGCTCCCCGGCCGGAAGCGACTGGCCGCCTCCGAGCGCGCCGTAGAATGCGCCCGCGCCGGGCACGGCGATGCGATCTTCGGGCAGCTCGGCAAGGATGCGGCGCCAGTTGCGGGCGATCGCGCGCATACCGCCTGTCATCCCGGTCTCGATGATGGTGTCGTCGATGTCGGAGATTACCGCCAGCCGGCTGTCGGTGCCGGGTGCGAGGACGTGAGCGTCGACGCATTGCGGCCCGTCGCTGGTAAACCAGTGCAGGGTGACGATTTCCCAGACCGGATGCGGCGGCAGATCGAAGGGCGGGTCGAGCGCCACGTCGAAGCGGGCGAAACCTTCTCGGTCGGTTTCCGCTTCATGACGCAGCACGTTCCCGGCGGCCTCGATTTCGAGCGTCACCCGAATGCCGGCTTCCTCGCGGCTGGCGAATTGGGCGAGCATGGTGCGTATCGCCCGCAGATGGCCGCGCTTCTCGAAGTCGGGTTTGCCGGCGCGCAACGCGCGGGCGCAGAGGATAAGGCGATCGCGGTTGCGGTAGCCAAAATAGGGCTGGACCACGACCGGAGGCGCGAACAGCAGTCTCATGCGGGCCGGAGCGCGGCCTGTCCCAAAAGGTTCCGGGGTATTTTAAGCGCTACCGCGTCGCTGCTCCAGCGCGGATTAGCCGATCAGGCGGCGGGCGGCGCGCTCGACCAGCGCAACATCGTCCGGCACTTCGCCAAGCATGACCACGTCGCCTTCCTCCGTGCGGCGAATCATGACCAGCGCGAACTCGCTGCCTTCGGGCTCGAGCGCCTCGAATGGCTGCGGTGCGATAGCGCGCAGCTTCTTGGCCAGCGCGTGACGCGGCGCGTCAGCCGGCTCGACTTCCTTGCCGGCCTCTTCCTTGCGCAGCCGGCGCTCGGCCTTGACCACCCCCTTGAGGCCGCCTTCGGCCTGGCGCAGGAAATCGCCGAGAGTGCCGCGCGGCAGCTCGAGCCGATGCGCGTGAGTCAGCGCGGCGGCGTATTCGGTCAAACGCGTCTTGTCGTAATCGGCGCCGAACACCAGCTTGACCACCGGTGTCATCGGGGCGCGATCCTGCGTCGTGAGCCCCGAATCGGCGACGATCTCGTCGAACTCGGCCGGCGCCTCGGCGGCGGCGAGCGAAAAGTCGTAGGCGCGGCCGATCGCTTCGTAGAGCGCTTCGCGGGTGCGTTCCTCGCTGCCCCTTGCCGCGACCGCCATCTCGCGGGCTGCGGCAAGCCAGTCGCCGAGCTCCATCTCGGACGGATCGAGCTCGGGCAGATCGATGTCGTGCGCGCTCGCAAGCTCCGATTCCTTGAACACGGCTTCTTCGAAGGCCGGCTCGAGAGCGGCGGACGCCGGTTCGTACGCAATCGATTCGGGCGCGTAGGGTGCGGTTTCGTCGAAATCCGGCGCAGGCGAAATCGCTTCCGACCCATCGGGCTCCGGCTCGGGCTCGTAAGCCACTGGCATGCGCGCTCCGAACGCGGTCTCATCCGGCTCGTCGGCAACCGAGAAGTCGCCGGGTTCGCCGAAATCCTGCTCGTCGAGCGGATCGAGCATCGCATCCGACAGCTCGATCGGCGCCTTCGCGGACTGGATCGGCATCTTCAGCAGCGAGCCGAACGCCGGCCCGCGGACCGGCTCGTCGTCTTCCTCGTCGTCCAATCCGAACGAGGGGAGGGGCAGACCTTCGTCGTCAGCGGCACCGTCGTCGGCGAACCCTGCGCTCGCGAATTCCTCCGCCGGATAGCTTTCTTCGCCGGCGTCCTCGGCCGCGAAATCGGCCACGTCGTTGGCCGGCTCGGCGCCCGGCCCGTCGGCCCAATCGGTCAGCGGTGCCTCGGCGTCGAGCACCGGCAGCTTGGCCTTGGGCTCGAGCGCCTGATCGATCTCGAGCAGCAGCTCATCCGAATGCTGGGCTTCGGCGAGCTCCTTCCAGTTGATGACGCCATAGATGAAATCGATCGTGTCGTCGTCGCTCGAGAACGGCAGGAGGATGCCCCGGTAGGCGATCGTGGCGCCTCGCTGGTTGACGAACTCGGCCTCGAATCCAATCGGTGCCTGATTGGCCAGGATCTGCATGTAGTGATCGGTGATGCGCGTCAGCAGCGAGCGGGCAGGCACGTCCGCGAGCGTCGTCAAGTCTTCCTCGCCGACACCGCACTCGTGGGCGAGCTTGTCGCCGAGATAGGAAATGCCGGGATTCTCGATGCCGGTGCTGAAATCGAGCAGCACGCTGTAAGGGCCGAAGTCCGGCAAAGTCTCGGGCTCGAGGTCCTCGATCGCGGGGAAGTTGCGGTCTTCGAGCAGGCTCGCCCAATGGTTGTAGGCGCGCACCTGCATGCGCCGCTCGTCCTGGCCGATGGCCGGCGGCGGAGCCTGCGGAGCGGAATCGTCGTCGCCCGGCTCGTAGCCGCCGCTCTCTGCAAGCGATCCGTAATTGCCGCGCATGCTGTCCATAGGGAAAACGCCCCTTCCGCTCCTCGTCACCGAGCCTTGTGGCGCGACATAGTTAATTAGCCGTAAAGTTGCGCGGATTTGACGGCGCGCCGTTAACCGACGTCACGCCCTCCGTCGACTGGCGTCAAAGCATCGAACGCAGCAAGCCCGTCGCCGCCGTCAGCCTTAACCGTGCCCCTGCCCCCAGGCCGAGCAGTGCGGATCGAGCCCGACGAGCTGACGCCGCAGCGCCGTGCGAGCCAGGCGCTCGATCTCGACCTTGCGGCGGGCGGCGGCGAGCGGCTGGCTCGGCCCGGGGCGGACGATTTCCGCGTCGTATCCGTCGGCGACGATCACCCCGCAGCAATCGGGGCGGAAGTCCGCGCCTTCGAGACAGGCGCGGTCGAGCTCGGGCGGAAGACCCCAGTAGAACCGGTCGCAGAAATCGAGATAGTTGGGCCACTTGCCGTCGCCGAGCAAATCCCCGCGCGCGGTCTTGATCTCGACGATTACGATATGGCCCTTGGCATCGATTCCCATCAGGTCGGCGCGGCGGCCGTTCCTCAACGGCATTTCGGCGAGCGCCCAGATATCGTTGCGCGCGAACAGCCGGCAAATCCCCCGCGCCACTGCCATCGCGCGGCGTTCGGATACCTCGTTGAGATTCGCGAGAGCTGGAGATTCGGCCATGACCGAATGTTGGAACAGATGCGGAACGCGGTCAAGCGGGACCGCGTAAGATGCGGAACCGCCCTGCCGCGCGGACATTCACCGGGAGGGTGGGACGATGCGAGGTGCTTCATGCCGGCTGCTGCCAACAATCGATGCTATTGGACCGAAACCGCTCGCGAGGCTCCCGGACACTCGTCTCTGCGCGGCGACACGCGCGTCGACGTCGCGGTGATCGGCGGCGGGATCGTCGGCGTGATGGCGGCACGGTTGCTCAAGGACCGGGGACACACCGTGGCTGTGGTGGAGGCCGGACGCGTGGGCCATGGCGTCACCGGCCGCTCGACCGCCAAGGTGACCGCGCAACATGCGCTGTTCCTGCAGCGGATCGAGGGGCAGCACGGATCCGAGATCGCGCGCGCTTATGCCGAAGCCAACCGGGCCGGTGTCGCGCTCATCGCCGACCTGGTAAGGCACCACGGCCTGGCTTGCGATCTCGAACCCGCCGACAGCTTCGTTTATGCGACCACTCCGGAAGGCATCGAGCAGCTCGAAGCCGAGCGCGCGGCGGCGGAGCGCGCTGGGCTGGCGATGGAAATCGTCGCCGAAACCGGTTTGCCATACCCCGTTGGCGCTGCGTTGCGCCTCGCCGACCAGGCGCAGTTCCAACCGGCCGATTTCGTCGCGGGGCTCGCGGCAACGATCCCCGGTGACGGCAGCTTCGTTTTCGAGAACAGCCGGGCGACCGACTGGAGCGAGACCGGGGTCCGCACCGAGACGGGCGCGATCGCTGCGCGCCGCGTGATCATGGCGACACACTTGCCGCTCGGCCAGATCGGGCAGTTCTATGCGCACACCCACCCTCACATGCATGCGGTGATGGCGGTACCCATCGAAGCCGCGCGCGCGCCCGCCGGAATGCATATCAGCGCCGACGAGCCGAAGCGTTCGGTCCGCCGGCATCGCTCCGCCGATGGCGCGACGGTCCTGATCCTTACCGGCCCACGCTTCAAGCACGGCGACCGCGAAGCGGAGGAGCAGGGGTTTGGAGAGCTCGAGGCTTTCGCGCGCGAAAACTTCGGTCACGCCGGCGGCGGGTGGCGTTGGAGCAATGAAGATTATGCCCCACGCGACGGGCTGCCTTACATCGGCTGGGCGGGCGCGGAAGAGCAATCGCTGCTGGTTGCCACGGGGTTCGATGCCTGGGGGCTCAGCAACGGCGCAGCGGCGGGCCGGACGCTCGCGGACTTGTGCGAGGGGCGCACCAACGCCTGGGCTCCCAGCTTCGACGCCTCGCGCCATTCGCTCAAGGGCCTCGGTCAGCTGATCAAGGATTCGGCCGCGGTCGCCAGCGACCTGATAGGTGGGAAACTGCGCTCGCATCCGGAGGTCAGCGAGGCCGAACTCGAAGAGGGCGCGCTGGTCGAGATCCGGGGCGAGAAGGCCGGCCTCTATCGCGACGGAAGCGGAGAACTGCGAGCGATCTCCGCCACGTGCTCGCACATGGGGTGCCCGCTCGGCTGGAACCCTGTCGATCGAACCTGGGACTGCCCATGCCACGGTTCACGCTTCGCCGCCGACGGCAGCGTGGTTCACGGCCCCGCCGTGACGGCGCTGGAGCCGCTCGCGTTGTCCTCGGAATTGGAGAGGGCGGAACCCTAGCTTAGGCCAGGCGGCGGGGTCCGAGGGCGCCGCTCGGCGGCAGCAACGATAGGATCGCAGCGCGCGCCGCGGTGAACTCGCGCCATAGGGCCATCGCCGCTGGCTTGGGATCGGCGCCGCGGGCGTTGACCGCAAGCAGCGCCGCGATGCCCGGCTCCATCACGGCCGCGAGATCGGCGACGCCGTTTTCCGCCTGCTCGCGCCGCCACGCTTCGGCGTCGCGGATCAAAGCGGGGAAATTGCGCAGCTCGGGCGTCGCGCGTTCGGGCTCCGCTCCTGCCAGCAGCGCCACGACATTGGCGGCGTCGGCCAGCGCAGCCCAGCGCATCGAGGTCGCGCTCGCCGGTCCTTGCGCAAAGCTCGCGCGCGAGGCGCCGGTGAAGGAAGGCGGAACCGCGTTCATCGGGAACGAAAGGTAGCGCCCCCTTGCTTGCCAATTCGTTAGCGGCTCACTCTTCGGCCGGAGCGCCGAACGGATCTTCCTCCTCGTCGAGGCCAAGATCGATGTTGGCGCCGCCTTCGCCCGACCTCAGGCGGTTGTTCTCCTCGCAGACGTATTCGCGGATTTCCCAGCCGGCTTCCTTGCGGAAGGCGAGCTGCTGGACGTAGGGCGCGGTCAGCACGTCGGGATCGGTGATCGTGGTCTCGATCCGCAGCAGGCCGGGCCGCTCCAGCCAGATGCGCTCGCTGATCTTCATGTTCGGCCCGTGCGGGATGCCGGGACCGATATCACCTGCGAACTCGCTGAAACCGATGGTCTCGACGAGCAAGGTATCGCCGTCCCAGCGGCCGACCGAGTTGCCGTTGAACAGCGGGTCGGGATCCTCGGGCAACGAACGCCCGTCGGTGTAGATGCGCCGTGCCTGGCTGTAGGTTTCGGCGAAGATCGTCACGCGGCCGGGCGTGAACAGGATCTCGATCGGATAAGGCTGGCGCATGATCCCGGGCATGCCCGGCGGGATGCAGTGCGCCTGGGCATATTGGTCGATGCCTTCGGCCGCCTGCCTGGCACGGAAAGCGGCCAGATTCTCGGCCGAGGCCGGGGTGAGTTGCGGTTGGGTCGGCGGGCCGCCGGCGCCTCCGCCGAACAGCAGCGACCAGTCCGGCGCCCACACTCCGCTCCAGTCGGGCAGGCGTTCGAGCTCCGCATAGCCGTCGGCCCGCGGAACGGATGCGTCCTGGGCAGGCGCGGTCCGGGCCGCAAGCGCCGTCAGCGCCAGCGCTGCGCCGCTCGCGAGCGCGCGCGCCAAATTTGCCCAAGTCCGCATCCGACCCTCCGCCAAGTCCTCTCCGGGGTGAAAGATTGCGGTGCGTCGAGACGCGGAGTCAAGCGGCGGGTTGATTCTGTCCGGGCTTTGCTGGCAAGAACACGGCAAGCGTTCGCCACCCGTAAGGCAGGCGAGCCGCAGGAGAGGATCATGCCGAGCCAACAGACCCGCCGCCTCGCCCCAATCGCCCTGCTCGCGGGTGCCGTCTCCCTTCCGGCCGTGGCGCATCATTCGACCGCGATGTTCGAGTGGGGCACGGCGACCGAGATGAAGAACGTCACGGTCGAGCGATGGATGTGGACCAATCCGCACACTTTCCTCTACGTGCGTGACGAGAACGGGCAGCGCTGGGCGTTCGAAGGGATGAGCCCGAATCATCTGTCGCGTTCGGGCTGGTCGAAGCGCTCGCTTGCCCCGGGGGAACGGATCGACCTCACCTATTACAAGCTGCGCGACGGCCGCCGCGGCGGCTTCAACGTCACGGTCACCCGCGCCAACGGCGCCAGGCTCAACCAGCTGCCCGTCCGCGAGTAATCGCGGGTCGCCCGGATTACCGCTTGGCGGGCGCTTCCCGCATTGCTAACCCGCGCGCCGGCCAAAGGCATCCAGGCACCCGTAGCTCAGCTGGATAGAGCGCTGCCCTCCGAAGGCAGAGGTCACAGGTTCGAATCCTGTCGGGTGCGCCATCTTTTCGACGACAGAGAGCGTTTGCTCGGCGCGTGTGAAACGCGCGAGCTACTCGGACCGGGCGGGACCATGATGCGTGGTCGGCATGCCCGTGCCGGTCAGCAACGGATCGCCCCATTTCGTCTTACTTGCGACGAAAGTGAATCGACCGCCTTCCGGACCGGTGATGGCGGTGTCAGCCGCGCGGGCCTCTCGCGTCCATGTCCGTCGTGGCGCGGCGTTGGTCCACCAAAGGATCAACCTGGAAAGAATATAAGTGCAGGCAAATGCCTGTTAGGCACGCGGGATAGAATGCTTCCACAATAGTTTCTGGCGCCGGGATTTTTACCTGAGACGAAATAATCCGTGGGAATGAATGTGACCTTGATCTAACGCGTTCCGAACAACGGGGGGGGGACAATCAATGTCATCGCGCGTGCCGGCGACGATCCGGGATCGTTTGACCTTCTATCACTCGATGCCCGGCGGGGACAATCCGGTGCTGCTCACCGACGTGGCAGTGACCAACAGCACGCAGAACGAACGCGAGCGCATCGCGACCGGGCTGCACGTGATCGTCGACGATCACGACAGCGAGCATCGGCTGTACGGCGTCACCGCGCTCCCGGCGGACACGAAAAGGTCGAGCGCCACGGGTGCGCTTCCGGCACAGAAGGTGACCAAGCTCACCGTCATCTGCGACACGCTGACCGTGAAGTGCCGCTGGTGGATGCCCGAATGCGAGGTGACCGTTTTCGCGCGGCAGATCGAGTTCGAGGGCGATGGCTGCATCGATACCAGCCCCGCGCCGTGGGAACTCGCCCATGCGAAGGATGCCTACGGCAAAACGCCGGGTGCGAACGGCGCCGACGGCCGCGCGGGCGGCAAGGTGACGATCTATGCCCGCGACGTCTATGCCCCGGCGGGCAGCAAGCGCGTGATCACGGATGGCGGCAACGGCCAGGGCGCGGGCAAGGGCCTCGACGGACAGGACGGCAAGAGCGCGTCCGCCGCGCTGAGCTGGATCGGCGACGACTACACCGACCAGAGCTCGTGGAACGATTCGGGCATCAAGACGACGGTCGCGGTCAAGCTCACCAACCACAAGGGCAAGACCGTGCTCGGCATCCGCCGCATCTGGCGGGTGCTGGAAGTCCTCGTTCGCCACGACACGATCGACGGCACCAATGTTCCGCCGACCGACGGCACCGACGCGGTCAAGCCCGGCGACGCGGGGAACGGCGGCAAGCCGGGCCTGCTCGCCACCAATCTGCCGGCGTTCGGCGCGCTGTGGTCGGCCAGGCCGGGCAAGGCCGGCCAGGAAGCGCCGCGCGCAAACGGCGGTGCGGGCGGATGGCCGCAGCAATCGGTCTATTACGAGTGCGAATATCGCCACAAGATCCACATCGGCGGCAGCGACGACAACAGCGAGAACGCCAAGGTCAAGCACACCGACTATTCCACCAGGAACGGCGCCAGCTACAGCGGCAAGGCGGGCAACGATGCCGATCCCGTCGCGCTCGACCTGAGCGAGACCGAGGCCAATATCTGGCTGCACACCGCGCTGGTGTCGCTGCTGCAGGACTACGTCCGCGCCTGCTACCTGCGCGACGATCGCGTCGAGGCGCAGCGGCTGGTCGACATCTATGCCCCGGTGTTCCTCGAACCGATCCCGCTCAAGCGCGGCGTGTGGCAGCGAAGCGACGAGCCCTACTGGCGCGCGCTGCAGAACGAGTTCGTCACGCTGCAGCAGCGGCTAGCGTCGCATCTCGACTATTTCGGCAAGCCCGCCGGCTATACGCCGATGCTGTCGTTGACGAGCTCGTTCCAGCTCTATCGCATGGAAGTGGACTTGGCGCTCGAGGTGCTGATGTTCACCGCCTGGGTCGCCGCGAAGCAGGCCCAGCAGACCGAGACGGTCGCGGCGGCGGAGGCCGCATCGAAGCTGCTCATCAAGGAAAGCGCCCAGATCGCCGCGCGCATCGAGAAGGCGGAGACGCGCGCCGGACAATTGTGCGAGGATGCGAAGAAGCTCGCAGTGGCGCAGGACACGGTGTTCGGCAAGCTCGAGACCCGCAAGGTCGAGCTCTACAACCAGGCGTCGGGCGACATCGCGCGGATCGGGCAGATCAAGTTCGCGGTCAACCTCGCCGCGGCCCTGTGCCAGGTCTTCCCCTATGGCCAGCCGATCCTTGGCGGCGTCGCCGGGGCGGCTGCCGACGCGTTCGACCTGCTCGACAAGGAGCCCGACGAGGTCCTCAAGACCGTCAAGAAGCGGCTCGGCGACACGGCGACGGCCTACAAGGCAAGCACCAAGGAGACCGAGGAGGTCGTCAAGAAGGCCAAGGCCGACGCCAAGGAGCTGAAGGAGGCCGCTGGCAAGAAGCTGACCGTCGACGAGATCAAGAAGCTCGCCAAGACGAAGCCCTCGGCCTGGTCGACCGCCGGCAAGGGACTCGGCGACGCCGCCGCGCTGGTCGGCAAGGCCTATCAAAGCGTGCAGGTCTCGCAGAGCGAGATCGAGGTCCGGCTCGCCAAGCTCGCCGAGCAGGACGAGACATGGAAGGCGCTGTCGAAGGAGATCAAGACTCTGATCGAGCAGCGCGCCGCGATCCATGCCGCGCTGCTCGAGATCAACCAGGAAGTCGGCCAGGGCTATGCCGATCTCGCGTCCAACTACGACGCGCTCGCCGCGCTCAATGCCGAGGAAGCCTCGGCGCGGGCCCGCGCGCTGAGCGGCAACACCTTCCGCATCATCGAGGGCATCCGCAACCGCGCGCGGCTGGCGCTGGTCCAGGCGCTCTACAATGTCGTGCGCGCGTTCGAATCCGCGCTGTTCAAGCCGGTCAACATCAACTGGTCGCTCGATGCGCTGGCCGGACAGATCAACACGCTGATCAGCGACAAGCCCATGCACCAATGGAGCGACGACAAGCTGAAGGCGCGTGTCGGCAGCCTGAAGACGGTGTTCGCGGACAATCTGAGCGTCATCCGCAGCGCGCTGCTCGAGGATCTCCAGGACCTCAACATGCAGGACCGCACCATCGATTTCGGTATCGACGCGGCCAGGGGAGCGGTGGTGATCGACACGCTCAACCAGGGCCAGAGCGCCGAGATCGACACGCGGCGGCTGGGCGTGATCGAGCCCGAATGGCAGCACCAGATGCTCTCCGAGCTAAGGCTGCGGAAGGTCCATTTCGCGGAGGGCGCAAAAATCCCCGAGAACGGCGATGTCGAGATCATCGTCGAGATCAGCGAGCTCGGCGTGGTGCGCGACGGCGACAGGCTGTTCGGCCTGCGGCTTGCCGCGCCGGTGGTGAAGAGCTTCCGCTATCATTTCGCGTCGAAGACGATCGATCAGGCGCAGCCGAGCGACTTCTCCAAGGATCTGATGAAGCTGATCCTCGGCGATGCCGGCGACGCGATCCGGCAAAAGCTCGCCATGCCCTCTGCGTGGAGCAACCTGACGCTCACCGCCGGCTTCAACCTCGACGACGGCGTTCCTGCGCCGGAGATCGAGCGGCTCGACTTCAGCATGGTGGTGAGCGGGCTCAAGGCGCCGCGGCAGATCGTGCTCGAGGCGCATGCGTCCGACGGCTGCTCGCCGATCACGATGGACGGCGATCCCTATGTCGAGATCTACCGCGTCGTCGATCGCAGCGGTGCGACGGTCGAGCTGAGCGTGGATCCCGCGCCGGCGAACGGGGCGAAGTTCCGCCAATGGGACATCCGCCAGGCCGGCCAGCCGCGGGTGGTGAAGGAGCCGAAGCTCACGATCGAGCTCAAGACCCATGCGCGGGTGGTGGCGCAGTTCGATCGGGTCTGAGGGGCGGCGTTCCCGGCGTCCCTTTCGCGCCTACTCCACCAACACATCCGGCGAAGTTGTCTTCGGACCTGACAGGCGGGTTCTCAGCCATGCAGCCTTCGCGACCCGCGTTGGCAATCGGGCTTGCGTCAGTTGGGGACGGCCTCGTTTTTGGCCCAAGGCGCCTAACCAATTAGCATTGACTAATGCATTAGTCGATACTAATTGATGGACATGCTTACCGCTATCCCCGTCGATTCAGTGCTTCGCGCTCTAGCCGATCCCACCCGCCGAGCGGTGTTCGAGCGGATCGTCCGCTCGAACGAGATCACCGTTGCCGAGCTAACTCAAGGAAGCGGCGTCACGCAGGGCGCAGTGTCGCAGCACCTCAAGACCCTGCGCCAGGCGGGGCTTGTGGCCGAGAGGCCCGAAGGCCGCAAAGTGCACTACCGTGCCGATCCCCGCGGACTGGCGCCGCTGGCCGACTGGATGAGCCACTACGCGACCTTCTGGCGCGAGCGGCTCGCCGATCTCAACACCCTACTCGAGGATATGGATCCATGAACCAGATGCCGATTCACCCGCGCACTCACGATATCGTCATCGAGGAAGTCCTGGCGCACCCGCTCGCAAAGGTATGGCGCGCGCTGACCAACGGCGAGCTCATGGCTAGGTGGCTCATGCCGCCCACGGGCTTCGCACCGGTCGAAGGCACGCGCTTTACCTTTCAAACCACGCCCGCCGGCGAATGGGACGGGACGATCCGCTGCCAAGTGCTCGAGGTGATCGAAAACGAATGCTTCGCCTTTGCCTGGCGCGGCGGACATATCGGCAATGAAGGCTACGGCTCGCTTCTCGACACGGTGGTGACCTTCACGCTCACGCCGGTCGAAGGCGGCACGCGGCTGAGCCTCGTCCACTCGGGCTTCGTCGTGCCGCGCAACCAGACCGCATACCGGAACATGAGCGAAGGCTGGCGCAAGGTCGTCGGCCGGCTCGACCAATTTGCGTCCGAAACCCCCGTGAAGGAGAATTCGAATGGATAACCTCGTCGTCACCGGCTTCGCCTGGGCGCCGCCGTTTGCGCAGGGCCTTGTTCGCGACTTGCGAGTGCGCTGGGCCCTCGCCGAGGCCGCCCTTCCTTATGCGGTCGACCTGATCCGCATCGAGGATCGCAAGTCCGCCGATTACCGCCGCTGGCAGCCTTTCGCGATGGTCCCGGCGTTCGCCGTAGATGGCCTCAAGTTGTTCGAATCGGGAGCGATCGTGCATCTCGTCGCCGAGAGGAGCGAAGCGCTGCTGCCTGCCGACCCGGCCGAGCGAGCCGAAACCATCGTGTGGATGTATGCCGCGCTCAATACCGTCGAGCCTCCGATCGTGGATCTGTTCGCGATCGACGTCCTGTGCAGCGGCCAGGAATGGGCGAAGCTGCGCCGGCCCGAGGCGGCGGAAACGGTCGGTGACCGGCTGGCCGTGCTTTCGGATCTGCTGGCCGAGCGCGACTACCTGCTCGGCCGATTCACCGCGGCGGACATCCTGATGGCGACCGTGCTGCGTTTCCTGCGCGATACCGACGTCCTGCCCGACTATCCGATCGTCGCCGCTTACCTCGAACGGTGCGAAGCGCGGCCGGCTTTTCGCCGGGCCCTCGACGAGCAGATGGTTGACTACGCCGCAAACGAGCCGGTGCCCGCCTGAACGGCGGTGGAGGTCGGGCGGTCCGTTAGGGTCTAGGCTGCCCGGCCCATCCTCGCTCCAGGAACCGTATCGCACACCCGGCGAGAAGCGCGGCGCCGCGCGGCAAGACGCTCTCGTCGATCATCATGCGGCTCGAATGAATGCCGCAGCAGCCCGTCCAATCGCTACCTTCGGCGGCCACGCCGAGGAAGGCCATCGCGCCGGGAACCTCTTGCAGAACGTAGGAGAAATCCTCCGCGCCCATGATCGGGTGCGGCAGGATCTCGAAGGCGCCGCCCGGCAGCTCGCGGGCGACAGCCTCGAACAGATCGACCGCTCGCGGATCGTTGATCGTCGGCGGGAAACCGTCGATCACGGTCACCTCGGCTCGGCACTCGTGCGCGGCGGCAATACCTTCGGCCAGGCGTCGCAAGTCGCCGCGGATCACCTGGCGCCGCTCGGGGGAGAGCGTGCGGATCGTGCCTTTTAGCACTGCGCGATCGGGTATGACGTTGTGCGCGCTGCCGGCGTCGAGCTGGGTCACCGTCACCACCGTCGCCTCGGCCGCTTCGTAGCGGCGCGTGACCAAGGCCTGGATCGCGGTGACGATTTCGCAGGCAACCGGCACCGGATCGCGCGTCTGGTGCGGCATCGAGGCGTGACCGCCGCGGCCCTCGACTACGATCTCGAGCTTGTCGGCGGCCGCCAACAAAGCGCCGGGGCGGCTGACCAACAGGCCGTGCTTGTAATTGGGCATGATATGCAACGCAAAGGCGGCATCGGGGAGGGGGGCCAACAGCCCATCCTCGATCATGAAGCGTGCGCCGTGGAAACCTTCCTCGCCGGGTTGGAACATGAAGCGCACCTGGCCGGCCAGCTCGCCCTGGCGGGCGGCGAGAATACGGGCGGCCCCGGCCAGCATCGCGGTATGCGTGTCGTGCCCGCAGGCGTGCATCCGCCCCGGGATCGACGAGGCGAAGGCAAGCCCCGTCTCCTCCGGCATCGGCAGTGCGTCCATGTCGCCGCGCAACAGAACAGCCGGGCCGGGCCGCGCGCCCGTCAGCGTCGCTACGGCGCCCGTGCACGAGGTTCCCTCGCGCCATTCGAGCGGCAGGTCGGCGAGCTCGGCCCGGACCTTGGCCAGCGTCAGCGGCGTATCGAGGCCCAACTCGGGCTCGGCGTGGATCGCGCGGCGCAGTGCGACGATGCGCGGAGCCAGGCCTTGCGCCTGCTCGAGGAGATGGTCTGCCAGCATGCGTCGATGCTAACCTGCCCGCCACGGCCTTGCCAGAGGGGCTATGGACAGCTTTCTCGCGGCCTCCCGCTTGCTGTGGCGCCTTGGCGACACCATTTGGATTTTCGAGAAAAACCGTAGTATCTTAAGCGCGGGGGTTTAAGGCGCCGACACATGCACGGGACCGTTCATCTGTTCGACCGCTTGCCGCAGGTCACCCGGCCTGCCGCGCCGCCGGGCGGCGCGCAGGCGCCGGTGCGCCCGGTGCCGCTGGTCGGCGTGATCCGCAACTTGCGCAGCCATCGCCAGGGCGCGGCCTTGCCCGAATGGAGCGGGCGGGCGAACCTGCTGGTCGAGACTCCCGAGAAGCGCAGCGAGCTGCAAGCGATCCTTGCCCGTTTCGCCGAACGGCGCGTCGACTACATCGTCGTTGCCGGCGGCGACGGCACCGTGCGCGACGTGCTGACGTGCGGCGCGGGCTATTTCGGCGAGAGCTGGCCGCCGCTGATCATCGTTCCCTGCGGCAAGACCAATGCGCTCGCGGTCGATCTCGGACTGCCGGCGAGGTGGAGCCTCGAGGAAGCGCTCGAAGCGGTCGTTGCCGGCCGGATAGAGCAGCGCCGTTCGTTGGTGGTGGCCCAGCGCGACAACGCCGATGCGCGGGTCCAGGGCTTCGTGTTCGGCGCGGGCGCCTATGCTTCGGCCATCCAGCTCGGTCAGCGGGCGCACGATAAGGGCGCGTTCAACAATCTCGCGGTCGCCGTCACCGCCTTCTGGGCATTCCTGCAGACGCTGTTCGGCAGCGCCGCGAATGTCTGGCGGCGTGGCACGCCTATGCGCCTTTACGACGCGCAGGGCCGCGAGCTGCCGCACAGCGGCTATGGCCGGCGCGACGAACGGCATTTGATCTTTGCCTCGACGCTGAGCCGCTTTCCGGCCGGCATGCGCCCGTTCGGAAACGATGGCGAAGGTCTGCGCGCCGCGGTGATCGACAGTACCTATCGCGGGCTGCTGCTGCGACTGCTCCTGATCTTCCGCGGCGTGATCAGCGAGAAGATGCGCCGGTTCGGCTATCACGTGATCGATGCCGAAGGGCTGCAGCTGGACGTCGGCGAGCGCTTCATCCTCGACGGAGAGGCTTTCCCTGGCGGCCGCTACCAGCTCTCGCTGGGACCCAAGCTGCGCTTCGTCGTCCCGTGAGCTCCCTCGCCGCGCGGCTCGGCGCGGCGCTCAACCGCGCGATCGATCCGGCTGTCGCGGCGTTTGCCGCGGCGCTTGGCGAGGAAGCCGGCGCTCGAGCGGTGCTGTTTTACGGCTCCAACTTGCGCACCGGCTCGCTCGACGGCGTGCTCGATTTCTACGTCCTGGTGCCGGGCGATCGCGAGCGAGGCATCTGGCCCACGGTGTCTTATCGCGAGCGGCCCCATGACGCCGGCGTTCTGCGGGCCAAGGTCGCGACGATGACTCTCGCGACGTTCGCCGCTGCGGCGCGCGGCGAAACGCTCGATACCACGATCTGGGCCCGCTTCGTCCAGCCGAGCGCGCTCGCCTGGTCTTGCGACGAGAGCGCAGAGGCGACAGTGCGGCAAGCGCTGGCGGCGGCCGCGGGCACGGCGGCGCGACTGGCGATCGCGGTCGGACCGCGCACCGGCAGCGAGGACTGCTACTGGCGGGCCCTGTTTCGCGCCACTTATCGCGCCGAGTTTCGGGTCGAACCGGCGGGGCGCGAGAACGCAATCCTTTCGGCGAACCGGGCCCATTTCGACGGCCTGCTGCCGCTCGCATTGGTCGAGGCGAGCATCCCCTTCGTCCAGGACGGGCGGGCAATCGAGCCCCAGCTCGATCCGGCGCAACGAAAGGCTATTCTGCGCTGGTGGGGCGTACGCAGGAGGCTCGGGAAGCTCATCAACCTGACCCGCCTGGCCCGTGCGATGACGACGTTCGAGGGCGGGATGCGCTATGCCGCCTGGAAGGTCGAGCGCCATACCGGATTGCCGGTCAAGGTGACGCCGTTGCGCGAGAAATATCCACTGATCGCGGCCCCCGGCGTCTTGTGGTTGCTGTGGCGGGCCCGCCGCGACGAAAGGCCCGCCGAGTGAACCCGCGCGCTACATGTAGCGCATGCGGATCGTCATCGGCTTGACTTCCCGACCGAGAGCGAAGGCGACCTTGGTGTAGCTCGGCTTGCCGAGATTGAACACGTTGATGCTCGGGTTGTTGGACATCCCGCCGCCGTCCTGGGTCAGGTCGGTCTCGTCATTGTTGTTGACGTCGTGGCGGATCGCGATCCCGTAGGTGCCGGGCCCGGGCGCGGGCATGCAGACGCTCATCGTCCCGGCCTGCGCGGGCAGCTCGATGCGGTTGAGCCAGCGGCCGGTTTCGAGCCAGTCCGCTCTGGTCGCCCTGTACAGCTGGACACGTAGCGTGCCGCGGCTCGATTTCACGCCGTTCACCGTGATGCGGACCGCCGGCCCGTCGCCGCGGCATTTCGCGGCATCGTGGCGCAAGTATTGGTTGTACTGCGCGTGCACAGGCGCGGGCATGGCCAGCGCGGCCAGGCCGGGTGCGAGCACAAGCGCGGAAGCGGCAAGGCGAAGGCTGGTCGGCATGTTCATCACGATCCCGTGGCGAATGTAGGAAGGACAGGCGCGAGGGCCAAGAGCTCGGCCTGTGAACGAGGCGGCCGAGCGGTGCGGGCGCCAATGAAGCCAGATCGGTGAATTTGCCGTGAACCTGTTTCGTTGAGGTCAATTTCCGTTGCCGGCGTCACGCGGCATCTACCGCATGCGGCTTTGCCAAAACTTTGGAATTAGGTGCTTTCCCTTATGCTCCCGCGTAGAGATGCTTAGGTAGGAACCACTAAGGAGTTACAGTAGTTTCGATTGATACTGGCATCGAACCGGATGCCGGGCAGGAGGTAGTAAAATGGCAGCACGTCATCACGTTCATGTGATCGATCCGGATCCCGCGCGGCGGGCGAGGATCGCTCGCGAGCTGTATTCCCCATCGATTCACGCCGAAATCTACGAGAGCGTCGATGAGCTGTTGAATCGCGCGCCCACCCACGGCTCATTGCTCATCGCCGACCAGGATCCGGCCAATGCCGAAGAATCGCTGGAAGAGCTCTGGTCGCAAAACAGCTATCTTCCGGTAGCCTTTTATTCGGAAGATCCCTCGCCGCAGAGAGTCGTGAAGGCGATGCTGTCCGGCGCGCTCGATTACCTGGAATGGCCGTTCTCCCCCGAGACCCTCGACCGTTCGGTCAATCGCCTCCAGCGGCAGGGCGACCAAGCGGCAAGGGTCCTGCGGCGGAAAGCCGAAGCCCGTCAGCTCGTGGCCACGCTCACGCCGCGGGAACGCGACGTTCTCGAAGGGTTGCTGGAAGGCGACTCGAACAAGGGTATCGCGAAGAAGCTCGGGCTCAGTCCGCGGACCGTCGAGATTCACCGGGGCAACATGATGGCCCGCCTCAATGCTCAGTCAACTTCGGACGCCGTGCGGATTGGGATTTATGCCGGGCTGGGAGACGAACCGTCAGCTGAGTGAAGTCGACTCGCTCGTCGAGCGTCGCGAGGCATTGGAGCCAAGCCTGGTGAAGGGCGAACGGCGGAGTCGGCCCCAGGGCCGGACTGCCGGGATCCTCGGTAGGGAGCCAGACTTCCGCTTCCACCCGGCCGCCGTCGAGGCGGGTCAGGTTGTAATTGAGTCGATCGCCCACCAGCGCCAATGCCGCCGACAGCAGCTCGCCTGACTCCAGCAACTGCTCGAACTTCTGCTCGGCCACGTTGCAACCGATCACGTGACGCAAGGGACGTGGCGTCAGCTGCGCCAGATAGAAGCTTTGGCGTAACGATCTGGCCAGCGCTTCCTTGCTCTGAGGAAGGTTCATGGCGAGCCTCCGCAACTGACGCAGCCAGGCGCCCGTTTCCAGCGGCTCGATATCGTCGTGACTCAATGCGGCCCCATCAAAGCTGAAGCGGATTGCTCGCTTGCCCCCCGGCACAGGCGCCTTTGGCGCCCCAAGCAGTTCAGGGTTAATAGTAAGCTTATTGTCTCACATCAAGCATGGAACGCGGCGCGAGCACGATCATGCGACCTGTCATATCTTGGATGGCACCCTGCGGGTTCCGAAACTCCTAGGCCGCCGTAGGATGGAGTGACAGCCGGCGCCATCAGGGCTCCGCTTTCGCTTCTACCATCGCGCCAATCCGCTCGCGGGAGAGGCGCCGTGGAAAACATGCCTCGTCGTGGTTACCGCGGAGTCTGCGAGTGTTAATGCCACTCCTCGAGCACGATGAAAATTCCGCTGATCTCGCCTTCGATCCTCTCGGCCGACTTCGCCCGGCTCGGCGAGGAAGTGCGCGCGATCGACGAGGCCGGCGCCGACTGGATCCACGTAGACGTGATGGACGGACATTTCGTCCCCAACCTGACGATCGGCCCGCCAGTGGTGGCAGCACTGCGCGGTCACACCGCCAAGCCTTTCGACGTCCACCTGATGTGCGCGCCGGTCGACTTGTGGATCGAACCCTTCGCCAGGGCCGGGGCCGACATAATCACCATCCATCCCGAAGCCGGGCCGCACGCCCATCGCACGGTCCAGGCGATCAAGGCGCTCGGTAAGCAGGCGGGAATTTCGCTCAACCCGGCGACACCGGCCAAGACGCTCGATTACCTGATCGAGGAGATCGATCTCGTGCTGGTGATGAGTGTCAACCCGGGCTTCGGGGGCCAGGCCTTCATCGCCAGCCAGCTGCGTAAGATCGAAGCGATCCGCAAAATGATCGACAAGACGGGGCGCGAGGTGCGGCTCGAAGTCGATGGCGGGATCAATCCCGAGACAGCTCGCCAATGCGTCGCTGCGGGGGCCGACGTGCTCGTCGCGGGCTCGTCGAGCTTCGCTGGCGGTCCGGCGCGCTACGCCGGCAATATCGCCGCGCTAAGAGGCTTGGGATGACCGAGCTCGCCGCCCGCAACCGGTTCGTCACCGGAACGCGTGCGCTGACGGAGGAAGCGATGGCGATCCCGCTCGAAGGCGGCAGGGACGAAGCGCTGGTCAAGCAAGCCGAGCTGATCGAGCCGGGACGGGCGCTCGCGCTGGCCGATTTCGACCCGCCCACACTATCCGCAGGCGATCGGCTGATTCGGCTCGCGTATCGCCTCGGCGTCTCGGGCCATACGCTGTCGGCGCCGTTCCGAAAGCCGGCCAAGCCGCGCATGCTGGCGACGGTAGCCAGCCCGCTGGCCGGCGATCCGGTCGCCGGGACGGCGCTGAGGGCCGGCCATTTTCTCGTGCACGGCGTCAAGGCACCGATCGCGCAAGTCGACTTCTCGCCCGCCGCCAAGCTGGCCCCGCCGTTCGAGCGCACCCTGCACGGCTTCACCTGGATGCGCGATCTCGAGGCCTGCGCGCCGCGGGCGCAATGCGTGCAGACCGCCGAGCGCGTGCTGGCGCTTTGGCTCGAAGCGAACGCCAAGCCAGGTTCCAATAGCCGTAAGGGGGGTGCGGCGTGGAAAGTCGGGCACGCCGGCCTCCGGCTGCTGGCTTGGCTCGTGCGCGCCCCGCTGATCTTGTCCGGCAGCGACAAGGCACTGCGCACCTGCGCGCTCAATGCGATGGAAGAGACCGCGCGCTGGCTCGATCGCAACCATGGCAGAGCCGAGGACAATGCCGATGCTCTTGCCGCGTGGTGCGCGATCACTGCCGCGGGACTGCTTCTGCCCGACGGCAAGCCGCGCCGCCTGTTCGGCGAGGCAGGGCTTGCCCATGCGCTCGGTGAGTTGGTTGGCAACGACGGCGGAGTGCTGTCGCGAAGTCCGCTCGGGCAGATGGAAGCGATCGCGCTTTTGACCGACCTTGCCGCCTGCTACCGCGCGACGCGGCGCGATCCGCCCGACGCGGTCGAGACGCTGTTGCAGCTATTGGTGCCGCCGCTCCTGGCGCTGACGCATGGCGACGGCGGGCTCGGTTGCTGGCAAGGCGCAGGTGCAGTGCCTGCGGAACGGATTGCCGCGTTGGTCGCGGCGAGCGGCGTCCGCGCCCGTCCGCTGCGCGATGCACGGCAATGGGGCTATCAGCGCGCCGTCGCGGGCAAGGCCGTGCTGCAGTTCGACGCCGCCCCGCCGCCGCTCGCGCGCCATGCGCGGCATGGCTGTGCTTCGACGCTGGCGTTCGAGCTATCCGACGGCGCCCAGCGGCTGATCGTGAACTGCGGTGGCGCGGCCTTCGCCGGCGGGCTGGTTCCGGTGCGGATCGAGCACGGTTTGCGGGCCACGGCGGCGCATTCGACGCTGGTGCTCGGCGACGCTAATTCGACCGCTGTACTGATGAACGGCAAGCTTGGGGCGGGTGTCGGCGAGGTCGAGGTCGACCGCCGCACGCTCCAATCCGGAGCCGGCGTCTCCGGGGCAGGCACGGCCACTCGCCTTGAGGCGAGCCATGACGGCTACGCGGCGCGCTTCGGGCTGGTCCATCGCCGCATCCTGATCCTGCGCGATGACGGTACCGAGCTGCGCGGCGAGGACTTACTGGTCCCGGCGAAAGGCAAGGGCAAGCGCGGCAAGGTACCCTACGCGATCCGCTTCCACCTCGGTCCGGGAGTCGAGGTCTCGGTGCCCGAAGGCGGGCGCGGTGCGACGCTCGCGCTGGCCGATGGCGGATACTGGCAATTCGTTGCCGGTGACGGCACGCTCGAGGTCGATGAGAGCCTGTGGGTCGATGGCGACGGCCGTCCGTGCCCGGTGCAGCAGCTCGTCATGCAGGGCCTGGTCTCGCGCGGCGGCGGCAGCTTTTCGTGGCTGCTCAAGAAGATTAGGTAGCGGGACCGCCTCGGACTCGATAGGCGGCCCGTCCATGACTCAAATTGCAATCCGGCGGGCGCTGCTCTCGGTGTCCGACAAGAGCGGTGTGATCGAACTTGCCTCGCGCCTTGCTAAAGGCGGGGTCGAGCTGGTCTCGACCGGCGGCACCGCTCGCGCCCTGCGCGATGCCGGGCTGCAGGTGCGCGACGTCGCCGACGTGACCGGCTTTCCCGAGATGATGGACGGCCGCGTGAAGACGCTGCATCCGTTGATCCATGGGGGTCTCCTCGCGGTACGCGACGATCCCGAGCACGCCGCGGCCATGGAAGCGCACGAGATCGGGGCGATCGACTTGCTCGTTTCCAACCTCTACCCGTTCGAAGAGACGGTCATGCGGGGCGCGGGCCGCGATGAGGTCATCGAGAACATCGACATCGGCGGTCCTTCGATGATCCGTTCGGCGGCGAAGAACCACGCCTACGTTACGATCGTCACCGACCCATCGGACTATCCGGTGCTGCTCGAGGAGTTGGCCGGAAACGATGGCGCCACTACGCTCGAGTTTCGCAAGCGCATGGCGGCAAAGGCGTTCAGCGCCACGGCGGCGTACGACTCGATGATCAGTCAGTGGTTCGCCTTCGCCGATCAGCAGCGGTTGTTCCCGGAGATGCTGGCGGTCAACGGCCGGCTCGTCGGCGAGCTGCGCTACGGCGAGAACCCGCATCAGCGGGCGGCGCTCTATGCCCCGCTCGGCCCGTACGCCAAAGGTATCGGCCAAGGAGAGCAAGTCCAGGGCAAGGGCTTGAGCTACAACAACTTCGCGGATGCCGATGCGGCGCTTGAGCTGGTGGCGGAATTCGCCGGACAGGACCCGGCCGTCGTCATCGTCAAGCACGCCAACCCGTGTGGTGTGGCCCAGGCGAGCACCCTCGAGGAAGCGTATCGCGCGGCGTTCGATTGCGATCGCATCTCGGCGTTCGGCGGGATCGTCGCGGTCAATCGCCCTCTCGACGGGCCGACCGCGGCGGCGATCACGGAGATCTTCACCGAAGTGGTCGTCGCGCCGGGCGCGGACGAGGCGGCGCGCGCCGCTTTCGCCGCCAAGCCGAACCTGCGCCTGCTGCTGGTCGACCAGCTGCCCGACGCACGGCGTGGCGGGCTGCTGGTTAAGCCGATCACCGGCGCGCTCCTGGTGCAGACCCGTGACAACGGCGCGGTCGCGGAACCGGACCTGAAAGTCGTCACCGAACTTCATCCGACCGAACGACAACTGGCCGACATGCTGTTCGCCTGGACCGTCGCGCGCCATGTGAAGTCGAACGCGATCGTCTTCGCCAAGGGGGGCGCCACGGCCGGGATCGGTGCCGGCCAGATGAACCGACGCGATTCGGCGCGCATCGCTGCGATGCGCGCCGCGGAGGCGGCCCAAGCGGCGGGTTGGGCCCATTCCCGAACGATCGGCAGCGCCATGGCTTCGGACGCGTTCCTGCCGTTTGCCGATGGGCTCGACGTGGCGATCGAGGCCGGCGCGACTGCGGTGATTCAGCCGGGCGGCGCGATGCGTGACGACGAAGTGATCGCGCGGGCCAACGAAGCCGGCATCGCCATGGTATTCACCGGAATGCGTCACTTCCGGCACTGACCCCAGCTTGGCCCCGCCGCCACGCATCCCTATATGAACGATCGCCAACGAGACCGTTCAGAGTCTCTCAACTACCTGGGAGATACGACCGATGGGACAGATCGACAGGTATTCGGACACGACCAATGGGCCTTTTCGCACCCGACTTTTTTCGTTCCTTCTTCTTCGGTTTCGGGGTCACCGCCCTGATCATGGCGGCGTACCTGCTCGCCCTGTGAGCCTGTCCCGCGCGCTGGTTGCCGCCGGCGCATTGGCGATAGCGGCGTGTTCGCCGGCCGTCGCTGCCGAAAGTACCTTCGACGCTCCCGCCGCGCAGCGTCAGTCCAACGAAGGCCGCGGTCTCAAGACCGCCATTTTCGCCGGCGGTTGCTTTTGGGGTGTCGAGGCGGTCTTCAGCCATACCCGAGGGGTGACGAGCGCCGTGTCCGGTTTTGCCGGCGGCTCGCTCGCGAATCCGACCTATGAGCGCGTCTCGGCCGGCAACACGGGCCATGCGGAGGCCGTCAGGGTAACCTACGATCCGTCGGTGGTGCGGTATGACCAGTTGCTGCGCGTGCTGTTCTCGGTCATCGCCGACCCCACGCTCAAGGACCGCCAAGGTCCCGACGTCGGCTCGCACTACCGCGCCGCGATCTTCCCGTTGTCCTCCGAGCAGCGCCGGGTCGCGACCGCTTACCTCGCACAAATGCGTTCGAGCGACGTATGGGACAAGCCGATCGTGGTCAGGGTCGAGAACGCAGGGCGCTTCTATCCGGCCGAGGAATACCATCAGGACTTCGCCCGCAAGAACCCGAATCATCCGTACATCCGCCGTTGGGACGCGCCCAAGGTCGTGGCGCTGAGGGAAATGTACCCGACGCTCTACCGCGCCGCCTTCCAGACCGGCTGACGGGCGCGCGCGATTGTTCGGGGGGCGCATCGCTCCTATATCGGGGCGATGGCCGGGCATAAGCATCACGAACATTCGGGCGACAAGCTCGTCGAGGAAGCCGAGAGCGTGCTCACCGCCGCGGGCGAGCAATGGACCGCAATGCGCGCCGACGTGTTCGAAGCGCTCGCCGCGCAGGAACGGCCTGCATCCGCCTATGACATTGCCGAGGCTGTCGGAAAGCGTCGCGGCAAGCGCGTCGCGGCGAACAGCGTCTACCGCATTCTCGACCTGTTCGTGCGCACCAACCTCGCCAACCGGGTCGAAAGCGCCAATGCCTATCTCGCCAATACCCATCCCGGCTGCCGCCACGACTGCATTTTCCTGATCTGCGACGATTGCGGACAGGCGACCCATCTCGACGACGACAAGCTTACCGGCGCGCTGCGCGAGGCCGGCCGCGGTGCGGGCTACGCCGATGTCCGCCCGGTGGTTGAGCTGCGCGGCATCTGCGAGGAATGCGCGCGCTGACCGTCGGACCGATCTCACGAAGTCCTCAGACAAACATCACATCGCGTTCATCGACAGGCCGGAATCCGGGGTGTAAGCGCCGCTCATGACCCTCGAGACCCCGCTGCTCGACACCGTTGGCACCCCGGACGAACTGCGCAAGCTCGAGCGCAAGCAGCTGCGTCAGCTTGCCGATGAGCTGCGTGCCGAGATGATCGATGCCGTCGGTCAGACCGGCGGCCACCTCGGCTCGGGACTCGGCGTCGTCGAGCTGACCGTTGCGGTGCATTACGTGTTCGATACTCCGACCGATCGCCTGATCTGGGACGTCGGCCACCAAGCCTATCCGCACAAGATCCTGACCGGCCGCCGCGACCGCATCCGCACTTTGCGCCAGGCGGGGGGATTGAGCGGTTTCACCAAACGCGGCGAGAGCGAGTACGATCCGTTCGGCGCCGCGCATTCCTCGACTTCGATCTCGGCGGGACTTGGTTTTGCGATCGCCAACAAGCTGGCCGGCACGCCGGGCAAGGCGATCGCGGTGATCGGCGACGGCGCGATGAGCGCGGGCATGGCCTACGAGGCGATGAACAACGCCGAAGCGGCCGGAAACCGCCTGGTGGTGATCCTCAACGACAACGACATGTCGATCGCCCCCCCGGTCGGCGGCCTGTCGGGCTATCTCGCGCGGCTGGTCTCCTCGGCAAAGTTCCTCGGCCTGCGCGAGCTCGCGCGGCGCGTCGCGCGCAAGCTGCCCGAGCCGCTTCATCGCGCCGCGCGGCTGACCGACGAATACGCGCGCGGCATGGCGATGGGCGGCACGCTGTTCGAGGAGCTCGGCTTCTACTACGTCGGTCCGATCGACGGCCACGATCTCGACCAGCTGGTCCCGGTCCTCGAGAACGTTCGCGACGCGGCCGAGGGGCCTTGCCTGGTCCACGTCGTGACGCAGAAAGGCAAAGGCTACGCCCCGGCGGAGAACAGCGCCGACAAGTACCACGGGGTGCAGAAGTTCGATGTGATCACCGGCGAGCAGGCCAAGAGCGCCGCCGGTCCGCCGAGCTACACCAGCGTGTTCGCCGCGGCGCTGATGGCCGAAGCGGAACGCGATGGCAGGATTTGCGCGATCACCGCCGCGATGCCAAGCGGAACCGGGCTCGACAAGTTCGCGGGCCAGTTCCCCGAGCGCAGCTTTGACGTCGGCATCGCCGAGCAGCACGCGGTGACTTTCGCAGCCGGGCTCGCCGCCCAGGGCATGCGGCCGTTCTGCGCGATCTATTCGACCTTCCTGCAGCGCGCCTACGATCA